>NZ_JATS01000009.1:0-177732 GCF_000526095.1 Streptococcus sp. CM6 | reverse complement strand
AGCCATCTGCTCCATGCTCCACTTTCTATTATACCTACTTTTTTACCTTTGTCAAGATCTTTTTTCAGTGAAGTTGATTTTTTCTTTTCTTCACTAACTTAACAACTGCTTCTGTCCGTGCAGTGTGGGGAAACATATCAACTGACTGGATATACTGGAGATCATAGACTTTTACCAGTTTAACTAAATCTCGTGCCAAGGTCGAAACATTGCAGGATACATAGACCATTTTGTCTGGAACATAGGTCAGAATGGTATCCAACAGCTTATCATCTAAGCCTATACGAGGAGGATCGACTATCAAGGCATCTGCTCGGTAGTCATCACATTAGAACATAAAAAGAGAGGTCGAACCTCTCTAAATTTATTTTTCTTCACTCATTTTTGATTTTACTTCATCATAAGATAGTGCATGAGATTCCTCTTCTACTGTCTCAGGCATTTTTCCTGTTTCATAAAGAGATTTAATCTGTGTACTATCCAATGTTTCGTATTTCAATAACGCTTCTGCAATCAACTTATGAGTTTCACGATTTGATTGGATAATTTCAGCAGCTTTGTTTCGTGCCTCATTTAATAATGAACGAACTTCCTCATCAATCTCATAGGCTGTTTGTTCTGAAATTGATTTTTGAGGACTTTGTGCACCAAACATAGCATGGTTACCTTCGTATTGAACTGGGCCAAGTTTTTCACTCATACCGTATTCAGTGACCATTGCACGAGCCATCTGTGTAGCTTGTTCAAAGTCATTGGAAGCTCCTGTAGTTTGGACATTAAAGATAATCTCTTCAGCTACACGACCACCCATCAAACCTGCCAATTGCTCTTTCATGTCTTCTTTAGATAGAAGCATTTGATCCTCTTTCGGAAGTGCAATCATGTAACCACCTGCACGTCCACGTGGTACGATGGTCACTTTATGAACAACACGGGCATTCGATAAAACTAGACCAACAATGGTATGTCCAGCCTCATGATAAGCAACCAATTCACGTTCTCTTTGTGATACTGTTTTATCTTTCTTAGATGGTCCAGCAATCACTCTGTCCTCTGCCTCATCAATATCTGAAGCATCAATGATTGATTTGTTGCGACGAGCAGCAACTAATGCCGCTTCATTTAGAACATTTTCTAAGTCAGCTCCCACAAATCCTGGGGTTTGTTGGGCAACTAGTTTCAAATCAACATCGTCTGCCAGAGGTTTATTTTTAGCGTGAACTTTCAAGATTGCTTCACGACCTTTAACATCAGGGCGACCAACTAAGACTTTTCTATCAAAACGTCCTGGACGGAGAAGAGCTGGATCTAGAACATCTGAACGGTTCGTCGCAGCGATAACAATGATCCCTTCATTTCCCTCAAAACCATCCATCTCAATCAAGAGTTGGTTCAAGGTTTGTTCACGTTCATCATTACCTCCACCAAGACCGACACCACGTTGGCGACCAACGGCATCAATTTCATCGATAAAGATGATGGCTGGCGCGGCTTTTTTTGCATCCTCAAAAAGAGAACGAACGCGGCTTGCACCAACTCCGACAAACATTTCTACAAAGTCAGAACCTGAGATACTAAAGAATGGAACACCTGCTTCCCCAGCAACTGCCTTAGCAAGTAAGGTCTTACCTGTTCCCGGAGGTCCCTCCAAAAGAACACCTGCAGGAATACGCGCACCAAGTTTTGTAAATCGTTTTGGATCTTTTAGAAATTCAACAACTTCGACTAATTCTTGTTTTTCTTCCTCAGCACCTGCAACATCTGAGAATCGTACCTTGATATCTTCTTTGTTAGCAGCTTTAGCCTTGCTACGTCCAAAACTCATTGGATTTCTACTATTATTTCCTCCCATATTTCCCATCATAGAGAATAGGAAGAAGAAGAGAATAGCAAATGGCACAACAGACACAAGGATATTGATCCACATACCACTTGAACTCTCATGTTTGACTGTAACCTCAGCCTGATGTTCAGAAGCAAGTTTTTGCAATTCTGAAACTGTTGAATCAGACGGAAGAATAGTACTTGAGAATCTTTCTACTGTTGTAGCTGTAGGAGTAAAAAATTGAATTCCTGTTTCTTCTTTACTAGTCTTAGGATTTTTATAAACACCAGACACTTCAATGATGCTACCATTTGGCTGATAGGTTAATTCTTTTACATTGTCTGCTGTAATTTCTTTTACCAATTCTGTATAGTTAATTTTTTCGCTTCGTCCAGCAGTATTTCCAGAGTAAAAATACTGGAATCCTGTCACTAGGAAGAAGATAATTAACAAGTAGAGAAATGGATTTCTAACTAAACCATTATTTTGTTTTTTCATTAAAGATAGATCTTTCTAATTTGAATAAACTTCTTCTTTCAATACTCCGACATAAGGAAGGTTACGATAATTTTCTTTATAATCCAGACCATAACCTACCACAAACTCATTTGGAATAGTAAAACAAGTATAATCCGCTTCAATTTCAACAACACGTCCCTCTGGTTTGTCCAACAAAGTCGCGATTTTAACAGAAGCTGCTTCTCTTGCAATAAACATATCTCGCAAATTTTTCAAAGTTTGACCTGTATCGATGATATCCTCTACAAATAAAACATGTCTTCCTTTGATATCTTGAGTCACGTCTTGCTTGATATTGATGACACCACTACTTGCTGTTCCACCATGGTAACTAGATACCATCATGAAGTCCATCTCAATATGCGTATCAATATGTTTGACCAATTCAGCCATAAAAGGAATCGATCCTTTTAGAATTCCAATAAGAATTGGATTTTTCCCCTCATATTCTTTTGTTAATTGTGCACCTAGCTTTTTAGCTGCTTCTGTAATTTCATCATGTGAAACGAGGATTTTTTTAATATCGTGTTCTAACATCTTTTTACCTATCTATTTTTTCTATATAAATTACAGTGTTCATTATATCATTTTTCGTGTTTTTACTCAAATCACTGGTCGCAATTCCTAAAATTGAGACAATTTCTCCAAATTGCTCAATAATAGGGGTTGTTTTTCGTTTTTCAATAGGGATTTTCAAATCTATAAATAAGCGTCTCAGTTTCTTTCGATGCCCATTCAGGATAAGAACATCGCCAGGTTTTCGATACCTAATATGTACAGGTGTTTCTCGTGAAACCATTACTTTTTGAACAAAATCCCCTTCAATAGGGATGCCAAAGGAAAATAAATAGCCCATATATCGAACTTGATTTTGATAGTGTAACACAAGTTCATCTTCCTTTTCATCGGCCTGAGGACTGATTTTACAAACTCGAAAATTCTGATACTCTTTTATCAATTCATAGCCATTTTTAAGAGAATGACGATACTGGCTTTTCGTTGCTAAAATCTGTCGAACTTCGGCAAACTGAGCCTTTGTCAGATTTAAGTCTGGAAATTGATTAAGATAATTCTGGAGCAAGATTCCTTGAGTTTGTTGTGAGTATGAAAATAGCTCATTCAAATCTTCCACATCAATTTGTTTCGAAAGATCCGTTATTGTTACTTGGTAATCTGAAATTTCCCTTCCTAAATCTAAAAGAGCGGATTTAAGACGAGGGTTTTCTTTTTCAAGTTCTGGTAAATACCTATTTCGAATACGATTGCGAAAATAGGTATTTTCCTGATTTGTTTGATCTTCAAAATGAAAAATTGGTGGAAAATCCTTTTTATGAAAAGGTAACAAGGGACGGATGATTTCAATATCATCAACTACTTGACCTTCTTTTATTCCTGTTAAATGACGTAGCCGACTTCCTCGAATCAAGCGCATCAAAATCGTTTCAACTTGATCATCTGCATGGTGGGCAGTAACCAAGGCGGTCGCTCCAACCTCTTTCATGATTTTCCTAAAAAAATCATAACGAAACTCTCGAGCACGCGCTTCTGAAAAGTCTCCTGAAAAGCTTGTGATATAAATAGGAAGTCCAGCTTCATCAGCTAACTTCCTTAGTTCATTTTCCTCCCAGTCAGACTCCCTTCTCTGCTTGTGATTGACATGTGCTACAATCAGCTCAATTTCTAACTCATTTTGATAAGTAGACAATAGATGGAATAAAAACATTGAATCCAGTCCGCCAGACAAAGCTAACACGACTTTCGAATGTTTTTTGAAATACTCTTTTCGGAGAAAATGATTTAAAAAATCCTGTTCCCTCATTTTAAAACCTCATAGACATCCTTAGCTATCTTAGCAATAGTGTCATAATCAGAATTTTTAGTGAAAATAGAAAGAACGAAAGGAGAATCCGTATAAACAATGGCAGTGTCATGTTTATACTCGTCGGCATCTCCAATTTTATGAGCTACCTTAACCGAAACACCTTTTGCGATTCGTTGGTTGTCAAAATCGGTCTTACCTAGAGACTCTAGAACAAAACCATTCTGATTATAAATAGCTTCCATGACCTTTCCAGCCATTTTTGAAGAAGTCAATTTATCATTCACATCCCAATCTTCACCCATAATGGTGGACATTTTTTCTTTGAAAGCCCCGTCAGATTGATTGGTCACGTAATAACCTAAAATATTATGAGCAACATTATCAGACTCTTTTGTTACCTTGGTAATTAACTGTTGAAGACTGTATTCTTTGTTATCTTCTTTTTTAGGCAAGCTACCACTACCCTCTGGTTTATAGGACCCAGGGAAACTATTTACTTCTGGGACATACTTAAAGCTACTATCTAGCGTATACTTTCCTTGATTTATCTTATCTTGAGCATAATAAAGGTAGGCTAGTTTCAAGATGCTAGCTGCATAAAGTTTGCTGTCTTCATTCACACCAGCCTCTTTACCCGTACTCAGTTGTTTAACATAAATAGAATAATTTTCATTCTGATAGTTGTTTGATAAGATTTCTTGAACCTTTTGGATGCGATTGTCTTCTTCTGAGACGAACTCTTTTGATACCCACCCAACTTGATCAATATGAAGAAATTCTTGTCCCTCAGCAAAGAGGGTTCTGTCCACTGTTACGCGTTGATAGGGAGAGAGGGATGAAGAAATTTCTTTAGCATCATAAGGACTATTATAAATAACAACCCCCGGCTCCAACCATACCTGTCTAGTTTGAATTTCAACTTGACTTTGATCATAGACCAAACGCTTATCTGCAATAATAAACTGATGATTGTCTAATTTAAAAACAGGAATACCTTGTCTATTCAAACGCCATTCTATTATTTTAAAGGCGTTTTCAGGAGTCAATTTACCAGACTCCTTAACAAGATCCTCATTAGCATAGACGGCTGTTTCTCCATAAACCATTGGAGATTCAAGAGTTTCCTTATAGTAGAATCCATAATCAGACTCGGTTAGATAATAAATTTCTTGTGAAGAGTAAGGAAGCTGTTTTTCTGTGCTAACTGCTCTTGAAGTTATGATAAAAGCAGGTAGCAATAAAACTACTAAGAACTTACGCATTCTTCTCTTCCCTTTCTTCTTGTAATCGTAATAAATGGTTTTTAGCTGCCAATTCCTCTAATTTTTCATCTGATAAACTTAAAAATTGCTCAACAACCTCTAATAAATTTTCCATGACATTACCTCGGAAGCAAATCAGGAATTGTGTAAATTGCTTCTCGTTTCTTTGAGTAATAGTACTTTGCGCGTGCATATTTTGCTACATAGTCTTCATCTTTCAACTTTGTAGCAAAAGCGGATTCCTTATCCTTTTCATCACTAAGAGTTTGGTATTGTTCTTTCAACTCTGTCAATTGCTGACGGCGTTGCAGTAACTGATCATAGCTTTGGGCCAAGTTATAAGTTGGTAAAATAAACAACAAAATCATCAAAATAAGGACCCAACCCATAAAACGATTTCGTTTTTGTCTCTGCTTCATCAGGTAACGACGACGTTGATGTTCATTTTGAATAAAAGAATTATTCATCTGTACAATATTTTTAGACATTTTCTTCTACCCGTGTTTCACTGAGAATTTCATACATGCCTGCTGCATCTTCTTTTTTTGTACTATCTTTCATCTCTAGTACTTTAACAAGCAACAACTTATTTCCAAAGCGAATTTCAACTTGGTCATCAACTTTCAAATCCGTTGAACTTTTGGCCAAGATTCCATTCACCTTGATTCTACCTTTATCTGCTACTTCTTTTGCGACTGTGCGACGCTTAATAATTCGTGATACTTTTAAATACTTGTCTAATCTCATTTTTATTACCTCAAATTATTATTGTACCATTTTTATCCCTTTTATAGAAGAAAAATGTTAACTAAGATTTGTTTTCTTTGATTCTTTTATCTCTAATAAACTTTCTCCAAAAATCAGCAGACCTTCTAAAATTTCATAATCCTTCTTGTTTCGAACATCGAATACAACTTCCATTAAACCTCTATTCTCCGCTATGGCTGCTTTTAAGTTCGTTGCGGATAAGGCTTTAAAATAATCTTGAGCCAAGAACAGTCGTTGAGTGACTTTTTCAAATTGAACTGTAATCTTATTTTCTTTTCTTTCCACACGTTCTACAAAGACCTTGTCAAAATATGACTTGACCAAACCAATCTCTAAAAGATATGCTACTACATCTGGATATTCTCCAAAGCGATCCATCAATTCTTCTTGTAGTTCTTCATAGTTGGTACGATTGTCAATTTGACGAATTTTCTTGTAAATTTCAATCTTATGTCGTTGATCAGAAATATAAGTGTCAGGAAGATAAGCATCAATTTGTAAAATCAACTCAGCATTTCCTTTGATTCTTTTATTCCCATTACCGTTCCGTTTAGCAATAGCTTCTTCTAGTAACTGAGAATACAATTCAAAACCAACAGAATCAATGAAGCCCGATTGGGATTTTCCTAAGAGGTTTCCTGCTCCACGAATTGAAAGATCTCGCATCGCAATCTTAAATCCAGATCCCAATTCTGTAAATCCTTTGATTGCTTCTAATCTCTTTTCAGAGACTTCACTGATTGATTTTTCTGGACGATACATAAGATAGGCATAGGCAATGCGATTGCTCCGACCAACTCTTCCCCTTAATTGATACAAGGTTGACAAGCCCATATGGTCTGCATTTTCAATAAATAAGGTATTGGCGTTTGGAATGTCAACGCCTGTTTCAATTATGGTAGTTGTCACCAAAATATCATATTGGCCTTCAATAAAGTCCAATAGAGTGTTTTCTAACTGAATTTCACTCATTTGTCCATGAACAAACCCAATTGAAGCTTCTGGAATCAACTCCTGTAATTCTGAAACCTTCCGATCAATAGTGTCAACTTTGTTGTAAAGATAGTAAACTTGACCTCCACGCTCCATTTCACGCAAGACAGCATCGCGAATCACACTATCATTCTTTTCTAAAACATAAGTTTGCACTGGATAGCGATTAGTTGGAGGAGTTTCAATAACAGACAAATCTCGAATTCCTAGCATAGACATATGAAGGGTACGAGGGATTGGCGTTGCTGTCAAGGTTAGAACATCTACTTGTTTTTTCAGTTCTTTCAAAGTTTCCTTATGCTTAACACCGAATCGTTGTTCCTCATCAATAATCATCAAGCCCAAATCAGAAAATACAACATCTTTTGACAAAACACGATGCGTTCCAATCAAAATATCAACTTGACCATTCTTTAATTTTTCAAGTGTCTCTGCCTGCTCTTTTTTACTTCTAAAGCGACTCAACACATCAATATTAACAGCAAAATTTTGGAATCGTTCCTTAAAATTCGTATAGTGTTGTTGTGCTAAAACCGTCGTTGGAACTAGAACAACCACCTGTTTGTGATCATTGACTGCCTTAAAAGCAGCACGCATTGCTACTTCAGTCTTCCCAAAACCAACATCTCCAACCAAAAGTCGATCCATGGGGTGAGAATCCTGCATATCTCTCTTGATTTCCTCAATACTGCGAAGTTGATCATCCGTTTCAACATAAGGGAAAGCATCATCAAAAGCATGTTGTTCATCATCATCCGCTGAGAAAGCAAACCCCTTCAACTGACTACGCTCAGAATACAGTTTGATTAAATCGTCAGCTATATCCTCTACCTGGTTCTTAACTTTTTGCTTGGCCTTTTTGAAATGACCGTCATTTAATTTATTAAGTTTTGGTGCTTTACCATCACTTGAAACATATTTGGACAGTAACTGAATCTGCTCCACTGGGATGGAGATTTGGTCACCATTTTCATACTGTACACTGACATAATCACGGTGGATACCTTTGATTTCAATTGTTTCGATTCCTAGATATTGACCAATTCCATGGATATGGTGAACAACATAGTCTCCTTTTTCAAGTTCATTATAATCTTTTAATCGCTCTGCATTTGAAGCATGTTGTCTTCTAAACCGACGTTTTAATTTCTTTTGAAAAATCTCATGTTCAGTAATCAAGAGAATTTTTTCATCTACAAAATGAAAACCATGTCTTAGATTACCCTCAATCAAGTTTACAGATTCTTTACAGATACTTGACTTATCTCTGGAATCCAATTTGATCTGGTATTCCTCTAAAACATCCTCCAATGTTTTACTTCCCATTGAATTGCTAGACTGCAAAACAATGGTGTAGTCCATTTTTTTGTATCGCTCAATTTCTTCTTTAAGAAAAGAAAACTGATTGAAAAACTCCTGCATAGGGTATTGATTAAATTGATAAATATGGTCAAACTTAAGATTTCCTAAGCCCTTTTGCAGATTGGAGAAAAAGGTAACTGGACTTTGTTTTTTATAGGTTTGCTCTGTATCTGCAAAATACTGCATCCCAGAAAATGATTTATTATTCTGTAAATCTTCTGTAAAGTATTGTGCTAATTCTCTTTCAAAGGATTCATACTGATTCATCAATTTTTGATAGTCATCAAAGAATACTGGTGTATCTTTTTCAATATAATCAAATACAGTCCATGTTTTATCGTAACATAAGGACAAAAACTTTCGACTATCTGAATGTACTTGTTTTTGATGAAAACTTGACAAAATCTCTTCCAAATATGATTTTAAAATTGGTGATAGAGTCTTTGAAATTTGCTTTTCTAAAGCTGACTGTCCTCGTTGATAATCTTTTTCTCTCAAAAGTATGTCGCTAGCTGGAAAGATAGTGAGGTTTGTCTGATTTTCTTTCGATAATTGTGTTTCAACTTCAAATGACCTGATACCATCTACTTCATCACCAAAAAACTCAATTCGGAAAGGTTCTAACTGAGACATCTCAAAAATATCTAAAATATCTCCTCGAATACTAAACTCACCTTGGGTCTGTACTTGAGTAACTTTTCGATATCCAATTTCCTCTAACCGGTGAAGTAGCTCGTGTTGGTCATATTCTTCACCAACCGCAATCTTTATAATACTTTCTTTAAATCTAGTCGGAGAGGGTAAAATCAACCGACTCGCTGCGATATTACAAACTAAAATCCCTTTCTTAGACGGATCACTCAAAAAACGCAAGGCCTCAACCCGCGAAATGATTTTTTCTTGTGAAGACATCAAAAACTCTACCATAGGAGAGTCATCAACCAAAAATGGATAGACAAATTCCTCTCCTAAGAGAGAAAGAAGATCACTGATAATTCGTTCTGCTTCACCATAAGTCGAGGTCAGTAACACAACCTTATTTTCTTTTTTTAGACTGCTTGCAATTGCAAGAGCCTTGGTAGACGTTGATAAACCAAGTATTAGTTGTCTTTTCTTATCTATCAGATTTTGATGCCATTTTTTTATCTGATCATTTTCTGAGAATAAATCTAATAAAGTCACCATTTAACCATTATACCTCTGCATTGTTTTCTCAAAGTTTTTCTCTTGTAAATAGTAGTTTACAGCATCGTCAACCTTGTCAATAGACTGTAAAATACCCACATAGTCATCCTGATCAAACTTACTTAAAACATGATGAACAACTGACATGCCTTTTTTAGGTCTTCCAATACCTATTTTAACACGGTTAAATACCTGAGTACCTATATGTTGAATAATAGACTTGATACCATTATGACCACCAGCTGACCCCTTTGCTCTTAAACGAATTTTCCCAACTTCCATGTCAAGATCATCGTAAATAACGAGTAAATCTTCAATATCCAAACCATAGTAAGTCAATAAAGCATGAACCGCTTTTCCACTTTCATTCATAAATGTTGTTGGTTTGACGAGATAAATTTTTTCTCCATTGAAGAAAAAAGAAGCTAGGTCAGCTTGAAATATCTTGTCATGTGTAAAGGTGACATTTTGTTTTTTGGCCAATTGGTCAATCAACATAAATCCAACATTGTGCTTGGTTTCAAAATATTTATCCCCTGGATTTCCTAATCCAACAAGTAATTTAGTCATTTATTTTCCTTTCAAAAGCCAAAAGGGTTGGAATTTTTTTCCAACCTAATTGACACTATTTATTAAATGTTATTAAACGTTAAAGCGGAATTCCATAATATCGCCATCTTGAACGATATATTCTTTACCTTCTTCACGTAAGCGCCCAGCTTCTTTTACAGCCTTTTCAGATCCATATTTTACTAGATCCTCATATGACATGGTTACTGCACGAATAAACCCTTTTTCAAAGTCTGAGTGGATAATACCAGCTGCTTGAGGAGCTTTCATCCCTCGCTTAAAGGTCCAAGCACGGACTTCTTTTTCACCAGCTGTGAAGTAAGTTCCAAGCCCAAGCAAGTGATAAGCTGCACGAGTCAACTTGTCAACGCCTGATTCAGTCAAACCAAGTGCTTCAAGAAACTCTTGCTTATCCTCATCGTCTAACTCAGAAATTTCTTCCTCAGCACGCGCGGAAATAACTACTACTTCAGCATTCTCTGTCGCTGCGAATTCACGAATTTGCTTCACATATTCGATAGAATCTGGATCTGAAACTACATCCTCATCCACATTAGCAACATAAAGAACTGGTTTAGTGGTCAAAAGGAAGAGACCTTTGACAACTTTTTGTTCTTCATCTGTAAATTCGATGGTGCGAGCTGATTTTCCATCCTCAAGGACTGGTTTAATCTTTTGAAGAACATTAAATTCTGCTACTGATTCTTTATCTTTTTGCGTACGTGCCATCTTTTCTACACGCGCATAGCGTTTATTAACTGATTCTAAGTCAGCAAGAATCAATTCTAGGTTAATGGTATCAATATCTGCAAGTGGATCCACAAAGGCGTCTTCACGTCCTTGCTCGCGCATCACATTTTCATCATCAAAAGCACGAACTACGTGAACAATCGCGTCTACTTCACGGATATTGGCCAAGAATTTATTACCTAGACCTTCTCCTTTTGAAGCTCCTTTTACAATCCCTGCAATATCTGTAAACTCAAAGGTTGTTGGAACTGTCTTTTTAGGAGTAATCATTTCTGTTAGTTTTTGTAGGCGTTCATCTGGAACTTCCACCATCCCAACGTTTGGATCAATAGTCGCAAATGGGTAGTTTGCCGCCTCTGCTCCTGCTTTTGTAATTGCATTAAAAAGGGTTGATTTACCAACGTTTGGCAAACCAACGATACCTGCTGTTAAAGCCATAGTTTCTCATTCTCCGTTCTCATTTCAATCCCTAACATTATAACACAAAAAGGGAAAACTTGCTAACCCTCTAACTAAGGGTTCTTAGTCAATAATCTTATTCATTTTTCGTTCAAAATCATAGCGACTCATCATGACAAGGTGGTCACAATTGCTACATTTGATTTTGATATCTGCCCCTACACGAGTGATTTCCCAACGATTAGCTTTTTTTCCTGTTGATTTGATTATGCAAGCATGAGGCTTTTTCATCTCAACAAAATTTCCAACTTGATACATACTATTCTCCTTTTCTTTTTCGATTATATCATAAAAGAGGCGAGCCAGGCTCAACCTCTTTTACTTAATTTGTACGAACTGGTGTAATGAGCTGCATGAAATCTTCGTCAGTATCTGCTGGCACAAGAGTAAATGGACGAACAGCTGAGATAAAGCTAATAGTTACCTTTTCGCTATTTAAAGCCTTGAGGGAATCAATCAAGTAAGTTGGGTTAAAACTAATAGTTAAATCATCCCCAGTCACCTGCTCCGTATCGATTTCTTCGTTTACTTTACCAACTTCTGGAGAGTGAACATGGGCACTAACAACCCCACCTTTAATTTCAAGCTTCACAGTACCGTTTTGAGTCGCACTTGATAAGAGACGTGCACGTTCCATAGATTGACGTAAATTAACAACATCAAAAGTAATTGTAGTGTTAAAGTCTGTTGGAATCAAGCGATCTGTATCAGGATAATTACCTTCTAGTAGACGAGTGTAGAAGCTAATATTTTCGCTTCTAAAGAGGATTTGATTATTTGCAAAGAAAATCTCTACAGTTTCAATATCATCTGTAAATACCGCTGAAAATTCGCGTAGAGAACGACTAGGAATTACCACATCGAAATCATCTCCATTTTTTTCAAGAGTCAATTTCTTCTGGCTAAGGCGGTGTGAGTCTGTCGCAACTGTTTTTAGTTCCTTGTGTTGGCTCAATACAAAATGAACACCTGTTAAGATGGGACGACTTTCTTGCGTACTTGCAGCAAAAGCTGTTTCATTGATAATTTTCTTGAGCAGTTTTGTTTCAAGAACTAAAGGTGTGCTTGCTGAAATTTCTTGGATTCGTGGGTACTGTTCGCTATCTTTTCCTTTTAGGGTAATTTCTGATTTGCCACTGGTTAAGACAATTTGTTTTTGTTCAATCTCTTTTAAATCTAGCGTTACATCTGGAAGACTAGATACCACATTGATGAAGAAAGAAGCTTCAAGAAGAATCGAACCCAAAGAAGTGATCAAGAGACCAGCATCTTCATTCTTTTGAGAAATGAAATTCTCAATAGAAATTTGACCGTTTGATCCAATTAAAGTAATTCCTTCATTTGTAACGTCAATTTTTATTGTTGATAAAATTGGAATAGCATTTTTTGAGCTGATTGCTCGTTTTGTGGTATTTAAGGCTTGTAGAAATAAATTTTTATTAATTGAAAAATGAATCATGGATTCTCCTTTATTTATTTTTAGTATTAGAAAGTTAATAGTAATAATAGAGTGTGTGAATTCTGTGGAAAACTGGGTGCTATTTAGTGAACTTAAGCTTCTAAGCTTGTTAAAAAAATGTGGATAAAAAAGATAAGAAAGGAAAACTTATCCACAAGCTACTTAATTTTCTTTTTGATTGCTTCTATTTCTAAACGTAAATTATCGTCTTCGTCAATCAATGATTTAATTTTAGCATGGGCATGAATAACGGTGGTGTGATCCTTTCCGCCAAATTCTTTTCCGATTTTTGGAAGACTGTTATCTGTCAGTTCTCTAGCTAGGTACATGGCAACTTGACGTGCTAAAACGATGTTCTGAACTCGTCTCGTCCCCTTCATTTCTTTGACACTCACTCCATAAAAATTACCAACTTCAGTTTGGATTTTCTCAATTGGAATAACAAGTATCTGGCGAGCGTCTTGCTTACGTGCTCTAATAGCTTCCGCAGCAATATCAATAGTGATATCCTTAATTTTCTTTACTCTGGCAATTAAAGTGATATCGTTGATTGCTCCTTCTAATTCTCGAACATTTGAATCAAATTGGCCAGCCAAGTATTCCAGAGTATCACTTTGGAAATGGTAATCCAAGTGCTCTGTTTTACTTTGAAGAATGGCGATACGTGTCTCAAAGTCAGGAGGAGTGATATTTTGCGTCAATCCCCAGCTAAAGCGCGTGACAAGTCTTTCCTCAAGGCCTTCTAGGTGTTTAGGACTTCGATCACTGGTTAGGACAATCTGTTTCTGCTTATCATGAAGAGCATTGAAGGTATTGAAAAATTCTTCCTGGGTTGCGACTTTTTTACCGCTGAGAGATTGGATATCATCAATCAACAAGAGATCAAGACTACGGTAAGTTTTTTTGAACTTTTCCATTTCCCCAAGTCTTAAGTGCTCAAGAAAGTCATTGATAAAGCTTTCGGCAGGAATGTACTTGACACGCGCATCAGGAATATTTTTCAAAATCTCATTTCCAATCGCATTGAGCAAGTGAGTCTTTCCAAGACCAGGTCCTCCATAGATAAAAAGAGGATTGTAGGTTAGAGCTAAATCTTCTGATACAGCTAACGCAGCAGAAACCGCCCAAACATTCCCATCACCTTGAATAAAGTTATCAAAGGTATATTTTTCTTTTAATCCTGTTTCAGAATAAGGAATCGTTGGTAGTGCAGGTGTGTAATTGTAAGTAGAGACACTATTCGTATCATTTACTTGAGGAGATTCTGTACTCTGAGGTTTAGTGAAAATATAGTGAGGTTTGATTTCAGAATCATAAATTTCAAAACCAGCAGCAACAATAATATCTTTTAATTGCTTTTCCCACACCATTTCCATCTCTGATCTCGGTAGAAATATAGTAGCTGTATTTTCTTCTACTTTGATGAGTTCAGCAGGTGTAGCATAGAAATCATACATAGATCGAGTCAATCTTTCTTGAGCAAATTCTAAAATACGATTCCAAAATTGCTTTTCTTTCAACTATTTTTCCTCCTTTACTATGATTTTAGTAGTTTAGTGCTAGACTTATTTTACCATAGATAGTAGGATTTTTCCACAGATTGTGGAAAAGAATCCACAATGTTAGTAGTATTTATCCACAGGTTGGGGATAAATAGCTTTTTCCTTGATTTAGTAGGGTTTTTGATAAAAAAATTAGTGGATAAATTTGTGGGTTAAGAAAATAAAAGAACAGCCTTATTTCAGGCTGTTAATAATTCTATCGTATTCTTCTTGACTTGAAAAAGAGATGATAATCTTTCCAGTATCTTTTTTAGAAAGTTTAATTTCTACACTTAAACCTAGTAGTTTTTTTAATTTATCTTCTTCATCTTTGATGAAAGAATCACTTTTTTTTTGCTTCTTGTGTTTTTTTTCTGTCAGTAGTGCTTCCAACTTTCTCACAGAGATGTCTTCATTTTTAATTAGTTGAAAGAAATGGTCTTGCTGCTCTTTGTCCAAACCAACTAGGGAACGTGCATGCGCTTGAGAAATTTTTCCATTTTCTACTTCAGTTAAGATATATTCTGGTAGGGAAAGTAAACGAATAAAATTAGTGATATAAGGACGAGATTTCCCCATTTTATCCGCTATCTCAGTGTGAGTAAATCCTTTCTCTACTAAAGATTCATAGGCGCGTGCTTCTTCAACAGGATTTAAATTTTCTCTCTGCAAATTCTCAATGATTGATTGAACCATCATTTCCTGATCTGAGAGGTGCTTTACAACGGCTGGGATAGAGGTCAGACCAGCCAAGAGAGAAGCTCGATATCGTCTCTCTCCTGCAAGGATTTCATAACCAATTACAGGAGATTGACGAACGATGATTGGTTGGATGAGCCCATTTTCTTTGATTGACTGAGCCAATTCCTTTAATTTTTCTACATCAAATTCTTTCCGAGGTTGGTAAGGATTTTTTTGTATTTCAGAGATAGAAATCATTTCAAATTTTTCCATGATTCTACACTAACATATCTTTTACTTTCTGTAAAGTTTTCTTTACACTGATGTCAATTAACGTTCCAAATCACCAGAATTCTTATCTAGTTTTATAGAGGTTGTTTCCTCCTTACCATTACGGTAGTAGGTTATTTTGATAGTGTCTCCAATAGCATGGTTGTAAAGAGCATGTTGTAAGTCTGTTGATGAAGTAATTTCTTTGTCGTCAACTTTAGTAATGACATCGTATTTTTGAAGATGTCCATTTGCAGGCATATTACTTTGAACAGATCGAACAACTACACCTGAAGTGAGGCCACTTGGAATGTTTAGTTTTCTAAGATCATTAGCTCCAACGTTGGACAGATTGACCATTTGGATTCCAAGAGCAGGACGAGTCACTTTACCATCACTTTCAAGCTGTTTAATGATATTTTGTACATCGTTCGAAGGAATTGCAAAACCAAGACCTTCTACAGATGTTCCACCATTACTTGCAATCTTACTTGATGTAATACCAATTACTTGTCCTTGAATATTTACAAGAGGACCACCAGAGTTACCAGGGTTAATGGCCGTATCTGTTTGAATGGCTTTTGTTGAAATAGCTTGACCATCTTCAGATTTTAGAGAAACATTCCGATTAAGACTTGAGATGATTCCCTGTGTAACTGTATTAGCATATTCTGAACCTAAAGGACTACCGATAGCAATCGCTGTTTCTCCAACGTTAAGTTGGCTTGAATCACCAAATTCTGCCACTGTTGTAACTTTTTCTGAAGAAATTTTTACGACAGCAATATCAGAGAAGGTATCCGATCCAATAATTTCACCAGGTACTTTTGTACCATCAGCTAAACGGATATCGACTTTTGAAGCTCCGTTAATAACGTGAGTATTTGTTACAATATAAGCATCATTTTCGTTCTTTTTATAGATGACACCTGATCCTTCACTTGCAATCTGTTGATTATCCGTATCAGAATTTGATTCTTCGGTTCCAAATACACTACTTTGTTTATTAGCAGAGTAAGTAATGACTGATACAACAGCATCCTTAATTTTATTCACTGCTTGAGTAGTTGAGTTTTCATTCTTGTATGATGTTTGAGTTACAGTGCCAGAATTATTATTTGTAGCTTGATTTCCTTGTTTTTGATAAAGTTGCAATGTTACAAAACTTCCTAGTGCACCACTCAAAAATCCTATTAGAATAATTACAAGAAAAGTAACTCCTTTTTTGTAAAATTTTTGTAAGTGTTTCATAAACGCCTCCGTTTGCTATTGTTTGTCAAGATTATAAACCTATTAACTTAATCTAAGCTTAAAAGTTTTACACAAGTTGTGGATAACTCACATTATTCTGTGAATTTAATAGTATTTTTGGATGATTTTCATGTGTATAAGATGTGAAATAAAGTGTGGATATGATAGAATAGAAGAATGAAAATAAAAGTTGTAACAGTAGGAAAACTGAAAGAGAAATACTTAAAAGATGGCATTGCTGAGTATATCAAACGAATTTCACGTTTTGCCAAATTAAAAATGATTGAACTTGCTGATGAGAAAACACCTGACAAAGCCAGTAAATTAGAAAATCAAAAAATCTTGGGAACAGAAGGTGAAAGAATTCTTTCTAAGGTTGGAGAAAGGGACTTTGTCGTTGTACTAGCCATTGAAGGAAAAATACTCTCCTCAGAGGAATTTAGTAAGCAACTAGAGCAGGCTTCTATCAAAGGCTACTCAACTCTTACTTTTATCATTGGAGGAAGTTTGGGTCTAGCTCCTGTTGTAAAAAATAGGGCCAATCTTTCTGTCAGTTTTGGACGTCTGACATTACCACATCAGTTAATGAGATTGGTTTTAGTTGAACAAATTTACCGTGCTTTTACGATTCAGCAGGGTTCTCCTTACCACAAATAGAAGATTGACTTAGCTCTTGTTTTTTGATAGAATGGTCATGTTAGGTCTCATAGCTCAGCTGGATAGAGCATTCGCCTTCTAAGCGAACGGTCGCAGGTTCGAATCCTGCTGGGATCAATTTTAGATGCGAAGCTGGGATGAATCCCAGCTTTTTTCTTAAAAAAGTGCGTTTCAGGTGCAAAAATGTACAGTTGGGAAAATTTTTTTCTTATATGGTCTTCATTTTGTATAATGGATTTGTAAGTTAACTTACAAGAAAAAAATAATACAGGAGATTTCATTATGAAAAATACAGAAAAATTGGAACAATTTAAAAAGGTAACAGAGGCAGAATTGCAGGAGATTCGAGGTGGAGAAATTAGAAAGGAAAATAATTTTTTATTTTATTTTTTTAAAAGAAAGTAAAGGGAGAAAAGAATGGATTTTTTCGCAATAATAAGCGTTATATTACATATTTTTATTACTAGTAAAAGTTATAATTTGATTTGTAATACAACTAGAAAAGAACAATACTTCTTTATTTTTTATACAGTAATAGTAGAATTTGTAGTTGAATTTTTCTTCTATTCTATATATTTAAGTGGACTAGGGATTGAAAAATTTTTATATCCATTTATTTTATACGCTTATTTTATATGGTTTAAAAAGTTTGATAAGTATAGGGGAGTATTCCTAAGTTTCCTGCTTTCTCTCTTATATCACAGTACTCATACTTTTATAGCTGTAACCCTATCCTCGATAACAGGTGATGAGCTTGCATTACACTATGAAAGTATATTCTTTCTAGTAGTATTGTTGTTGACCTATTTTGTTATTTTAAAAACAATTCGTTATTTTCATTTAAAAATAAAATATTTTGATAAAGATTATCTGTACCCTTTTTTAAAAAAAGTAACAGTTGCTTTCTTTGGTTTGCATATCTTATTGTTTATTTCAGATATAGTAAGTACAACTCATCATTTAAATAGCTTCGGAAGTATTTTATCAACCATTGTTTTTATCTGTCTGCTATTAGTTTTCTTTGCAATGAATTCTTATAAGGTTCAAATTGAAAAAGAGATTGCCCTAAAGCAGAAGAAATTTGAACAAAAGTATTTACAAACTTATACAGATGAGATTGTGGGTTTGTATAATGAGATTCGAGGTTTTCGTCATGACTATGCAGGTATGCTTGTCAGCATGCAAATGGCGATTGACAGCGGAGATTTACACGAAATTGACAGGATTTACAACGAGGTCTTAGTAAAAGCAAATCAGAAATTGAGGTCAGACAAATATACTTACTTTGATTTAAACAACATAGAAGATTCGGCTTTACGAAGTTTAATTGCTCAATCGATTGTATATGCACGAAATAATGATGTAGAGTTTACATTGGAAGTAAAAGATGTCATTACTAGATTGTCAATGGATTTACTTGATCTTGTTCGCATCATGAGCATTCTATTAAATAATGCTGTTGAAGGTGCCGCAGATAGTTACTTGAAACAAATGGAAGTTGCAGTCATTAAAATGGATTTTGAAACAGTTATAGTTATCCAGAATTCATGTAAAATCACTATGACGCCTTCAGAAGACTTATTTGCCCTAGGTTTCTCTACCAAGGGAAGAAATAGAGGTCTAGGACTAAATAATGTCAAAGAGATCTTAGATAAGTATGACAACATTATTTTAGAAACAGAAATGGAAGACAACACATTTAGACAAATTATTAGATTTAAGAGAGAATTTGAATGAAAGTATTAATTTTAGAAGATGTTATTGAGCATCAAGTGAGACTAGAGAGAATATTGAATGAAATCTCTGAGGAATCGAATATTCCTATCTCATATAAGACAACAGGAAAAGTTCGTGAGTTTAAGGAATATATCGAAAATGATGAAGTAAACCAGCTTTATTTCCTAGATATCGATATTCATGGAATCGAGAAAAAAGGCTTTGAAGTGGCTCAATTTATCCGTCATCACAATCCTTATGCTATTATTGTCTTTATTACTAGTCGATCTGAATTTGCTACTTTAACTTATAAGTATCAGGTATCAGCTTTAGATTTTGTAGATAAGGACATCAATGATGAATTGTTCAAAAAACGTATCGAGCAGAGTATCTTCTATACCAAAAGCATGCTGCTTGAAAACGAAGATGTTGTAGACTATTTTGATTACAACTATAAGGGAAATGATTTGAAAATTCCTTACCATGATATTCTGTATATCGAAACAACAGGTGTTTCTCATAAATTGCGTATTATTGGTAAGAATTTTGCTAAAGAGTTTTATGGAACTATGACAGATATTCAGGAAAAGGACAAACATACTCAACGATTTTATTGCTCCCATAAATCTTTCCTTGTCAATGTGGGAAATGTGAGAGAAATTGATCGAAAGAATTTAGAAGTTGTTTTTTATGAAGATCATCGTTGTCCCATTACCCGTTTGAAAGTTCGTAAACTAAAAGATATTCTAGAGAAAAAATCTAAAAAGTGATTGACAATCAGTAAGAAATTGATATAATGGTTATATCTGCTACAGATAGATGGTCCGTTGGTCAAGGGGTTAAGACACCGCCTTTTCACGGCGGTAACACGGGTTCGAATCCCGTACGGACTATTTTATCCGCCATAGCTCAGTTGGTAGTAGCGCATGACTGTTAATCATGATGTCGTAGGTTCGAGTCCTACTGGCGGAGTTAGATAAAAAGAACACCAGATGGTGTTCTTTTTTGTTCTTAGTTGGCATCACCTAGCATTTTCATAAGGAAGTCTGTCATTTCTTGCGGACTTTCTTTTTTTCCACGAGCAATCCAAGTTTGACAAACTCCAAATAGGGCATTTGTCAGATAAATGCTGCTATATTCTAATTCAATTGAATTTAGTTGTAGTTGCATAAAGCGCTTCTGAAGATCTGTGCTCAGCATGATATGAAGCTTATTTCTTAAGAAATTTTGGATTTCTTTGGTACCATTTTCAGATAAAAGAGCAGCTAATAATGGTTCAGATTCTAAATAGTCGAATACTTCTAAAATGGCATCTTTTTTATGATGAGCATGTTTTTGGAAGATATACTCAAATGTATGAAATAACTTACTTTGATAGTGTTCAATCATATCATACTTATCCTTGTAATGGGTATAGAAGCTAGAACGACTAATTCCAGCTTTTTCTGCTAATTTAATTGTAGTAATTTGATCGAAGGGGTGATCCATCAATAATTGAACCATGGCATTTTCAATATTTCTCTTTGTTTTTAATCGTTTGTTACTTTCTTTCATAGTTTCTCCTTTTGAACAATTTAGACTATATGTCTAAAAAAATATTTTTTATCTTGTAATTTAGATTTTTTAATGTATAATCTATTATATCAAAAATTTAGACAATATGTTTAAAAAAAGGAGGAAATATGTTTAAAGAATGGAAAGCAATTTTTAAAAAACCGACATTCATTATTGTAATGATAGGGATTTCTCTTATTCCAGCTTTATACAATATCATATTTTTATCGTCAATGTGGGATCCATATGGTCAAGTATCGGAGTTACCTGTAGCAGTTGTTAATAATGATAAGGAAGCTTCTTATAATGGAAATACAATGGCTATAGGAAAAGACATGGTGTCTAATTTAAAAGAAAATAAGACTTTGGATTTTCATTTTGTCAATGAAGAAGAGGGGAAAAAGGGGTTAGATGATGGCGAATACTATATGGTAGTGACTTTACCAAGTGATTTATCTGAAAAAGCTACTTCGATCCTAACAAATCACCCTGAACAGATGCAAATTGATTATCAAACTTCAAGCGGTCGTAGCTTTATTGCAAGTAAGATGAGTGATTCTGCAATGACACAATTAAAACAAACCGTCTCTACAAATGTAACTGAAACATATACCAAGGCACTATTTCAAAAAATAAGTGACTTGAAGTCTGGGATAAATAAAGCAGCTGATGGAAGTGAACAACTGGCTGATGGGACTAATCAGTTAGCAAAAGGAAGTCAAACATTGACGACAAATCTCAATACTCTAGCTAACTCAAGTGTAACTTTTTCAAATGGAGCTAATCAATTTACAAAAGGATTGTCTGCCTATGTATCTGCCATAGAGCAATTACATCTTGGTTTAGGAACTTTTAATAGTGGTTTACAAAGTTATACAAATGCAGTTTCACAAGTTGACACTGGACTTGGTCAATTGGCCTCAAGAACTCCTGAGTTGGTGACAAGTGTAAATCAGCTGAATACAGGTATAAAGACCTATACAGGTGGAGTTTCACAACTCAATTCAGGTCTCAGTCAATTTTCGGTTGGTGTCAATGCCTATACAAGCGGAGTTGACAAATTATCTGTTGGTACAAACCAACTATCAAGTCAATCAGATACATTGAGAGACGGTATTACTCAATTAAATAAAGGAATCAAAAAAATATCCACACAATTAAATACTTCATCTCAACAGAAAGAGGATATAACACAGTTAGCAAGCAGTTTAGATGAGTTGAATAAGGCTCTCCAATCAGTTACAGTTTCAGATAATACTGATCTTAAAAATACAATATCTAATGACTTAACAAATATAACGACTCTTGCTCAAACTATTGTGACTAATAGTCAAGCAGAGCAAGAGAAAACTCTTACAAATCTTCAAGCAACAGCAACTTATCAATCTCTCACTGAAACTCAGAAAAAAGAATTGACTGAAGCTGTTTCAAATAATTCTAATTCTACGATAGAGTCAGCAAAAGCAATTTTAACGACGGCAGGAGATTTAAAAGAAAATTTAGGAAGTATAAACCAACCAGTCTCTAATCTTTCTACTTTACAGACTAAAGCAAATCAACTTTTACCTATAGCGTCTAGTTCCTTGACATCTATGTCAAGTGGATTTACACAGTTGCAAAATGCTGTAGATAATCAGTTAGTTCCCGGAATTCAATCAATTGAAAATGGAGTTAATGCGTATACTAAAGGATTGGATACTATTTCTTTAGGTGTAAATCAACTAAGTGAAAAGAATACAACTTTAACAACAAGTTTGGATCAATTGGTTTCTGGCTCAACCAAGTTGACAGAAAACTCTTCAAAATTGACAACTGGTTTGGATACTCTAGCTGGGAAAACTCCAGAATTAGTAACAGGTATTGAAAAACTATCATCTGGTTCTAACCAATTAAATAGCAAGAGTCCGGAATTAATTGCAGGACTTGATAAAATACAGCTTGGTTCAAGTCAATTAACAGACAAATCAACACAGTTACTTTCTGCAGCATCCCAACTAGGAAGTGGCGCTATGAAGATAGCAGATGGTGCTGGAAAACTAGCAGCTGGTGGAACAACCTTAACCTCTGGTCTTGAAGATTTACAGACAGGAGTTGATTCATTAGGACAAGGATTAGGCAATGCTAATAATCAACTCAAATCAGCTTCAACAGAATCTAAAAATGCAGAAACATTATCTGAACCTCTAGTTCTTTCAAAAACAGATAACGACCAAGTCCCTGTAAATGGGATTGCTATGGCTCCTTATATGATATCAGTTGCTCTTTTTGTTGCTGCTATATCTACCAATATGATTTTTGCTAAGTTGCCTTCTGGACGTCATCCAGAGAGTCGTTGGGCTTGGTTGAAGTCTCGCTCTGAAATAAATGGGATTATAGCTGTCTTAGCAGGTGTTTTAGTTTATGGAGGTGTCCATCTTATTGGATTGACTGCGAACCATGAGATGAGGACCTTGATTCTAATTATAATCACAAGTTTAGCTTTCATGTCTATGGTGACAGCTTTAACAACTTGGAATAGCCGTATTGGAGCTTTCTTCTCTCTTATTTTACTTTTATTACAGTTAGCATCAAGTGCAGGGACCTATCCCCTTGCTTTGACAAATGATTTCTTCAAAGGTGTCAATCCTTGGTTACCAATGAGTTATTCTGTATCAGGCTTACGACAAACAATCTCTATGACAGGAAATATTCATCATCAAGTGATTTTCCTTATTATAACTCTAGCTTTCTTTACTGCTTTAGGTATGCTAGCTTATCAACCTAAGAAAATGGAAGAAGATTAAAAAGATTGGCCAAGAAATTGGTCAATCTTTTTCTGTCTTAGATAAATTTCGTCTGTGATTATAGATCCCAAAAAGAAGAAGGGCAGTTAGTGAGCAGGCTGCTCCAATAACAAAACCATTGGGGATAAAGGAAAGTGTAATGGTGCCTTTTCCCTTTGGAACATCAACTTTCATAAAACCAGTTTGAGCCTGCTTGATTTCAAGTTTTTTCCCATCCTGGTATGCAGACCAACCTTTGTCATAAGGAATAGTGAAGAAAATAGAGGTATCTTGTTTTACTTCATATGTAGCAAAGACTTTATTTTTAGAGGTGGATACTTCTACAGGTTGTTCTTTAATCTTTTGAATTGCCTCAGTAAGAGCCTGAGTATCTAAACGATAGAAGGTTGGAGATTCAAAGGACACCTGAGAATTTCCAGGGAAACTAACACTGATATTGAAAGTTTTTTGTTCTTCAGTATAACCCAAATTAAAGAAATTAAATGCATTGTCAGTTGTAAAAGTCTTTTTTTCTCCATTGACAAGGATGTCAACTTTCTTTTGCTTATCGTTTGTAAAATGAAGATTTGAAAAAGAGAGATAGACTTGGCTATTTTGAGGAACCTCAATTTGATAATCAATCTTTGCATCCTCATTCGCAGAACCTGTGATGCTCGTTAAACCATCTGAAGTATCTGTTTTATCAGATGCTATTTGGGAGAAGTAATCTAAGTTGAGATTAGCAAGCTGGTTTATAAATAAAGCTTGATTATCTAGAGTGTGATTGTTAAAGTTTACATCTGTGTAAATAGATTGAGTGGCAAAGGCAATGGGTAAAGAGAGTTGATTTTTATATAAGGTTAAATGATCCTTTTGATAAATCTCTTGAAAGCCATACTTATCAAGTGAAGTTTCAGAAATATTGTACTGGATTCCAAATAAACTGTCTGCTAAAAGACTGTTATTTGCATAACGGAGATTAAGGTTGGTTCCAGAGGATTTGAATCCCAGTTTATCCAAACTAGTGCTAGCTGAACGATTTCGTACAGACGAAAATTGAGAGATTCCATTGTAGTTAAATTTCATACTGTCATTTCCAGTCTGAATTTGCAGTTTTTCAGTACGTGTAAATGAATTGTCAATTTGGTTTAGAATTGATTCCATAGCGGTGATATCTCTATTATAGGCGCTACGAGAAGCAAAGGCCCATTCTTTAGCTATTCCTTCCATTTGAGATGATGCATTTAAGCTTATCTCAGCCGTTATAAATAAAGACAAAAGAATTGCAAATAGATTTACAGAGATAAATTTTCTAATGACTGCAAGAAGTAAAAGAGCATAAACTAGTAGAAATTCAAGAGTGAGTAGGATATTCAAATCAGTTAAAAAAGAATAGTGTGATTTAAAATAGACAGTGGCCAAAAATCCTGTTAGTACAAGAAAAAGTGAGACAAATAAATTCCAGAGCTTCAGTTCTTTCAGACGATTTAAGACTTCTGCTGCAGTATAAATTAACAGAGTGGAAAAAATCCAAGCATAGCGATGCAAAAACATATTTGGGGTATGCATCCCTTGCCAAAATAAATCAAGTGCTTCTATGTAAAAGCTTGTTATTAAAAAAGTAAAGAAAATTGCATAGGTAAGTTTCACGTGAAACCTTATGGATTTTATTGTGAAAAATAGAATAGTCAAAATAAAAGGAAGCAATCCAACAAAAATCATTGGTATAGATCCATATTTAGTTGTATCAAAAGATCCAATGAATTGTTTTGCAAAAATATCCAAATACCAGCTACTATCTGTCTTTAATTTTGTGATGGCAGTCAACTTCTCTCCATGAGTTTGTAAATCAAACAGTGTAGGAAGAGTCATAATCAAACTAGCCATTCCAGCTAAAAAGGAGGTAACAACAAAATCAAGAAAAGATGATTTTCGAGTTTTAAAGTCCCAAGAAATTTGGCAGAGATACCAGAAAATAAGAAACAATGCTGTCATATACCCAAAATAATAATTTTGAATAAATAAGATTGACAAACTTGTAAAGTATAGTAGGCGCTTCTTTTGTGTTATAAGTAGGTGTAAACCAGTTATAATTAAAGGAATCAAGATAAAAACATCTAGCCAGGTTTTAATCTCTAACTGACTGACAGTGAAGCTCATTAAAGCATAGGAAGTAGATAATGCAAGTTTTAAAAATTTTGGGATATCTTTAAATAATCTAGTCAAACTAAAGAAGGTTGACAGACCAATCAATCCAAATTTTAAGAGAGTGGTTAGATAGACAGCATCTGGCATATTCGACAGATTAAAAAAGTAAACTATGGGTGAAAGAAAGCTACCCAAGTAATAACTAGATAGAGCATAGAAATTCAGTCCGAGGCCACTTGTAAAGGTGTAAAACAAACTGCCATTTCCATGCAGAATATTTCGTAAAGCTACATCAAAAATAACGTATTGATGGAAACCGTCTCCTAATAGTGGAGATGCATCGCTATTCCAGTAGATACCTTGAGTTAAGTATACTCCAGTCATAATTACTAAAGGAATGATGAAAGAAACAAAATAGGTCCAATATGTTTTAAAAAATGATTTCATGTTACCTCGTAGAATGATAGAAAACTCAGTTGGTTACCCCAACTGAGTTTTGAAGTCTTATTTAATCTTTCCAAAGTTCTTTAACTTTTGCTTGTACTTCTGCATTTTCTAGGAATTCATCGTAGGTTTCATCAATACGATCAATGACGCCATTCTTAGACAAAACAATGATATGGTTTGCCAAAGTTTGGATAAACTCGTGGTCATGACTAGCAAAGATGATTGATTCTTTAAAGTTTTTCAATCCATCGTTCAAGCTTGAGATAGATTCCAAGTCCAAGTGATTTGTTGGATCATCAAGTACAAGGACATTTGATTTCAAGAGCATGAGTTTTGAAAGCATGACACGTACTTTTTCTCCCCCTGACAAGACGTTTACAGGTTTGTTAACCTCATCACCAGAGAAGAGCATACGACCAAGGAAACCACGTAGGAAGGTATTGTCATCTTCTTCTTTACTTGCAAATTGACGCAACCAGTCAAGGATTGACTCTCCTCCTGCAAAATCAGCCGAGTTGTCTTTTGGCAAGTAAGAACGGCTAGTAGTAACTCCCCACTTGACAGTTCCTTCATAGTCGATGTCACCCATAATTGCACGAATTAATGCAGTCGTTTGGATGTCATTTTGTCCAATAAGAGCTGTCTTATCACCTGGACGCAAGATGAAACTAATATTGTCTAGAATAGTTTCACCATCAATCTTTACAGTTAGATTTTCTACTGTCAAGAGATCATTACCAATCTCACGTTCTGCTTTAAAGTTGATAAATGGATATTTACGACTAGATGGCACAATTTCTTCTAGTTCAATCTTGTCAAGCATTTTTTTACGAGACGTTGCTTGTCTTGACTTAGAAGCGTTGGCAGAGAAGCGAGCAACGAATTCTTGCAATTGCTTAATTTTTTCTTCTGCCTTAGCATTACGGTCTGCTAGCAATTTAGCAGCAAGCTCAGAAGATTCCTTCCAGAAGTCATAGTTTCCAACATAGAGTTTGATTTTTCCAAAGTCAAGGTCGGCCATATGAGTACATACTTTGTTTAAGAAGTGACGGTCATGGGATACAACGATAACGGTGTTATCAAAGTCAATCAAGAAGTCTTCTAGCCAAGTAATAGATTGGATGTCCAACCCGTTGGTTGGCTCGTCCAAAAGAAGGACGTCTGGTTTACCAAATAGAGCTTTAGCAAGGAGAACCTTCACCTTGTCACCATTGGCCAATTCGCTCATGTTTTGATAGTGCAATTCTTCTGGAATGTTTAGGTTTTGAAGTAATTGAGACGCTTCACTTTCTGCCTCCCAACCTCCAAGTTCGGCAAATTCACCTTCGAGTTCGGCCGCACGAACACCATCTTCATCGGAAAAATCTTCCTTCATATAAATAGCATCTTTCTCCTTCATGATGCTATAAAGTTTTTCATTTCCCATAATGACGACATCAATGACACGCTCATCTTCATAGTCAAAATGATTTTGACGGAGAACAGAGAGACGTTCATCTGGACCAAGAGAGATGTGACCAGTTGTTGGCTCAATATCACCAGCCAAGATTTTTAAGAATGTAGACTTCCCAGCACCATTAGCACCAATTAATCCGTATGTATTTCCTTCTGTAAATTTGATATTGACATCATCAAAAAGTTTGCGATCACTAAAACGTAGTGAAACATCAGATACTGTAAGCAATGTTTTTCTCCTATAATATGTAATACATTTATTCTACTAGAAAAGAGAGAAATATTCAAATTTTTGTTTGTCAATTTTATGTCAATTAAGTTTACAGGTTTGTTTACAATGAGTTAGTTGTCTGATTTAAATAATTTTCTGTTATTTTAACAAAAAAATGCTATAATTGAAGAGACCATTTCGAAGGAGAAAAAAATGACGAAACCCATTATTTTAACAGGAGATCGCCCAACAGGAAAACTGCATATTGGACATTATGTTGGGAGTCTTAAAAATAGAGTATTACTGCAGGAAGAAGACAAGTATGAGATGTTTGTTTTTTTGGCGGACCAACAAGCATTGACAGATCACGCTAAAGACCCTCAAACGATTGTAGAATCGATTGGGAATGTTGCCTTGGATTATCTAGCAGTTGGATTGGATCCAAGTAAATCAACTATCTTTATTCAAAGCCAGATTCCAGAATTGGCTGAGCTGTCTATGTACTATATGAATTTGGTGTCACTAGCTCGTTTGGAACGGAATCCAACAGTAAAAACAGAGATTGCTCAAAAAGGGTTTGGAGAAAGTATTCCGACAGGATTTTTGGTCTATCCAATTGCGCAAGCAGCAGATATTACTGCTTTCAAGGCCAATTATGTTCCTGTAGGAACAGACCAGAAACCAATGATTGAGCAAACTCGTGAAATTGTTCGTTCTTTTAACAACGCATACAACTGTGATGTTTTGGTGGAACCAGAAGGTATTTATCCAGAAAATGAGAGGGCAGGACGTTTGCCTGGTCTAGATGGAAATGCTAAAATGTCTAAATCCCTTAATAATGGTATTTATCTAGCAGATGATGCGAATACTTTACGTAAAAAAGTCATGAGCATGTATACTGATCCAAACCATATTCGAGTGGAGGATCCAGGTAAGATTGAAGGGAATATGGTTTTCCATTATCTAGATGTGTTTAGTCGTCCAGAAGATGCTCAAGACATTGCAGATATGAAAGAACATTATCAACGTGGTGGTCTTGGTGATGTAAAGACGAAACGTTATCTACTTGAAATATTAGAACGCGAACTTGGTCCTATTCGTGAGCGCCGTATCGAATTTGCTAAGGATATGGGAGAAGTGTACAATATGCTTCAAAAAGGTAGTGAGAAAGCGCGTGAGGTTGCGGGGGAAACTTTATCTGAAGTTAAAGGAGCAATGGGACTAAATTATTTTAAATTATAGATAAAAAATAAATCATAAAACTATCTCTTCCATAGGATCACAGGGATAGTTTTTTTATGATTTCTACCATAAATATAATTGACAAATTTTCATAGAATGGTATGATAGATACAATACAAAAAGAGTCAAGCTCAAAAAGAAAGAAAAGAGGAAACTTCAATGTCTAATTGGGATACTAAATTTTTAAAAAAAGGTTTTACTTTTGATGATGTATTGCTCATTCCAGCAGAAAGTCATGTGTTGCCTAATGATGCAGATTTAACAACAAAATTGGCAGATAATCTGACTTTAAATATCCCAATTATAACAGCCGCCATGGATACAGTCACAGAAAGTCAAATGGCTATTGCCATTTCTCGTGCAGGTGGTCTTGGAGTAATCCATAAAAATATGTCTATTGCGCAACAGGCAGATGAAGTTCGCAAGGTAAAACGTTCTGAAAATGGTGTTATTATTGATCCATTCTTCTTGACTCCAGAACACACTATTGCTGAAGCAGATGAACTGATGGGACGTTACCGTATCAGTGGTGTTCCAGTTGTAGAGACACTTGAAAATCGTAAATTGGTTGGTATTCTAACAAACCGAGATCTTCGCTTTATTTCAGATTACAATCAGCCAATCTCAAACCACATGACCAGTGAAAATCTTGTTACTGCTCCTGTTGGTACAGATCTTGCAACAGCTGAGAGCATTCTTCAAGAACACCGTATTGAAAAACTTCCTTTAGTTGATGAAGAAGGTCGTCTTTCTGGCTTGATTACTATTAAAGACATTGAAAAAGTGATTGAATTTCCAAATGCTGCCAAAGATGAGTTTGGTCGTCTCTTAGTTGCAGGTGCAGTAGGTGTTACTTCAGATACATTTGAACGTGCCGAAGCCCTTTTTGAAGCAGGTGCTGACGCAATTGTTATTGATACTGCCCATGGTCACTCTGCTGGTGTTCTACGTAAAATTGCTGAAATTCGTGCTCACTTCCCAGACCGCACTTTGATTGCGGGTAATATTGCCACTGCAGAAGGTGCGCGTGCTCTTTACGAAGCAGGTGTAGATGTTGTCAAAGTTGGAATTGGACCAGGTTCTATCTGTACCACTCGTGTGATTGCAGGGGTTGGTGTACCACAAGTTACAGCAATCTATGATGCAGCAGCTGTTGCGCGTGAATATGGAAAAACGATCATTGCTGACGGTGGAATCAAGTATTCTGGAGATATTGTAAAAGCCCTTGCTGCAGGTGGAAATGCTGTTATGCTTGGATCAATGTTTGCTGGAACAGACGAAGCACCAGGTGAAACTGAAATCTTCCAAGGACGTAAATTCAAGACTTACCGTGGTATGGGATCAATCGCAGCAATGAAGAAAGGTTCAAGCGATCGTTACTTCCAAGGTTCTGTCAATGAAGCAAACAAACTTGTTCCAGAAGGAATTGAAGGTCGTGTTGCTTATAAAGGAGCGGTAGCTGATATTGTCTTCCAAATGATTGGTGGTATCCGCTCTGGTATGGGTTACTGTGGTGCAGCTAACCTTAAAGAACTACACGATAATGCTCAATTTATTGAAATGTCTGGTGCTGGTTTGAAAGAAAGCCACCCTCATGATGTACAAATTACTAATGAGGCACCAAATTATTCTATGTAAAAGAGATAAAAAGAACTCCCGTGAAAACAGGAGTTCTTTTACAATATTGTCAATTTTAGTTTACAGCAACTTTACCATCCTGAATAGTGAAGATACTTAGATTTTCTGGTAGGTTTTGAAGATGATCTAAGCTTGTTGTTGTGATAAAGGTTTGGATTGACTGAGAAATCGTTTCTAATAATTTTAGTTGTCTAGTGTTGTCAAGCTCGCTCATAACATCGTCAAGCAATAATATCGGGGATTCTGTAGTAATACTTTCCATTAGTTCGATTTCTGCTAATTTTATAGACAGGACGAGACTACGATGTTGGCCTTGGCTTCCAAAACTAGCATCCATCCCATTTATATAAAAAGAAATATCATCTCGATGAGGACCAACACCAGTATTCTTTTTAAATAAATCTCTGGATCTACTTTTTTCTAAAGCGATTTCAAAAGAATTCGTTAGCTGTTCTTCATCAGTGAAGTTGACAGATGATTGATAAAATATTGACAACTCTTCTAATTGATTTGAAATTTCTAAGTGTTTTTTTTGACCAAATTTCTCTAACTCTTTAATGAATTTTATCCGATGCTTTATGACGCGACAACCGTATTCTACTAACTGATCATCTAAGACTGACAGAAATGTTTCGTCAATTTTTTGGCTGGATTTTAGGTAGGTATTTCTTTGTTTGAGTATATGGTTATAGTTTGATAGGTCTGACAAGTAGATTGGTTTAATTTGTCCCAGTTCAATGTCTATAAATTTTCGACGAACAGAGGGGGCCCCTTTAATTAACTGGAGATCTTCAGGTGCAAAGAGGACCACATTCATATGTCCGATGTAGTCTGAGAGGCGAGCTTGCTTTAAGTGATTGACTTTAGTCACACGCCCTTTTGGCGTTAAATCAATTTCTAGAGGAATAGAACCTGTTTTTTTCTGTAGCAAGCCAGAAAGATGGAGTTGCTCGTCATCAAAATGAATGAGATTTTTATCTGTCCGAGTCCGATGACTACGTGTCAAGGCCAAGAAATAGATTGCTTCTAGAATATTGGTTTTTCCTTGTGCATTTTGACCTAGAAAGATATTTAATTTTGGATTGAAATCAATTTTTGCCTCTTTATAGTTTCGAAAGGTTTTAATTGTTAAATGTTGGAGCCACATAGTTATCTTCCTGGAAAACGTGGAGCTTGTTTGGTCTTAGGTGATGAAGAAGTTTTTTGTTTTTCTTTCTTGACACCTTTATTCATCTCTTTGACAAGTTTAGCAATTCGCTCTTTCTCAATCTTGTCTGCTTGATATTCTTCTTGCTCTTTTAAACTTGGTTGTGTCAAGGTGATGTCAACCTTTAAATCAGGAATGTCAATTGTATCTCCAATACGGATTTTTTTCCCACGTCTACTTTCTAACTCACCATTAAAGTAAACTTGATGCTCTATTAAAAAGGCTTTGATAGCACCGCCGCTTTGTATAATTCCAAGCTCTTTTAGGAGGGCTTGGAGCGTGATAAATTCTTCAAATAATTTGTATTCCATAATTCACCTCAATCTTTGGTATTATACCATATTTTCATCGAAATAGCTGAAGGAAAGTCAGTTGAAATGAAAACGATTTTACTCTTTAAAGCTATAAAGAGAACAAGAAAAATTTTGATTTTCGTGGTATAATAGAACTCTATATGTAAGGAGGTAAGGTATGGAATTGGTGCCTGGAATTTCAGCACATTTTGTTCAATCCAAAAAGTTTAAAACAAATAAAATTACTATTCGTTTTACTGCTCCCTTATCTCTTGAGACAATAGCAGGACGCATGTTAAGTGCAAGTATGTTGGAGACGGCAAATCAAGCTTACCCAACATCACAAGCATTTCGCAGATACTTGGCAAGTTTATATGGAACAGATATTTCTACAGGTGCTTATCGTAGGGGACAGGCACATATTCTTGATCTAACATTTACCTATGTGAGAGATGATTTTTTAAGTAAAAAGAATGTCTTGACTTCTCAAATTTTGGAATTGGTGAAACAGACTTTATTTTCCCCCTTAGTTCAAGATGGTGCTTTTGAGCCAGCCTTATTTAAAATTGAAAAAAAACAATTATTGGCTAGTTTAGCTACTGATATGGATGATTCATTTTATTTTGCTCATAAGGAGTTGGATAGCTTGTTCTTCCATGATGAGCGTCTTCAATTGAGATACAGTGATTTACGAAATAGCATTTCAAATGAGTCTCCGGAAAGTAGCTACACGTGCTTTCAAAATGCTCTGAAAAATGATCGTATTGATTTCTTTTTCTTAGGTGATTTCAACGAAGTAGAAATTACAGAATCACTGAAGTCATTACCCTTTACAGCTAGAGAGAACGGCGTCACTATCCAGTACCATCAATCTTATTCGAATGTTCTACGAGAAGGAATGTTTCAGAGGAATGTTGGGCAATCTATTTTGGAATTAGGCTATCATTCTCCTGTAGAATATGGTGATGATGAGCATTTGCCCATGCTTGTTATGAATGGTCTGTTGGGTGAATTCGCACATTCGAAACTCTTTACAAATGTTCGTGAAAATGCTGGAATAGCCTATTCAGTCTCTAGTCAATTGGATTTGTTTAGTGGTCTGTTAAGGATGTATGCGGGTATTGATAGAGAAAATCGAAATCAGGCTAGAAAAATGATGAATCATCAATTGCTAGATCTGAAAAAGGGTAACTTTACAGATTTTGAACTTGAACAAACCAAGGAGATGATTCGACGATCTTTGTTGATGGCTCAAGATAATCAACAGACCCTGGTTGAAAGAGCCTATTTGAATGCTCTATTGGGGAAATCAAGCTTTGATATTGATCGATTGGTGGCAAAATTAGAGAGTGTTGATAAAGAAGCTGTATGTAAAGTTGCCAACAGTTTGAAGTTACAAGCGATTTACTTTATGGAAGGAGTAGAATGACAAAGGTTACTTTTGAAGAAAAATACTATCCTGCTGTAAAGGAAACAGTCTACAAAACACAATTGTCAAATGGATTGACAGTTTCTTTACTCCATAAGCAAGATTTCAATGAGGTTTATGGGATTGTAACGGTTCAATTTGGTTCTGTAGATGCAACTTATACAAGCTTGGAAAAAGGTTTACGTCATCATCCAGCAGGAATTGCACATTTTCTTGAACATAAATTGTTTGAAAGAGAAAATTCTGAGGATATGATGGCAGCTTTTACTCGATTAGGTGCGGACAGTAATGCCTTTACAAGCTTTACTAAGACCAGCTATCTTTTTTCAACAATTGACCATCTATTAGAGAATTTAGATATGCTAAATGAGTTAGTCGGAGATGTTCATTTTACAGAAGAGTCTGTTTTGAGGGAACAGGCTATTATCCAGCAAGAACGAAAGATGTACCAAGACGATCCAGACTCACGTTTATTTTTTGCAACATTAGCCAACCTTTATCCTGATACTCCTTTAGCAACAGATATTGTTGGAAGTGAAAAATCAATTTCTGAGATTCAGGTTTCAAATTTAAAAGAGAACTTTACAGAGTTTTACAAACCTGTCAACATGTCATTGTTTTTAGCTGGAAATATTGATGTAAAAGTTGTAGAGGAATACTTTTCGAAAAAGGAAAAGAAGACTTTAGAACAGTTTACAGTTACAAAAGAGAAACTACCCTTGCAGCCTGTGAAGCAAACAGATAGTCTTCGGATGGAAGTTTCTTCACCCAAACTTGCTGTTGCGATTAGAGGTAATGGGCAAATAACAGAAGCTGAGTCTTATCGTTACAATATTTTATTGAAAATACTATTTACGATGATGTTTGGCTGGACCTCAGATCGTTTTCAAAGGTTATATGAGTCTGGGAAGTTAGATGCGTCATTGTCACTTGAGGTTGAAGTCAACAGTCGCTTTCATTTTGTGATATTGACAATGGATACCAAAGAGCCTGTTTCTCTGTCGCATCAATTTCGGAAAGCGATTCGTCAGTTTAGTAGTGATACGGATATTACAGAGGAACATTTAGATCTTGTTAAGAGTGAGATGTTTGGGGAGTTTTTCAGTAGCATGAACTCCTTGGAATTTATTGCAACTCAATACGATCCGATGGATCGCGGAGAAACAATTTTTGATTTTCCAAAAATTTTACAGGAAATTACTTTGGAGGATGTTCTAGAAGCTGGACATCGTTTGATTGATGATGGTGATTTAGTTGATTTTACCATCTTTCCAGCTTAAAAGATGACTAATACTAGAAAGAAGGAATGATACGTATGAGAAAAAAAACAATTGGCGAGGTTCTACGTTTAGCTAGAATTAACCAGGGATTGAGTTTGGAAGAATTACAGGAAAAAACTGAAATTCAGTTGCATTTTCTAGAAGCCATGGAGGCTGATGATTTCGATTTACTTCCTAGTACCTTCTACGCTCGTTCTTTTTTAAGAAAATATGCCTGGGCAGTAGAGTTGGATGAGAGAATTGTTTTGGACGCCTATGATTCAGGTAGTATGATCACTTATGAAGAGGTTGATGTTGATGAAGAAGACTTGTCTGGTCGCAGACGATCAAATAAGAAAAAAACGTCTTATCTTCCTTTGTTTTATTTCGTTCTATTTGCTTTGTCGATTTTAATTTTTGTGACTTACTATGTTTGGAACTACATCCAAACTCAGCCAAGTCCTTCTTCAGCTAATTATAGCGTTGTGAACTCAACTAGTTCAACAACCTCATCTAGTTCATCTTCTAGTAGTCAGACGTCTAGCTCGTCTTCTACTACGGAATCAACTATTACAGTGTCAGGCGAAGGAAACCGCATTGAAGCTCTCTATAAAACGAGTAAGGAAACAGCTACTGTTCAGCTGGCAGTTTCAGATACGACTAGCTGGGTTAGTGTTTCGGGAAGTGAGTTGGAAGGTGGTGTGACACTATCCGCAGACAATAAGAATGCAAAAACAACAGTTTCAACGAAAGATTCTGTAACTATTACTTTGGGTGTGGTAAAGGGAGTTACTGTGACTGTGGACAATCAAACGATTGATACTTCGAAGCTGACAACTCAGACTGGAACTGTGACACTTACATTTACTACAGATTAAGGAAAAATCAATGAAAAAAGAACAAATTCCTAATGTATTAACTATTGGTAGAATTCTCTTTATACCTCTCTTTATTCTTATTTTGACTTTGGGCCATTCACAAGGCAGTCATTTGCTAGCAGCGATCATCTTTGCAGTTGCTAGTATAACGGATTATCTCGATGGCTACCTTGCTCGTAAATGGAATGTAGTCAGCAATTTTGGAAAATTTGCTGATCCGATGGCCGATAAGCTGTTGGTTATGTCAGCTTTCATCATGTTGATTGAGTTAGGTATGGCTCCAGCTTGGGTTGTTGCTATTATCGTCTGTCGTGAACTTGCGGTGACAGGCTTACGCTTGTTGCTTGTTGAGACTGGAGGGACAGTTCTAGCAGCAGCGATGCCAGGGAAAATCAAGACCTTTAGTCAGATGTTTGCCATTATCTTTTTGCTCTTACATTGGAATTTAATTGGTCAACTGTTGCTTTATATCGCTTTGTTTTTCACTATCTACTCTGGCTATGATTATTTTAAGGGTAGCGCTCATGTATTCAAAGGGACATTTGGTTCGAAATGAAATCGATTATTGAAGTAAAAAATCTGTCTTTTCGTTACAAGGAAGACCAGGAACATTATGACGTTAATAATGTCTCGTTTCACGTGAAACGGGGAGAATGGCTTTCGATTGTAGGTCATAATGGGAGTGGGAAATCGACAACTATCCGTTTGCTTGATGGCTTGCTTGAAGCAGAGTCTGGGGAAATCTGGATAGATGGGCAGTTGTTGTCCTCTGAGAATGTTTGGGACTTACGCCGTCAAATTGGTATGGTTTTTCAAAATCCAGATAACCAATTTGTGGGGGCAACTGTTGAAGATGATGTCGCCTTTGGCTTAGAAAATCAGGGACTTCCTCGTGAAGAAATGAAGAGGAGAGTGTCTGAATCTTTGGAGTTGGTAGGGATGCTGGACTTTAAGAAGAGAGAACCAGCTCGTTTATCTGGTGGACAAAAACAACGGGTGGCTATTGCAGGAGTTGTTGCCTTGAGACCTGCTATTTTGATTCTGGATGAGGCTACAAGTATGTTGGATCCTGAGGGGCGCAGAGAACTGATTCAGACAGTTCAAGAGATTCGAAAAGACTATCAGATGACAGTTGTTTCCATTACGCATGACTTGGAAGAAGTTGCGATGAGTGACCGTGTCCTGGTCATGAAAAAAGGCCAAGTGGAGTCAACCAGTAGCCCAAGAGAACTTTTTTCTCGGGACGACCTTGACCAGATAGGCTTAGATGATCCCTTTACGAATCAATTGAGAGAATCTTTGAGAAAGACAGGCTATCAGTTGCCGGATGGCTATTTGACAGAAGGAGAGCTAGAGGACAAGTTATGGGAATTACTCTAGAAAATGTGAGCTTTACCTATCAAGAGGGGACTCCCCTATCTTCATCAGCCTTGACTGATGTTTCCTTGACGATTGAGGACGGCTCCTATACAGCTTTGATAGGACATACAGGTAGTGGGAAATCGACGATCTTACAGCTTTTAAATGGGCTATTGCTTCCAAGCAAGGGTTCTGTTCGAGTTTTCGATACCGTCATTACCCCTACATCAACAAATAAAGAAATTCGACAGATTCGAAAGCAGGTTGGTCTAGTGTTTCAATTTGCTGAAAATCAGATTTTCGAAGAGACTGTTTTGAAAGATGTTGCTTTTGGACCACAAAATTTTGGAGTTTCTGAGGAAGAGGCCAAGAAAATTGCGCGTGAAAAGTTAGCCTTGGTAGGCATTGATGAGTCACTTTTTGAGCGCAGTCCTTTTGAACTTTCGGGTGGTCAGATGAGACGTGTGGCTATAGCAGGTATGCTAGCCATGGAGCCAACTGTCCTGGTTTTGGATGAGCCAACAGCAGGGCTAGATCCTCTGGGCAGAAAAGAATTGATGACCTTGTTTAAAAAACTCCACCTTTCTGGAATGACAATCGTTCTGGTAACGCATTTGATGGATGACGTAGCTACGTATGCTGATCAGGTCTATGTTATGGAAAAGGGGCGTTTAGTCAAAAGTGGTAAACCGAGCGAAGTTTTCCAAGATGTAGCCTCTATGGAAAAAGTACAGTTAGGTGTGCCTAAAATCACAGCCTTTTGTAAACGTTTGGCAGATAGGGGTGTAGCTTTTAAAAAACTGCCAATCAAGATAGAGGAGTTTAAGGAGTCGCTAAATGGATAGTATGATTTTAGGGCGTTATATACCGGGGGATTCCATCATTCATCGTTTGGATCCACGTAGTAAATTGCTCGCTATGATCCTGTTAATTTTGATTGTATTTTGGGCCAATAATCCTCTCACCAATCTCATTTTGTTTATAGCGACAGGTATATTTATCGCTTTGTCAGGCGTTTCTCTCTCATTTTTCGTTCAGGGATTAAAATCCATGTTCTTCCTGATTGCTTTTACGACTCTTTTTCAGCTCTTTTTCATTTCAAGTGGAAATATCCTATTTGAGTTTTCTTTTATAAGAATAACGGATTATGCTTTGCAACAAGCGGGAATCATTTTCTGTCGTTTTGTGTTGATTATTTTCTTTTCAACCTTGCTAACCTTAACGACCATGCCTTTGAGTCTGGCAGCTGCAGTTGAAGCTCTTTTGGCACCGCTGAAACGCGTGAAAGTTCCCGTTCATGAAATTGGTCTGATGTTATCAATGAGTTTGCGTTTTGTTCCAACTTTGATGGATGACACGACGAGAATTATGAATGCTCAAAAAGCTCGTGGAGTTGATTTTGGCGAGGGAAGCATCGTTCAAAAAGTAAAGGCTATGATTCCAATTTTAATTCCTCTTTTTGCGACGAGCTTAAAGCGTGCAGATTCATTGGCAATAGCCATGGAAGCGCGTGGTTATCAGGGAGGAAAGGGTAGAAGTCAGTATAGACAATTGAGATGGAGTCAAAAGGATACACTGGCAATTCTTGTGATTTTGGTACTGGGATGTTTCTTATTTTTCTTAAAATCTTAGCAGGTTTGTAGGATTGATAAGAAGCTCACTGTAGCAGATTTTTAGTATAAAGGTAGGAATATGAACCGTTTTAAAAAATCAAAATATCTAATCATCGTTTTTGTCACAGTTCTGGCAGTTTCTGTACTATTAGTGACAACCTATTCAAGCGCTATCGTGACAAAACTAGGAGATGGGATTTCCTTAGTAGATAGAATTGTCCAAAAACCCTTTCAGTGGTTTGATACTTTCAAATCAGATTTGGGACATTTGACGCAGACTTATAATGAAAATGAAAGCTTAAAAAAGCAACTCTACAAACTAGAAGTGGAGTCTAATCAATCAGAAAGTTTAAAAAATGAAAATGAACAACTACGTCAGTTGCTGGATATGAAGTCAAAATTGCAGGCTACAAAAAACTTAGCAGCAGATGTGATTACGCGCTCACCGGTATTTTGGAAGCAAGAGTTAACGATAGATGCAGGAAGTTCAAAGGGTGCTTCTGAAAATATGTTGGCCATTGCAAACGGGGGCTTGATTGGCAGTGTTTCAAAAGTGGAGGATCATTCAACAACGATCAACCTATTGACAAACACCGAAAATTCAGACAAAATTTCCGTTAAAATCTTGCATGGTTCTACTGAAATTTACGGAATTATCGTTGGTTATGACAAAGAAACCGAACTTCTTAAAATTAGTCAATTAAACAGTAACAACGACATTAGTGCCGGAGATAGGGTGACTACAGGGGGGCTTGGAAACTTTAATGTTAAGGATATTCCTGTTGGAGAGGTTGTTGCTACAACTCATAGCAGTGATTATCTAACACGAGAGGTAACAGTAAAGTTAAGTGCTGATACTAAAGATCTTCATGTGGTAGAGTTAGTGGGGAATTAGCAATGAGACTGTTAAAACAAGTTGGTATTTTCTTTTTACTTCCTTTTCTTGTGCTAATTGATGCACATATTGGTCAATTAGTAGAATCCTTTTATCCACATTTTCACTTAGCAAGTCATTTCCTGTTTTTATTTCTCTTGTTTGAGACAATTGAGGTATCAGAATACTTCTATTTAGCTTATTGCTGTATAGCAGGTTTGGTGTACGATATCTATTTTTTCCACTTGATAGGAATTGCGACACTTTTATTTATCTTGATAGGTGCCTCACTTCACAAGTTTAATAGTGTAACTTTGTTGAACCGTTGGACGAGAATGTTAACAATAGTTGTGATGAGCTTCCTATTTGATATGGGTAGTTATCTTCTGGCCCTTGCTATGGGACTGACAGTAGAATCAATGCCAGTTTTCATTGTTTACAGCCTTGTCCCATCAATGATTTTAAACTTTTTATGGATGCTTATTTTCCAATATATTTTTGAAAAATATTATCTATAAGAAAGAAATAAAAATGTAACAAAGGCGTAATATTTATTATGTCTTTTTTTGGTATACTAGTAATGTCTTAAATAGAAGGAGTATCTACACAATATGAAGAAAAAAATCTTAGCGTCACTTTTATTAAGTACAGTATTAGTGTCTCAAGTGGCAGTGTTAACAACTGTTCACGCTGAAACAACTGATGAAAAAATTGCTGCTCAAGATAGTAAGATTAGTGACTTGACAGCTCAACAAAAAGAAGCTCAACAACAGGTAGATGAAATCCAAACGCAAGTTACAGCCATTCAAACACAGCAAGCAAACTTACAAGCTGAAAATGAAACACTACAAGCGGAATCTAAAAAACTCGAAGGAGAAATTACAGAGCTCTCTAAGAATATTGTTGCTCGTAATGAATCTTTGGAAAAACAAGCACGTAGCGCACAAACAAACGGTGCTGCAACTAGCTATATCAACACAATTGTAAATTCAAAATCAATTACAGAAGCTATTTCCCGTGTTGCGGCTATGAGCGAGATTGTATCGGCTAACAACAAAATGTTAGAGCAACAAAAAGCTGATAAAAAATCAATTTCAGAAAAACAAGTCGCAAATAATGAAGCAATCAATACTGTCATTGCGAACCAACAAACGCTTGCTGACGATGCACAGACATTGACAACAAAACAGGCGGAGTTAAAAGTTGCTGAGTTGAACCTTGCTGCAGAGAAAGCTACTGCAGAAGGTGAGAAAGCTACCTTGTTGGAACAAAAAGCAGCAGCAGAGGCAGAAGCGAAAGCAGCAGCTGAAGCAGAGGCAGCTTATAAAGCACGTCAAACAAGTCAACAACAATCAGTTGTTGCTTCTGGAAACACAAGTTTCTCAGCTCAAGTGCAAGCAACATCTACATCAACGTCAGCATCAGCATCTGATGACGAGGACTCAAGCTACACTCCAGCACCTACACCTACTCCAACTCCTACTAGACAACGTCCAACATACAGTACAAATGCTTCAAGTTATCCAACTGGTGAATGTACTTGGGGAGCTAAAACATTAGCACCTTGGGCTGGAGATTACTGGGGTAACGGAGCACAGTGGGCTACAAGTGCAGCAGCTGCAGGTTTCCGTACTGGTTCTCAACCACAAGTTGGTGCGATTGCATGTTGGAATGATGGTGGCTATGGACACGTAGCGGTTGTTACAGCAGTTGATTCAACTACTCGTATTCAAGTATCAGAATCAAACTATGGTGGAGATCGTACAATCGGTAACAAACGTGGATGGTTCAACCCAACTACAACATCTGAAGGTTATGTTACTTACATTTATCCAAACTAATGAATGAAACGAAGAGGCTCGATTTGAGCCTCTTTTATTATTTTTAATCGAGAGCAAGATCGAAATCTATCAAAATCACTTGAAAATATCGCTAAAATGTGGTAGAATGAAACTTGTCGTGTAAACGATAATACTCATTCTTGATGAATTGTGAAACTGTTGCCCTCGGGTCGTTTTGCAAGTTGAAATCAAGAAGAGGAAAAAAACAAAAAGGAGAAATACTCATGGCAGTAATTTCAATGAAACAACTTCTTGAGGCTGGTGTACACTTTGGTCACCAAACTCGTCGCTGGAACCCTAAGATGGCTAAGTACATCTTCACTGAACGTAACGGAATCCACGTTATCGACTTGCAACAAACTGTAAAATACGCTGACCAAGCATACGACTTCATGCGTGATGCTGCGGCTAACGATGCAGTTGTATTGTTTGTTGGTACTAAGAAACAAGCTGCTGATGCTGTTAAGGAAGAAGCAGAACGTTCAGGTCAATACTACATCAACCACCGTTGGTTGGGTGGAACTCTTACGAACTGGGGAACTATCCAAAAACGTATTGCTCGTTTGAAAGAAATCAAACGCATGGAAGAAGAAGGAATCTTTGATGTTCTTCCTAAGAAAGAAGTTGCACTTCTTAACAAACAACGTGCACGTCTTGAAAAATTCTTGGGTGGTATCGAAGACATGCCTCGTATCCCAGATGTAATGTACGTAGTTGACCCACATAAAGAACAAATCGCTGTTAAAGAAGCTAAAAAATTGGGAATCCCAGTTGTAGCGATGGTTGACACAAACACTGATCCAGACGATATCGATGTAATCATCCCAGCTAACGATGACGCTATCCGCGCGGTTAAATTGATCACAGCTAAATTGGCTGACGCTATCATCGAAGGACGTCAAGGTGAAGATGCAGCAGAATTTGAAGCTTCAGAAGCTCAAGCTGACTCAATCGAAGAAATCGTTGAAGTTGTAGAAGGCGACAACGCTTAATTCAAATAAGTAATCATTACCTAGGAGGGCGGGGCTTAGCCCGGCTCTCCTATTTTTAAAAAATATAGGAGAATCAAAATGGCAGAAATTACAGCTAAACTTGTTAAAGAGTTGCGTGAAAAATCTGGTGCTGGTGTTATGGACGCTAAGAAAGCATTGGTTGAAGTTGAAGGTGATATCGAAAAAGCAATCGAATTGCTTCGTGAAAAAGGTATGGCTAAGGCAGCTAAGAAAGCTGACCGTGTTGCAGCTGAAGGTTTGACTGGTGTATTTGTTAACGGTAACGTTGCAGCAGTAGTTGAAGTAAATGCTGAAACTGACTTCGTTGCGAAAAACGCTCAATTCGTTGAGTTGGTAAATGCAACAGCTAAAGTAATTGCTGAAGGTAAACCAGCGAACAACGAAGAAGCACTTGCTTTGACAATGCCTTCAGGTGAAACTCTTGAAGCAGCCTATGTATCTGCAACAGCTACAATCGGTGAAAAAATCTCATTCCGTCGTTTTGCTTTGCTTGAAAAAACAGATGCGCAACACTTTGGAGCATACCAACACAATGGTGGTCGAATTGGTGTTATCTCTGTTATTGAAGGTGGAGACGAAGCGCTTGCTAAACAAATCTCAATGCACATTGCTGCGATGAAACCAACAGTTCTTTCTTACAAAGAATTGGATGAGCAGTTCGTTAAAGATGAGTTGGCACAATTGAACCACGTGATTGACCAAGATAATGATAGCCGTGCAATGGTTGGTAAACCAGCTCTTCCACACTTGAAATATGGATCAAAAGCTCAATTGACTGATGAAGTGATTGCTCAAGCTGAAGAAGATATCAAAGCTGAATTGGTTGCAGAAGGCAAACCGGAAAAAATCTGGGATAAAATCATCCCAGGTAAAATGGATCGCTTCATGCTTGACAACACTAAAGTTGACCAAGCATACACACTTCTTGCACAAGTATACATCATGGATGACAGCAAGACGGTTGAAGCCTACCTTGATTCAGTTAACGCTTCAGTAGTTGAGTTCGCTCGCTTTGAAGTTGGTGAAGGTATCGAAAAAGCTGCAAATGATTTTGAAGCTGAAGTTGCAGCTACAATGGCAGCAGCCTTGAATAACTAAAGAATCTGAAACAAAATAGTTCTCAGCCACAAAAAAGCTAGAGGTTTCCAATTGAGGAACTCTAGCTTTTTAATTTTGACTCCTTCTCTTATTGTATTTTAAGAGGTTATTGGCCATGAGTATGAATCCCATGTTAATTCTCACTTGACGCTTACCTCTCAGATTACATCTCGTGTAACCCCAGCAAGCCTTTATCTGCCCCAAAACTTTGTTTTAGAGAATAGGCTCTATATGAGTATATAAAAAGCCCTTTAATAAGGGCTAAGTGCATTTAGGAGACTACACTTCAAATTCGTAGAGTGCTGTAGACAAATAACGTTCGCCGTTATCTGGTGCTAAAGCAAGAACTTTCTTCTCTGTACCTAATTTCTTGGCAACCTCAATTGCCCCGTAAATTGCTGCAGCTGAAGAAATCCCAACAAGGAAGCCTTCTTTTCCACCAATTTCACGTCCGAGTGCTAGAGCATCATCTGACGTTACGCGGACGATACCATCATAGGCTTTTGTATCAAGGGTTTCAGGAATAAATCCAGCTGAGATGCCTTGAATTTTGTGAGGTCCTGGTTTTTCACCAGACAAGATAGCTGACTCGTCTGCCTCAACTGCATAAACTTGAATGTTTGAATTTGCTGCTTTAAGAGCGTGAGAAACACCTGAGATCGTTCCACCGGTGCCAACACCACCCACAAAAGCATCTAGTCCATCAGAACCGAAAGCAGCCAGTATTTCAGCTCCTGTTGTTCTTTCGTGCACTTCTGGATTAGCTGGATTATTAAATTGGAGGGGAAGGAAGCCGTCACGTTCAGCGGCGATTTCCTGAGCTTTGGCAATAGCCCCTTTCATTCCTTCACTTCCAGGAGTAAGGACGAGTTCAGCACCATAGGCTTGGATAATCTTACGTCGTTCCACACTCATCGTTTCAGGCATGACGATAACAACTTTATATCCTTTAGCGGCACCAACCCATGAAAGACCGATACCAGTGTTTCCACTCGTTGCTTCAACAATGGTAGCACCCGGTTTTAGAATACCATCTTGTTCCGCTTTTTCAATCATACTAAGGGCAATACGGTCTTTTACTGACGATCCAGGGTTAAAAGCTTCTAGTTTAACATAGACGTCTGCAGCACCCTCTGGAACAATGTTGTTGAGTTTAACAATCGGTGTTTGTCCAATTAGTTCAGTGATATTATTATAAATAGTCATAGATATACCTCTTTGTATAAGATGATACTAGTATAACGCGCTCAAGGCTATTTGTAAAATATAGAAATCCTATCAAAGTGATAGGATTTTTTTATATCAAAGGTCTAAGCCATTAATTTTTAATCGATTGTGATAAGCCAATTCTAATAAATAGGTGTAAAGCGGAAGGATGTCCGTTTTTTTAGGGAATTCAAATTTATGGAAACTCAGATGCTCATTATGTGCTTTTAGAAAGACATTTTCTAAATAAGTGATCGTAATCTCACTATCATCTATACCTGCTCCAGCAGTTTCCATTTCAATGTTTACAATGTTCATCAAAAAGAGTGACTTAACAGACATCTTGCGACCAGTGGCACCTTGCTTATCTGTAAAGATGATACGGATATTTGTAAAAATAATTGAATCGCGAATAAGTTTATATCCACTTTGAATTTCTTCATTCTCTAGTAGATATTGTCCATATTCTTTGATAAGAGTCTCTTTGTTTTCCTCGCTGAAGTTACCAGCAAGTCCTTGAATAAATTTTCCAAACGCCATGTATTTCTCCTTTGTTTACACTAAGTTTACAGGGACTTCAACTTCTCGTAAACCTTGATCCGTTAAAGTAACCTTTCCATTAAAAAACTCTACAAGAGCAGCCTTGATATTTTCTTTCTCTTCCTTATCAACATAAATCATTGTATCAACTTGATCTGTAAAGTTTGTATCCAGCTCCATGAGATTATGTTCTTTAAGAAAATTGCCATATTCTTGATACTGAGTGTAGGACATCTGAATGTCTATACCAGCCTGTTCTTTGATTTCAATAATGCCAATTTCTTTGACAGCCAAGGCCACACTACCTGCATAGGCACGGATCAAACCGCCAGCACCTAGTTTGATGCCACCAAAGTAGCGTGTCACTACCACACAGAGATTGGTTAGATTATGATTTTCTAAGACACCCAGCATAGGGACTCCAGCAGTACCACTAGGTTCCCCATCATCACTCGTACGTTTGATTTCACTGCGTTCCCCTATAATAAAAGCAGAGCAGTTATGGGTGGCTTTATAGTGTTCTTTTTTGATGGTAGTGATGAAGTCACGAGCCTCTTCTTCGCTATAAACACGCTTGACATGACAGATAAAGCGGGATTTTTTGATTTCTTCTTGGACCTGCCCATCCTCTTTAATTGTTCTAAATTCCATGATTCAATTGTACTAAAAAAATATCTAAAGTGCTAGATTTTTACGAATATTAAAGTATGAAAGTAAATCCAAATTACCTCGGTCGCTTGTTTACTGAGAAAGAATTAACGGAAGAAGAACGACAGGTAGCAGTGAGACTGCCAGCAATGAGAAAAGAGAAGGGGAAACTGTTTTGTCAACGTTGTAATAGTTCGATTCTAGAAGAATGGTATTTGCCTATTGGCGCATACTATTGTAGGGAGTGCTTACTGATGAAGCGAGTCAGGAGTGATCAAGCCTTATACTATTTTCCGCAAGAAGATTTTCCTAAGCAAGATGTCCTCAAGTGGCGTGGTAAGTTAACCCCTTTTCAGGAGAAGGTGTCAGAGGGATTGATTCGAGCAGTCGAAAAGAAAGAACCGACCTTGGTTCATGCTGTAACAGGAGCTGGAAAGACGGAGATGATTTATCAAGTTGTGGCCAAGGTAATCAATAATGGTGGTGCAGTGTGTTTGGCCAGTCCTCGAATTGATGTATGTTTGGAATTGTATAAGCGACTGCAGAATGACTTTGCTTGTGAGATAGCACTGCTTCATGGCGAATCAGAGCCCTATTTTCGAACTCCACTAGTTGTTGCAACGACTCACCAGTTGTTAAAATTTCATCATGCTTTTGATTTGCTGATAGTAGATGAAGTAGATGCCTTTCCTTATGTTGACAACCCTATACTTTACTACGCTGTAAACCAATGTGTAAAGGAGGAGGGGTTAAAGATATTCCTTACAGCGACTTCTACAGATGAGTTAGATAAGAAGGTTCGCACAGGAGAATTAAAACGATTGAGCTTGCCAAGACGATTTCATGGAAATCCATTGATTATTCCTAAACCAGTCTGGTTATCGGATTTTAATCGCTGTTTAGAGAAAAATCAATTGTCAACCAAGTTAAAGACTTATATTGAGAAACAGAGAAGAACAGGTTATCCCTTACTGATTTTTGCATCAGAGATTAAGAAAGGCGAAAAACTAAAAGAAATCTTGAAGGAGCAGTACCCGAATGAGAATATCGGCTTTGTGTCTTCTGTGACAGAAGACCGATTAGAGCAGGTGCAAGCTTTTCGAGATGGAGAACTAACAATACTAATCAGTACGACAATCTTGGAACGCGGGGTTACCTTCCCTTGTGTGGATGTTTTCGTAGTAGAAGCTAATCATCGTCTCTTTACCAAGTCTAGTTTGATTCAGATTGGAGGGCGAGTTGGACGCAGTATGGATAGACCAACTGGTGAGTTGCTCTTCTTTCATGATGGATTAAATGCTTCCATCAAGAAGGCAATCAAGGAAATCAAGCAGATGAATAAGGAGGCAGGGTTATGAACTGTTTATTATGTGGCCAGACTACAAAGAGTGAGCTGACTTTTAGCAGTCTCTTCCTTTTGAAGGATGACTGCAGTTATCTTTGCTCAGCTTGTGCTTCTAGTTTTGAGAAGATTGGAGAGAATTATTGTCCAAACTGTATGAAAACAGATATGTCAACTAAGTGTCAAGATTGTAAGTTTTGGTGTAAAGAAGGAGTTCGTGTTGATCATAAGGCAATCTTTACCTATAATCAAGCTATGAAAGACTTTTTCAGTCGCTATAAGTTTGATGGCGATTTTTTGCTTAGAAAAGTTTTTGCTTCTGTTCTTGCTGAGGAGCTGAAAAAGTATAAAGGTTATCAATTTGTTGTAATTCCCCTAAGTCCTGGAAGATTGCTTGAGAGGGGGTTCAACCAAGTCGAGGGTTTGGTTGAGGCAGCAGGCTTTTCTTTTAAAGATATATTAGGAAAAAGAGAAGAGAGCGCTAGTTCTTCTAAAAGCCGTTTGGAAAGGTTGGCTACTGAAATTCCATTTTTTATTAAAGATGGAATCTCACTTCCTAAGAAGATTTTGCTGATTGATGACATCTATACAACAGGGGCAACTGTGAATCGTGTGAAACGACTTTTGGAAGAAGCAGGTGCTTTGGAAGTTAAAACTTTTTCCCTTGTAAGATGAGGAAAAAATTTGCAAAATGAAAATGAAAGCGTTATAATATAGTTAGAAAAACAAAAATGTTTAGAAAGAAGGTACTTATATGATTAAATATAGTATCCGTGGTGAAAACCTAGAAGTAACAGAAGCAATTCGTGATTATGTAGTTTCTAAACTCGAAAAGATCGAAAAGTATTTCCAACCAGAGCAAGAGTTGGATGCACGTGTGAATTTGAAAGTTTACCGTGAGAAAACAGCAAAGGTTGAAGTAACAATTCCACTTGGATCTATTACTCTTCGTGCAGAAGATGTTTCTCAAGATATGTATGGTTCTATCGATCTTGTAACAGATAAAATTGAACGTCAGATTCGTAAAAATAAGACTAAAATCGAACGCAAGAATAAAAATAAAGTTGCGACAAGTCAACTCTTTACAGATGCTCTAGTTGAAGATGCAGATGTTGTGCAACCCAAAGTCGTTCGTTCAAAACAAATTGATTTGAAGCCAATGGATTTAGAAGAAGCGCTTCTTCAAATGGATTTATTGGGACATGATTTCTTTATCTATGTAGATGTAGAAGATCAAACAACTAATGTTTTGTATCGTCGAGAAGATGGTGAAGTTGGTTTGCTCGAAGTAAAAGAATCATAAAATTGAAATAACTAATAAGAGTGGTTTACTGATTTGTAAACCACTTTTTCTTGTGCCTATAAGTAAGTAGAAAAACGAGGAAATCCTTGATAAAACAGTCAGAATCAGCCCCTATAATCTGAACTTATAGGGGTGTTTATATTTATTAAGTAGACAAAATAATACCCTAAGGGATAGAATGGGGTTGTCAACAAATAGCGAATACAAAAATGTAAGCGCTCTTATAACAAATAAAGGAGTCATGACTATGGCAACAAAAGAAGAAATTTTACGCGAACTATATCCTGAGGACCTTTTTCACTATGCGGATGGTCTAACTTTGGGAGAAGCAGAGGTTTTACAAGAAACTCGCCGTTTGATTGAGAAACATCTCCGTCCGGTTATTAATGAATACTGGGAAAAACCTGATTTTCCTTTTGAAGAATTCTATGCTGTGGCTAAGGGCGCTCAAATTATGAACAATCCAAAATTGTTTGAGGGACGTGAAGGTAGCTGGAAACCATCTGAACTTTATATTGCTTTCTTGTATCTTGAACTTGCTCGCTTCGATGCTTCTATGGCAACATTCTACACCGTTCATGGTGGACTTTGCTACAACACAATTCTCTTGGGTGGTGATGAGCGTCAACAAAAAGAATTTCTTCCAAAACTAGCTGCATTTGATTGGCAAGGTTGCTTCGCTTTGACTGAACCTCTTTCAGGTTCTGATATTGCTGGAGGACTAGCAACTACTGCAGAACGTGTTGGAGACAAGTGGATTCTAAATGGTGAAAAACGCTGGATTGGTGGTTCAGATACTGCGGATGTCGTTCCTGTATTTGCTCGTGATGTTGCGGATGGCAAGGTGAAATGCTTTATCGTTCGTAAGGGAGCTCCTGGATATCATGCGGAACCAATCCCACATAAGATTGCTCTTCGTTGTGTCCGCAATGGCCATATTACTATGAAGAATGTAGAGGTTCCAGATTCAGACCGTTTGGTAAATATCAATGGTTTTGGTGATGTAGCCCGTATCTTGACCTTCACTCGTGCGGACGTTGCTCACATTGCTATGGGAGTGACTTGTGGATCTTATGTAGCAGCTCTTAAATATGCTAAAGATCGTGAACAGTTCAAACGTCCAATTGCCAAATTCCAAATTGTTCAAGAAAAATTGGCTCGTATGCAAGCAAATGCTGTAGCAGTTATTGCTTATTCAACTCGTATTGCTGAGATGCAAGAGAAAGGTAATGAATTGATGCTTAACTCTGCTCTTGCTAAGATGCACAATTCCTTGGTGATGCGCGAAACAGTTGCCCTTGCTCGTGAAACTTGCGGAGGTAATGGTATTACACTTGAGACAGACGTTGCTCGTTTCTTTGCAGATGCTGAATCAATCTATACCTATGAAGGTTCACACGAAGTGAATGCCTTGATTGTTGGTCGTGAGATTACTGGACTAGGTGCCTTTGTTTAATGTCAGAAGGGCGATTGAAGGATTTCTGTTCAATCGTCCTTGCTTCATGCACTGGATTTTTGTAAAATAAGAAGGAGAAAATAATGATATCTAAGGTGATGATTATTGGTTCTGGTCAAATGGGAAGCGGAATTGCTCAAGTATTTGCTCAGGCTGGTTTTACAGTTTACTTAAACGATATTAAAGAAGAATTTGTTCAAAGAGGCTTGAATAATATCACAAAACAATTGGAACGTTCAGTTGAAAAAGGACGGATGTCTGCGGATGAGAAGGATCAGGTATTAGCCAATTTGCTTCCATCTGTTTCATATGAAGATGCGAAAAAAGTCCAATTGGTGATTGAAGCTGCAACTGAGAATCGTGAGATTAAGTTGAATATTTTCAAACAATTGGATGAATTGACAGATCCTAAAACTATCTTAGCATCAAACACATCCTCTTTGTCAATCACGGATATAGCTGCTGCTACTAAACATCAGGAGCGCGTGATTGGAATGCACTTCTTTAATCCTGCCCCAATCATGAAACTTGTAGAGGTTATTAAGGCCTTGCAGACTTCAGAAGAAGTGGTTCAGGCGGTTCGTGAATTGACAGTGAAAATTGGTAAAACACCAGTTGATGTTAAAGATTCTTATGGTTTTGTTGTGAACAGAATTTTGATTCCTATGATCAATGAAGCCATTTACATTCTAGGTGAAGGAGTGGCTAGTGCCGAAGAAATCGATGAAGCGATGAAACTTGGTGCAAATCATCCTATTGGACCTTTGGCTCTTGCTGACTTGATTGGGTTGGATGTTTGTTTGGCTATTATGGGCGTCCTAAACCAAGGGTTTGGTGATCAAAAATACCGTCCTGCCCCTCTTCTTAAGAAAATGGTCGAAGCAGGAAAATTGGGACGGAAGACAAAAGAAGGTTTCTTTACTTACTAGACACTGATGGAGGTAGTCATGAAAGACGTAGTTATTGCTTCGGCAGTGCGAACACCTTTAGGTTCCTTTGGCGGGAGCTTGAAGAATGTTTCTGCTGTTGATTTGGGATCTTTGGTAATTAAGAGTGCTTTGGAAAAAGCGAATATTAAACCAGAGCAGGTAGATGAAGTGATTATGGGGAATGTCCTAGGCGCAGGTTTAGGTCAAAACGTAGCTCGTCAAATGAGCATTCACGCAGGACTCCCTGAATTTACACCAGCCTTTACTATCAACAAGGTTTGTGGTTCCGGTTTGAAGGCAGTGCAGTTGGCTGCTCAAGCGATTCGATGCGGCGATGCAGATATTATCGTAGCTGGTGGTGCAGAAAACATGAGTCAGGCGCCATACGTTTTGCCAAGTTTCCGTTGGGGTGGTCGTATGGGAGATTCGAAAGTGGTAGATACCATGATTAAGGACGGTTTGTCTGATGCCTTTAACGAATACCATATGGGGATTACAGCTGAGAATGTGGCAGAAGAATATGGTATTAGCCGAGATGATCAAGATGCGCTTGCTTTGGAATCACAAAAACGAGCAGTGGCGGCTATAGAATCTGGACGCTTTAAGGAAGAGATTGTTCCGGTGGTTATTCCTCAACGTAAAGGCGATCCTATCGTCTTTGATACAGATGAATTTCCTAGAAAAGATGCTAGCTTGGAGAGTCTGTCTAAGCTACGACCTGTTTTCAAAAAAGACGGTTCTGTTACAGCGGGAAATGCCTCAGGTATCAATGACGGAGCTGCAGCTGTCTTGGTCATGAGTGCTGAAAAAGCTGAAGAATTGGGACTTCCAGTCATTGCGCGCATTCGTTCGTATGCAAGTGCAGGTTTGGATCCTAAGATTATGGGTTGTGGACCGATTTATGCGACCCGTAAAGCTCTTGAAAAAGGTAATTTGACAGTTGATGATCTCGACTTGATCGAGTCAAATGAAGCCTTTGCTGCTCAGGCTTGTGCGGTTGGGAAAACACTTGGCTTTAACACAGATATTGTCAATGTCAATGGTGGCGCGATTGCTCTTGGTCATCCAATTGGAGCTTCAGGCTGCCGTATCTTAGTGACTCTGGTACATGAGATGATGAAACGTGATGCCAAAACTGGTTTAGCAACTCTCTGTATCGGAGGAGGGATGGGAACAGCCCTCATCGTTGAACGTTAGTTATTAGAAAACTGAACGTCAGTTCCTCTTTTTCAATATTACGATTACAAAATGAGATATTGATCCGATCTCATAGTTACATACCTTATCAAGTGTCTTTCTTCGAAAGTGCTTGATAAGGTATTTTTGCTTTTCCTAAGACTTTGAGGGTAGATTGAATGGCTCTATTCTATAAGCTGGACTTATAGGTCTATAAATAAAGATTAAGTAGACGGATGGAAAAAAAAGTTTATGATGAAAATGTAAGCTCTTACATTTTGTGTTGGTATTTGTTGACGCTGTACTCTGTACTCAAAATAAATCAAGTAGGAGCAGAACAATGAGTAAAACTGTTTTATTAGAGGTTAAGAATGGTCTTGGCTATCTAACAATTAACCGTCCATCGGCTTTGAACGCTTTAAGTTCAGAAGTCTTAAAGGATTTGAATCTTGCTTTAGACCAAATTGAAGCAAGCGAGGACATTCGTGTTGTCATTGTGACCGGTCAAGGAGAGAAAGCATTTGTCGCGGGAGCAGACATTAAAGAGATGGACCAAATGTCTCCAATTCAGGCTCATGAATACATGACCTATGCGAACGACACCTTTACCCGCTTATCTGAATTGACTCAGCCAACTATTTCAGTATTGAATGGTTATGCTTTGGGAGGCGGTTTAGAATTAGCTCTTTCAACTGATATCCGAATCGGCTATGACAAGACAATGGTTGGCTTTCCTGAAGTCGGCTTGGGAATCATTCCTGGTTTTGCAGGTACTCAAAGAATGTCTCGTTTGATTGGTACTAGTAAAACAAAGGAATTAATCTTCACTGCTAGAATGGTCAAAGGACAAGAAGCATACGATCTTGGAATTCTTAACAAGTTGGTAGCAGCAGAAGAACTATTGCCTGCGGCAGAAGAGCTAGCAGCAGCGATTATGAAAAATGCACCGCTAGCAGTTGAAAAAGCTAAACATATTATCCAAGTTGGCTCAGAACTCCCTCTGAAAAATGCTATTCGTTTGGAAACAGAAGCGGAAGCTCTACTCTTCTCAACAGAAGATAAGGTAGAAGGAATGCGCGCTTTTGTTGAAAAACGCAAAGCTGTCTTTCAACGTAAATAAGAGAGGAGATAGGTTATGAAAGTTGTAACATTGTCTGAAGCTATTTCCTTGATTCATTCAGGAGATAAAGTTGGTATTTCTGGATTTCTCGGAGTGGGAGAACCACTTGAGTTAATTGAGGAACTGGTTCGTCAAAACCAGCAAGATTTGACCTTGGTGTCTGTTGTAACCTCTCAACCCGGTAAGGAAGTTGGAGTTGGTCGTCTTTGTGAAAACCATCAGGTTACAAAATACATTGCAGCTCACGTAGGGACATCTGCTGCTGCTCAGCATGATTATTTTTCAGGAGCCATGAAAGTGGAGTTCACTCCGATGGGAACTGTTGTAGAACGCTTGCATGCTGCGGGTGCGGGTCTTGGAGCAGTCTTAACACCAACAGGTGTAGGAACAATTCTTGAAGATGAACACGAAAAAGTGACTCGAAATGGAAAAGAATATTTGATTTATGATCCATTGAAGATTGATGTTGCCTTGATTAAAGCTACAAAGGCTGATAAGTATGGCAACCTTTATCTGGATGGGACTACTAAAAATATCTCCCTTCAACTCGCTCTAGCAGCTGACACAGTTATTGTTGAGACAAACGAATTGGTTGAAGTCGGAGAAATTGATCCAAATGATATTTACATCCCTGGTATCCTAGTTGACTATGTCGTTCAAGGATTGACACCACAAGAGCATCATCAGATGATGGGAGATCTGTGGACAGAGACAAAGAAACTGGCGGGGGTGAAGTAAAATGAAAGCAAAAGAGATTATCGCAAGACGTGTAGCACTTGAATTTAAAGATGGAGATGTGGTCAATCTTGGTTTTGGGATTCCAAATGCCTCTGCTGATTACATTCCTGAAGGTGTAAATGTTATTTTACAGGCAGAAAATGGCGCTCTTCGATTTGGGGAAACACCTACCAAGGACAACTATAATGCCAATTTAGCGAACTCTGGTGGAGCTCCTATTACATTGTTGCCAGGAGCAGCCTTGTTTGATCTACAAACTTCCTTTGCCATTATTCGTGGTGGACACGTGGATGCAACCGTTCTTGGAGCTCTTGAAGTCAGCCAAGATGGAAGCATTGCGAACTGGATTATCCCAGGGAAATTTGCTCCTGGTATGGGTGGCGCAATGGACTTATTGGTAGGAGCTAAGCGCGTAATCGGGGCTATCCAACATACAACTGCTGATGGGGAATCTAAGTTGTTGAAAGAATGTACCTTGCCACTTTCAGCTAAAGGAGTATTGGATCTTGTCATCACAGAATTAGCTGTTTTTGGATTCAAAGATGGTAAATTCCTGTTGAAAGAGCTGGCTCCTGGTGTGACATTAGAAGAAGTTCTTGAAAAAACAGCTGGGGAAGTCATTGTCTCAGAAGACCTAAAAACAATGCCGATTTAAGCAAAAAAAGAGCTATTTTCTACTTAGTGTGTTATGATATAAACTAGATAGTATTGTAAGCGCTTTATATACAATGTTAAAATGAAGTATTCGAAATGTTATTTCGATAAAAAGTCAGTAGACAACTATCAAACACTAGAATAGTTGTCTAATTGACCTACTAAAATAGTGAAGGAAAGCTAGGTGATGGGTAAGTGGATATTATCCAAATGAACTATTTCATCAATATCATAGAATGCGGATGCAACCTTTCCATTGCTGCAAAGAAGATTCACATTAGTCAATCAGCCTTGAGTCAATTTGTGACAAATTTTGAAGCAGCTGAAGGGGTTCAATTATTCAATCGCAAGAATGGAAGATTAGAAAGTTTAACAGAGGCGGGACGCAAAATTTATCGTTATGCGACCGAGATTGTGAATCGACATGAAGAAATGCTTTCCATGATCCATATAGAAGCTCAAAAGCAAAAAGGCACCATTAATTTTGGTATTCCGTCCTTGATTTTACGAGTTTATTTTGCTAGTGCCTTGCCTCATTTTCTGAAAAATAATCCTCATATCCATATCCAGGTTACGGAAGGTGGAGGGAAGGAAATTCGTCAAAAAATGGTTGATGGAGATTTGAATCTCTCTATTCTGATAGAGCCTACGAGCCTGGATACTAAAAAATATGAACAACATATCATTCAATTGGATGAATACGTTGCTTATATGGATAAGGATCATCCGCTGGCTCAGAAAAGCTTGTTGGAATGGTCTGATATTGCTGGTTATGAATTGGCAACCTTCAACAAAACATTTACGACTTATGATTTAGTGACAGAAAAACTTCGTTCACAACGAATTGAGGCTAAATTTGCTTATCTTTCCTCTACTTGGGACTTCCTAGTTGAATCAACTCATCAGACAGATTTGATTGCCCTTTTGCCAAGGCCGGTTGAATATTTTGTGGATAAGAGTCGTTTTAAGGCGGTTAGATTCAAGGATCCGATTCCATTTAATATTTGGTTTTGTAGACCCTATAAAAACTCCTACAATGAAGTAGAGTCTTATGTGTATGAAGAATTGTTGAAAGATTATTACCAACCGTTTTCTGACAACTAAGATGAGGTGAATGCGATGACCTATAATGACGTGCTGGCACGAGAATTGAAGGCAGATGTGAAAGTGTTGATTCGGGACTATCTTAAGTCTCATGAGGATGAACAACAGTTCCCTAGAGAATTGCTTTATCAGTTTATTGAGCAATTTGATATCTTTTCCTTGCTTTTAGATAGTCAAGATTCTGTTTTGAGAACCGAGTTTTTAACCTTTATTCGCTTGATTTCAAAAGATTTTCCTGCTTTTTCTGCTGTTCTACTAACTCAGGCATGTTATGGTATCTATCCTATTTTACGATATGGGAGTCAGGAACAAAAATCGCGTTATGTAGAACCATTAGTAAGGGGAGAAATCTTAGCTGGCTTGGGATTTTCTGAAGGAAAATTGATGGACAGCTTGGAGGTTATTGCAACAACTGCAAGGAAAACAGAAACAGGTTGGTCTTTAACTGGGAAGAAGTCAATTGTATCAAATTGCCGCTATACAGATATTTTGTTAATCTTAGCCAAGGTTCAGGAAGCTAACGGAGAAGATGGATACGGATTTTTCATTGTTGATACGACTCGACCGGGAGTTGCTTTTGGAGATGATATTGCAAAACCTGGTTTACAGGGTTTGCCTGTGAATTCGGTAACTTTTGATCAGGTCATATTGCCAGAAGATAGTCTGCTAGGATTGACGCTAAATGGGGAAACTCAGTTAAATGATATTATCAAAAAATTACAGCTAGGATTAAGCGCAATCTCTATTGGTATCTCTGAGGGAGCTTTTGAAACAGGTCTGGCTTTTGAAACAGGTCTGGCTTTTGTAAAGGTCAAAAGAAGATTTGGGAAACCATTAATCGATGCGACAGTCTATCAACATCAATTCGCAGACTTGTATACTAAGCTGTGTGCGGCTGAATCTTACTTTGCTTCCTACAAGGATAGGATGAAGGCGGATTCTCTCTTTGTATCTCAGATAAAACTTTATACGACAAAAGTAGCAATTGAGATTTCTGAGGAAATTATTAGATTAATTGGACCTCTTCAAACCTTGGATGACATCCCCATAGACCGTTATCTAAAGGATGCCAAAACGATTGAAATCTATGGAAAATCTGGGGATTCGATTCGTAAAAGAATAGCAGCCCAATGGATAAAGGAGTAAAGCATGGCAGAACTCACCTTACAGGAATATCAATTTCATGATATGAAACTGACATGGCTACGTGGAGCCGATAAATTGACGGATGCAGGGACTCTTTTTGGTCCGGTTCCGAAAGTTGTGTGGTCTCGTTACTACCCAACAAATGATGCTAATATGATGGCAGAATTGACGGATCCTATTTTGATCCAGTACAAGGGTAAAAATTACTTGATAGATGCAAGTTTTGATACAGCAAAATTATCTGATAAACAAAGGCGCAACTTAGGAATCTTAACTGAAAGTCGGGTAGAAGAAAGTTTATCTCTTTTAGGACTATCGCCTGAAGATATTGACATCGTGCTGATGACACATATGCATCATGATCATTCTGGTGGCTTGACGCGTGTGAATGATCAAGGAGAGTTGGTTTCCAAGTATCCAAACGCCAAGATTATTGTGAATGATGTCGAATGGTATGAGATGAGAAACCCTAATAATCGAACACGAGGAACTTATCTGAGAGAGAATTGGGAACCGATTCAAGATCAGGTGACGACTTTCTCAGAGTATATCAATGTCATTCCAGAAATCCAAATGATTCACACAAGTGGTCACAGCAATGGCCACAGTATTATCTTGCTCAAACAGGGGAAAGATACGATGATCCATATGGGGGACTTGATGTTATCACATGTTCATCGAAAGCCTCTCTGGGTTCCAGCAGTTGATGATTATCCTATGAAATCCATTTTAGCCAAAGAGAAATGGTTGCGTCAGGCTTTTGAGAATCATTACAAGTTTTTCTTTTATCATGATCAATTTTTCGCGGTGGTAGAGTTTGACAAGGATGGGAAGGAATTTGTAGATTATGTTCTACGTTCTCGCCCCCCACTTATTCCTTTTACAGATCAGCAGGATCGTAAGCCAGATTTTTTAGGATAACAGAATATGAGGAGACAAATGTAACATTTTCTTGTTGACGGGGATATTGGTGCACTATGCATCCATTTGCCAACAAGAATCAACAGAAAATAAAAGGAGGACTCATATGTCAATTACAAAACTTTTACAGATTCAATATCCAATTTTCCAAGGGGCCATGGCTCAAATCTCCCACTATCAACTAGCAGCAGCTGTTTCTGAGGCTGGAGGACTAGGAATTATTGCGTCAGGTGGTATGACTGGAGAGCAGTTGCGAGAAGAAATTCGTGAATTGAGAAAGTTGACAGATAAGCCTTTTGGTGTCAACATTATGTTGATGATGAAAAACATCAAGGATATTGTGACTGTTATCATCGAAGAAAAGGTTCCGGTGGTAACTACAGGTGCAGGAACACCTAAGCATATCATGCCTTACTTGAAAGAAGCAGGAATCAAGGTTATTCCAGTTATTGCCAGTGTCAAGCATGCTCAAAAAATGGAAGAATTGGGAGTTGATGCTGTAATCGCTGAGGGTTCAGAAGCTGGTGGGCATATCGGAGAGACCAATACAATGGCTCTTATCCCGCAAATCGTTGATGCGGTATCAATTCCGGTCATTGCTGCCGGAGGTGTGGCAGATGGCCGAGGGCTGGCTGCTGCGATTGCCCTAGGTGCACAAGGAGTTCAAATGGGAACAGTTTTTCTTGCTTCAGAAGAATGTCCAATTTCTCCAGCCTATAAAGAAGCTATTTTGGCGGCAAGTGATACAGCGACTGCGGTTACAGGTCGCATCGCGGGAGCGCCAGTTCGTTGTATTCGCAATGAGATGACAGATCACTATATTGAGTTAGAGCAGAAAGGTACAAACCGAGAGGAACTGGAAGAAATTACGATCGGTTCCCTATCTAAGGCTGTCTATGAAGGTGATACAGTTCATGGTTCAATGATGAGCGGACAAATTGCAGGTTTGGTGAAAGACATCAAACCATGTAAGTCTATTTTAGAATCAATTGTGAAACAGGCGCAAGAGCGCCTACAAGACATTCGACTAGAATTAGGTGAATAATGTAATCTAGGAGGAAGATTCTGCACTGATGTGGAAAAAGGAGAGCGAGGCATTTGCTCTCCTTTTTTATGTATGGTTTCTTTAAGAGTATCTTACTATAATAAAAGCAGTGCTTTCTCTTTAAAGGTCGCTTTTTAAGGGCATTTGTGATATAATAATGCGCAAGAGGTTTAGAATGAAAAAAAATAATTTAACTCCGAATTCTGCGATTCTACTAGGGATTGCAACTTTCGGAACCTTAACAATGCTGATTATTTTTTCACAAAATAATGTTGTAACAATCAGTGTCTTGTTTTTATTTGTACTTCTTTATCTGCTTTTATTTGTCTGGCAAAAAAAACAGTATGAAAAGAGCGAAATTGAACAAATCCAATACGTAAATCATCAAGCTGAAAATAGCTTGAGTACTTTGCTTGATCAAATGCCGGTGGGAGTCCTGAAATTAGACTTATCTAGTGGCGAAGTGGAATGGTTTAATCCCTATGCTGAGCTGATTTTGACGAATGAAGAAGGGGAAATTGATGTTGAATTAATTCAAACCATCATCAAGGCTTCTGTTGGGAATCCTGGTTCGTATGCTACCTTGGGCGAAACACGGTATGCTGTTCATATGGACAAGGCTTCGGGTGTTTTGTATTTCTTTGATGTTTCTGGGGAGTACGAAGCGACTGTCGAATTGGTAACTAGTCGTCCAGTCATTGGGGTCATCTCAGTGGATAATTACGATGATTTGGAGGATGCGACGTCTGACTCTGATATCAGCCATATCAATAGCTTTGTAGCTAATTTTGTTTCAGAATTTGCTAGTAAGTATGCTATGTTTTCTCGCCGTGTGGGGATGGATCGTTTTTATTTATTCACAGATTACACAGTACTCGAGGAATTGATGAATGATAAATTCTCTGTTATTGATAGTTTCCGAGAAGAATCAAAACAGAGGCAACTGGCCCTAACCTTAAGTATGGGATTTTCTTATGGTGATGGAAATCATGAAGAGATAGGGAAAATTGCCTTGCTCAACTTGAACTTAGCAGAAGTTCGTGGTGGTGACCAGGTGGTGGTCAAGGAAAATAACGAAACCAAGAATCCTGTCTACTTTGGTGGAGGAACTGCTGCATCTATCAAACGTACTCGTACACGTACCAGAGCCATGATGACAGCCATTTCTGATAAGATTCGAAGTGTTGACCAAGTTTTTGTAGTCGGTCATAAAAATCTAGATATGGATGCTTTGGGCTCTGCTGTTGGTATGCAGTTGTTTGCAAGTAATATTATTGAGAACAGTTATGCTGTCTACGATGCAGACCATATGCCAGCAGATATCGAACGTGCTATTCAGTTCTTGAAGAAGGAAGATGTCACGAAACTTTTATCTCTTACAGATGCGATGAAGCTAGTTACAAACCGTTCATTATTGATTCTGGTGGATCATTCCAAGACGGCTTTAACCTTGTCAAAAGATTTTTATGATTTGTTCACTCAAACTATTGTTATTGACCATCATAGACGTGATCAGGATTTCCCTGAGAATGCAGTCATCACCTATATTGAAAGTGGAGCAAGTAGTGCCAGTGAGCTGGTCACAGAATTGATTCAGTTCCAAAATTCTAAGAAAAATCGTTTGAGTCGTATGCAGGCCAGTGTTTTGATGGCTGGTATGATGCTGGATACCAAGAATTTCACATCTCGCGTGACGAGCCGAACCTTTGATGTGGCTAGCTACCTGAGAACACGGGGAAGTGACAGTATTGCTATTCAGGAGATTGCTGCGACAGATTTTGAAGAGTATCGTGAGGTAAATGAACTCATTTTACAAGGTCGTAAGTTAGGTTCAGATATCTTGATTGCCCAAGCTAAGGACTCAACCACTTATGACACCGTTGTTATTAGTAAGGCTGCTGATGCTATGTTAGCTATGTCCGGCATTGAGGCTAGTTTCGTTCTGGCAAAAAATACACAAGGATTTATCTCTATCTCGGCTCGAAGTCGTAGTAAAATCAATGTGCAACGCATTATGGAAGAGCTGGGTGGTGGAGGTCACTTTAATCTAGCAGCTGCGCAAATCGAGGACATGAGTTTGTCGGAAGCGGGAGAAAAATTGACTCAACTAATCTTGGAAGAACTAAAGGAAAAGGAGAAAGAAGAATGAAAGTAATCTTTTTAGCAGATGTTAAAGGAAAAGGGAAGAAAGGCGAAATTAAGGAAATGCCAACTGGCTACGCTCAAAACTTCCTGATTAAAAAGAATTTGGCCAAGGAAGCAACTGCTCAAGCAGTGGGTGAGTTGCGTGGAAAACAAAAATCAGAAGAAAAGGCTTATGCTGAAATGATTGCTGAAGCAAAAGCCATCAAGGCTAAGCTTGAGGCAGAAGAAACAGTTGTAGAGTTTGTTGAAAAGGTTGGACCAGATGGCCGTACATTTGGTTCCATCACTAACAAGAAAATTGCAGAAGAATTGCAAAAGCAGTTTGGTATTAAGATTGACAAACGCAATATTCAAGTGCAAGCACCAATTCGAGCAGTAGGTTTGATTGATGTACCAGTGAAGATCTATCAAGATGTTACAAGTGTCATCAATCTTCGTGTAAAAGAAGGCTAAGTTTACAACTTCTTGACAAGATTGTAAAAGGAAGGAAAGTCGGATGGCAGAAGTAGAGGAACTGCGAGTTCAACCTCAGGATATTTTAGCAGAACAATCTGTTTTGGGGGCTATTTTTATAGATGAGAGTAAGCTCGTTTTTGTCCGAGAATACATTGATTCTCGTGACTTCTTTAAGTATGCTCATCGATTGATTTTCCAAGCGATGGTAGATTTGTCGGATCGTGGGGAAGCAATTGATGCGACGACAGTTCGGACGATTTTGGATAGCCAAGGGGATCTCCAAAATATTGGCGGCCTGTCCTATCTTGTCGAAATTGTCAACTCTGTACCAACCTCAGCTAATGCGGAATATTATGCTAAAATCGTAGCCGAAAAGGCCATGCTACGTCGCTTGATTTCCAAGTTGACAGAGTCTGTCAACCAAGCCTATGAAGCTTCTAAGCCTGCAGATGAAATCATCGCTCAGGCTGAAAAGGGGCTTATTGATGTTAGCGAAAACGCCAATCGTAGTGGGTTCAAGAACATCCGAGATATTCTAAATATCAACTTTGGGAACCTAGAAGTTCGGTCACAACAAACAACGGATATCACTGGTATTGCAACGGGTTACCGTGATTTGGACCATATGACGACAGGTCTCCATGAGGAAGAACTAATTATCCTAGCGGCGCGACCAGCAGTTGGTAAGACGGCCTTTGCCTTGAACATTGCTCAGAACATTGGGACTAAGTTGGACAAGACGGTTGCCATCTTTTCACTGGAAATGGGTGCGGAAAGTCTAGTAGACCGTATGTTGGCGGCCGAAGGCTTGGTGGAGTCTCATTCTATCCGTACGGGTCAATTGACTGATGAGGAGTGGCAAAAGTATACCATTGCTCAAGGGAACCTAGCCAACGCGAGTATCTATATCGATGATACGCCAGGGATTCGGATCACGGAAATTCGTTCGCGGTCACGCAAACTGGCTCAAGAAACGGGCAATCTAGGATTGATTTTGATAGACTACCTACAGCTTATTACAGGGACTGGTCGTGAGAACCGCCAACAAGAAGTTTCTGAAATTTCTCGTCAGTTAAAAATTCTAGCCAAGGAATTGAAAGTTCCAGTCATTGCTCTTAGTCAGTTATCTCGTGGAGTGGAACAGCGTCAGGATAAGAGACCAGTCTTGTCTGATATTCGTGAATCGGGTTCTATCGAGCAGGATGCGGATATCGTAGCTTTTCTATACCGTGACGACTACTACGATCGTGCTGGTGAAGAAGAGGAAGGAATTCCAAATAACAAGGTTGAGGTTATCATCGAGAAAAACCGTAGTGGAGCTCGCGGAACGGTGGAATTGATTTTCCAAAAAGAATACAATAAATTTTCAAGTATTTCAAAGAGGGAGGCATAAGATGTCAGATGCATTTACAGATGTAGCCAAGATGAAAAAAATCAAAGAAGAAATCAAGGCACATGAGGGACAAGTCGTTGAAATGACTTTGGAAAATGGCCGTAAGCGCCAAAAAAATAGATTGGGTAAGCTAATTGAGGTTTATCCATCTCTATTTATCGTTGAATTTGGGGATGTTGAGGGAGATAAACAAGCTAATGTCTATGTTGAATCCTTCACCTACTCAGATATCTTGACAGAAAAGAACTTGATTCGCTATCTAGACCAAGAATTCTAAAATGAAGTGAGCTTTGCTCACTTTTTTCTTTTTCTCCCGAATAGTATAAACGAGGGTAACCTCAGAAATTTATATTATTAAGGAGAATGAATGACGTTTTTTAAATCAGGAGTTAAGAAGAGTAGATGTACTCAGTTGAGTGTAGGGCTGGCTACTTTGTTCGTTACGAGTACCTTTTTGTTTGGTGGGGAATCGGTTCAAGCCGACAGTGTAGCGCGTGGAGATGATTATCCGCTTCACTACAAAAATGGTAGTGTAGAAATCGACCAGTGGCGGATGTATTCTCGCCAGTGTACCTCTTTTGCGGCCTTTCGTTTGAGTAGTGTAAATGGCTTTGAGATTCCTCCTGCTTACGGAAATGCGAATGAATGGGGACATCGTGCAAGGCGAGAAGGCTACCGTGTGGATACTAAGCCAGAAGTTGGAGCTATTGCTTGGTCGACAGAAGGTTATTATGGGCACGTGGCCTGGGTATCAAATGTATCAGGGGATACGATTGAAATCGAAGAGTATAACTATGGGGTTCGAGAAAAGTATAACCGTCGAAAAGTCAAGGCTAGTTCGATGACAGGTTTTATTCATTTCAGGGATTTATCCGCTACCCATAGTGTGAGTGAGGGTTCTCGTAACTCAGAGCTTCCGTCCAGCGGGACAATAGTATTCACGGGGAAATCGCCGATTATGGACCAGCCGTCAAGTACAGCGCAAGTTATCGACTACTACTATCCTGGTGAAAATGTTAGCTACGATCAAATCGTAGAAAAGGACGGTTATAAGTGGCTTAGTTACCTGTCCTATAGTGGAATGAGGAGATACGTTCAGTATATGGAAACAGAATCGGTGGAGAATGGTTGGAAGAAGCAAAACGGTATTTGGAATTACCGTGAGAATGGGAAACTCGCAACTGGTTGGAAGAAAATAAATGGCAGTTGGTATCACTTCAAAGAAAACGGGACTATGTCAACAGGTTGGGTAAAGTATGACTCGCATTGGTACTATCTAAAGACATCAGGTGAGATGCAGACGGGATGGCTCAAGGAAAATGGAACATGGTACTATTTGGAAAGTTCAGGGGCTATGAAGTCTAGTCAGTGGTTCCAGGTAGGCGGAAAATCTTACTACGTCAATGCTTCAGGGGCTTTAGCAGTGAATACTACAGTGGATGGCTATCGAGTGGATAGTAATGGAGCTAGAATCTAGAAAGAATATAAAAAAGAGAACTTCACTACCATTTGCCTATTCTTTCCGATGGTATTTTTCCTTGCTTTCCTTTATAATGGGTGTATGGACAAGAAAAAATTATTATTAATTGATGGATCTTCAGTTGCTTTTCGAGCTTTTTTTGCGCTCTATCAGCAGTTGGATCGTTTTAAAAATGCTAATGGCCTTCATACCAATGCAATCTATGGCTTTCAACTCATGTTGAATCATGTCTTAGAGCGAGTTGAGCCTAGTCATGTTTTGGTAGCTTTTGATGCAGGTAAGACGACCTTTCGAACAGAGATGTATGCAGACTACAAGGGTGGGCGTGCGAAAACTCCAGATGAGTTTCGTGAGCAATTTCCCTTCATTCGTGAGTTGCTAGACCATCTTGGAATTCGCCATTATGAGTTGCCGCAGTATGAAGCGGATGATATCATCGGGACTCTGGGTCGCTTGGCTGAAAATGAATCTTTTGATGTAACAATCGTCAGCGGAGATAAAGACTTAATCCAGTTGACGGATGAGCACACAGTGGTCGAGATTTCCAAGAAAGGTGTGGCTGAGTTTGAGGCCTTTACACCAGCTTATCTTATGGAGAAGATGGGACTCACACCGTCTCAGTTTATAGATCTCAAGGCCCTTATGGGGGATAAGTCTGATAATATCCCTGGCGTCACTAAGATTGGTGAAAAGACAGGCATAAAGCTCTTGCTAGAACACGGTTCGCTAGAGGGTATTTATGAAAATATCGATGGCATGAAGGCTTCGAAGATGAAGGAAAATCTCATCAATGACAAGGAACAAGCCTTCCTGTCTAAAACCTTGGCGACTATTGAGACTCAGGCACCGATTGAGATTGGCCTTGATGATTTGGTCTATAATGGCCCAGATGTGGAAAATCTTGGGAAATTCTACGATGAGATGGGCTTCAAACAGCTCAAGCAAGCTCTAAATGTGTCATCAACGGATGCGCCTGAAAGCTTGGAATTCGCCATCGTTGACCACGTTAGTCAAGACATGCTGAGCGCAGACTCTATCTTCCACTTTGAACTCTTTGGTGAGAATTATCATACAGATGACTTGGTTGGTTTTGCCTGGTCCTGTGGGGATAAACTTTACGCTACAGACAAACTTGAGCTCTTGCAGGAACCGATTTTCAAGGAATTTTTAGAAAAAACACCTCTGAAAGTGTATGATTTTAAGAAAGCTAAGGTTCTTTTAAATCGCTTTGGTTTGAATTTACAGGCTCCTGCTTTTGACAGCCGTTTGGCCAAATACCTCCTCTCTACTGTCGAGAATAATGAAATTTCAACCATTGCGAATCTCTATGGCCAGACTTATTTGGTCGATGATGAGACTTTCTATGGTAAGGGGGTCAAGAGGGCAATTCCTGAACGTGAGAAATTCTTGGAGCACTTGGCTCGCAAGATTGCTGTATTGGTTGAGACTGAGCCGGTTTTACTTGAAAAACTCAGTGAACATGGGCAGTTAGATCTCCTCTATGACATGGAGCAACCTCTGGCTTTTGTCCTTGCCAAGATGGAAATTGCTGGGATCAAGGTCAAAAAAGAAACCCTACTTGAGATGCAAGCTGAAAATGAGGTCGTCATTGAGCAACTCACTCAAGAAATCTACGAGTTAGCTGGTGAAGAGTTTAATATCAATTCCCCTAAGCAGTTAGGTGTCCTTCTCTTTGAAAAACTGGGACTTCCTCTAGAATACACCAAGAAAACCAAGACAGGTTACTCGACAGCCGTGGATGTGCTGGAGCGTCTGGCTCCTATTGCTCCTATTGTTAAGAAAATCCTCGATTACCGTCAGATTGCTAAGATTCAATCGACTTATGTGATTGGCTTGCAGGATTGGATTTTAGATGATGGCAAGATTCACACGCGCTATGTGCAGGATTTGACTCAGACAGGGCGTCTGTCTAGTGTGGATCCAAACTTGCAAAATATTCCTGTTCGTTTGGAACAAGGCCGTCTCATTCGTAAGGCTTTTGTACCTGAGTGGGAAGATAGCGTGCTGCTCAGCTCGGACTATTCACAGATTGAGTTGCGCGTTTTGGCTCATATTTCCAAGGATGAGCACCTAATTAAGGCCTTTCAAGAGGGGGCAGATATCCATACCTCGACGGCCATGCGGGTCTTTGGAATTGAACGTCCTGAGGATGTGACTCCAAACGACCGTCGTAATGCCAAGGCGGTAAACTTTGGAGTGGTTTACGGGATTTCAGACTTTGGTTTGTCTAATAATCTGGGCATCAGCCGTAAAGAGGCTAAAGCCTACATTGACACTTACTTTGAACGCTTCCCAGGTATTAAAAACTACATGGATGAGGTGGTGCGTGAGGCGCGTGATAAGGGCTATGTAGAGACCCTTTTCAAGCGTCGTCGAGAGCTACCAGATATCAATTCGCGCAACTTTAACATTCGTGGTTTTGCAGAGCGGACAGCTATCAACTCTCCTATCCAAGGTTCGGCGGCGGATATTCTCAAAATTGCTATGATTCAGCTAGACAAAGCTCTAGTTGAAGGTGGCTATCAGACCAAGATGCTCTTGCAAGTGCATGATGAAATCGTCCTTGAGGTTCCAAAATCAGAACTAGAAGCCGTCAAAACTCTAGTGAAACAAACCATGGAAGAAGCCATCCAAATCAGTGTTCCCCTGATCGCTGATGAGAATGAAGGAGCAACTTGGTACGAGGCTAAATAAGAAAGATATGATGGAGTTTGAAGTACTTGCCTTCAAACTCTTTTTCATGATTTTCTGTAAGCAGTTTCCTTGACTTTTCCTTGTATTTGCGTTACTATATGTCCATATAAGATATGGGAGTCTGTGTACAGTCTGAGAGGAAGTGTTAAACTTCGACCGCACCTGATCTGGGTAATGCCAGCGTAGGGAACGATACTTAGCCGAATTCTGCACCTTTTCCATATATGGAAGGGGTTTTCTTTTTGTCAAAAGGAAACCTGAGAAAAGGAGGTTTTTATGAAAGCAAGCATTGCCTTGCAAGTCTTGCCCCTATCACAGGGGATTGATCGAATTGCTATTATCGATCAGGTTATTACCTATCTGCAAGCTCAGTCCGTGACCATGGTGGTGACACCATTTGAAACGGTCTTGGAAGGGGAGTTTGATGAGCTCATGCGCATTCTCAAAGAAGCGCTTGAAGTGGCTGGGCAGGAGGCAGATAATGTCTTTGCCAATGTCAAAATAAATGTAGGAGAGATTTTAAGCATCGATGAGAAACTTGAAAAGTATGATGAGACGACAGATTAGTCTTTTGGGATTTCTCGGAGTCTTGTCGGTCTGGCAGTTAGCGGGAATATTCAAACTTTTACCCAAGTTTATCCTGCCAACTCCTCTTGAGATTCTCCAGTCCTTTGTTCGTGACAGAGAATTTCTCTGGCACCATAGTTGGGCGACCTTGAGAGTGGCTTTACTCGGTCTAGTGCTGGGTGTCTTGATTGCCTGTCTCATGGCTGTGCTCATGGACAGTCTGACTTGGCTCAATGATCTGATTTACCCTATGATGGTGGTTGTCCAGACTATTCCGACCATTGCTATAGCTCCTATCTTGGTCTTGTGGCTAGGCTATGGAATTTTGCCCAAAATTGTCTTGATTATCCTGACGACAACCTTCCCTATCATCGTCAGTATCTTGGACGGTTTTAGACATTGTGACAAGGATATGCTGACCTTGTTTAGTCTGATGCGTGCAAACCCTTGGCAAATCCTGTGGCATTTTAAAATCCCTGTCAGCCTGCCCTACTTTTATGCAGGTCTGAGGGTCAGTGTCTCCTACGCCTTTATCACAACCGTGGTATCTGAGTGGTTGGGAGGCTTTGAAGGACTAGGTGTCTACATGATTCAGTCCAAGAAACTGTTTCAGTATGATACCATGTTTGCCATTATTATTCTGGTGTCGATTATCAGCCTTATCGGTATGAAGTTGGTCGATATTAGTGAAAAATACGTGATTAAATGGAAACGTACTTAATAGAGCGTTTTAGAAAAAGAAAAGAGGAAATGAAAATGAAGAAAACATGGAAAGTGTTTTTAACGCTTGTGACAGCTCTTGTAGCTGTCGTGCTGGTGGCTTGTGGTCAAGGGACTGCTTCTAAGGACAATAAAGAAGCAGAACTCAAGAAGATTGACTTTATCCTAGACTGGACGCCAAATACTAACCACACAGGGCTTTATGTTGCCAAGGAAAAAGGTTATTTCAAAGAAGCTGGAGTGGATGTTGATTTGAAATTGCCACCTGAAGAAAGTTCTTCTGACTTGGTTATCAATGGCAAGGCACCATTTGCAGTGTATTTCCAAGACTACATGGCTAAGAAATTGGAAAAAGGGGCAGGAATCACTGCCGTTGCCGCTATCGTTGAGCACAATACATCAGGAATCATCTCTCGTAAGTCTGACAATGTCACCAGTCCAAAAGACTTGGTTGGTAAGAAATACGGAACTTGGAATGACCCAACGGAACTGGCTATGTTGAAAACCTTGGTAGAATCTCAAGGTGGAGACTTTGAGAAGGTCGAAAAAGTACCAAACAACGACTCAAACTCAATCACACCGATTGCCAATGGTGTCTTTGACACTGCTTGGATCTACTACGGTTGGGATGGTATCCTTGCCAAATCTCAAGGCGTAGATGCTAACTTCATGTATTTGAAAGACTATGTCAAGGAATTTGATTACTACTCACCCGTTATCATCGCAAACAACGACTATCTCAAAGATAACAAGGAAGAAGCTCGTAAAGTCATCCAAGCTATTAAAAAAGGCTACCAATATGCCATGGAACATCCAGAAGAGGCTGCAGATATCCTCATTAAGAATGCACCTGAACTTAAGGAAAAACGTGACTTTGTCATCGAATCTCAAAAATACTTGTCAAAAGAATACGCAAGCGACAAGGAAAAATGGGGACAATTTGACGCAAACCGTTGGAATGCCTTCTACAAATGGGATAAAGAAAATGGCATCCTTAAAGAAGACTTGACTGACAAAGGCTTCACTAACGAATTTGTAAAATAATGACAGAAATTAGACTAGAACAGGTAAGCTATGCCTACGACAATGAAAAGATTTTAGAGGACATCAACCTGCAGGTGACTTCAGGTGAAGTGGTTTCTATCCTAGGTCCAAGTGGTGTTGGAAAGACCACCCTCTTTAACCTAATCGCTGGGATTTTAGAAGTCCAGTCTGGGCGAATTGTCCTTGATGGCGAAGAAAATCCCAAGGGGCGCGTGAGTTATATGTTACAAAAGGATCTCCTTTTGGAGCACAAGACGGTGCTTGGCAATATCATACTGCCCCTCTTGATTCAAAAGGTGGATAAGGCGGAGGCCATTGCCCAAGCAGATGAAATCCTTGCGACCTTCCAGCTGACAGCTGTACGGGATAAGTATCCTCATGAACTTAGCGGTGGGATGCGTCAGCGTGTGGCCTTACTTCGTACCTACCTTTTTGGGCACAAGCTCTTTCTCTTGGATGAGGCCTTTAGCGCCTTGGATGAGATGACCAAGATGGAACTCCATGCTTGGTATCTTGAGATTCACAGGCAGTTGCAGCTGACGACCTTGATCATCACGCATAGTATCGAAGAGGCCCTCAATCTCAGCGACCGCATCTATATCTTGAAAAACCGCCCCGGGCAGATTGTTTCAGAAATTAAACTAGAGTGGTCTGAAGGTGAGGACAAGGAAGTTCAAAAGATTGCCTACAAACGGCAAATATTAGCAGAATTAGGCCTAGATAAGTAGAAAAATAGGGAGTTGGTGAAGATTATCCTTTACCAGCGCCCTTTTTCTTTAAAAAAATCAAAAATTTCGGTATAATAGTCAAAGATGGTCAAGGTTCAAAGAAGGAGTTTGATTTACTATGAGATTTAAAAATACATCAGATCATATCGAAGCCTATATCAAGGCGATTTTAGACCAGTCTGGTATCGTGGAATTGCAACGGAGCCAGTTAGCTGATACCTTCCAGGTTGTGCCAAGTCAGATTAACTACGTCATCAAGACACGCTTTACGGAAAGTAGAGGTTACTTGGTTGAGAGCAAGCGTGGTGGTGGAGGCTACATTCGCATAGGGCGGATTGAATTTTCCAGTCATCATGAGATGCTCCGCGATTTGCTTTATTCGATTGGTGAGCGAGTTAGTCAGGAGATTTATGAGGATATTCTCCAGCTTTTGGTGGAGCAGGACTTGATGACCAAGCAGGAAATGACCTTGCTGACTTCAGTAGCAACAGATCGTGTCCTAGGGGAAGAATCCTCAGTTGTCCGTGCCAATATGCTCCGACAGCTATTACAAGAGGTAGATAGAAAAGAGAAGTAAGATGAACTATTCAAAAGCATTGAATGAATGTATCGAAAGTGCCTACATGGTTGCGGGCCATTTTGGAGCTCGATATCTAGAGTCTTGGCATTTGTTGATTGCCATGTCCAATCACAGTTACAGTGTGGCAGGTGCGACTTTAAACGATTATCCTTATGAAATGGACCGTTTAGAAGAGGTTGCGTTGGAACTGACTGAAACGGACTATAGTCAAGACGAAACCTTTACGGAATTGCCCTTTTCCCATCGTTTGGAGGTTCTCTTTGCAGAAGCAGAGTATGTGGCCTCAGTGGTCCACGCAAAGGTACTAGGGACAGAGCATGTCCTCTATGCAATCTTGCATGATGGCAATGCCTTGGCGACTCGCATCTTGGAGAGAGCAGGCTTTTCTTATGAAGACCAGAAAGATCAGGTTAGAATTGCTGCTCTTCGTCGCAATCTAGAAGAGCGTGCAGGATGGACAAGAGAAGATCTCAAGGCTTTGCGTCAACGTCATCGCACAGTAACTGACAAGCAAAATTCCATGGCCAATATGATGGGCATGCCTCAAGCTCAAAGTGGTGGTCTAGAGGACTACACGCATGACCTGACGGAGCAAGCGCGTTCTGGCAAGTTAGAGCCAGTTATCGGTCGAGACAAGGAAATCTCACGTATGATTCAGATTTTGAGTCGGAAGACCAAGAACAATCCTGTCTTGGTTGGAGATGCGGGTGTCGGGAAAACAGCTTTAGCACTTGGACTTGCTCAGCGTATTGCTAGTGGGAATGTACCAGCTGAAATGGCTAAGATGCGCGTTTTGGAGCTTGATTTGATGAATGTCGTTGCAGGGACACGTTTCCGTGGTGACTTTGAAGAGCGTATGAACAACATCATCAAGGATATCGAGGAGGATGGCAAAGTAATCCTCTTTATCGATGAACTCCACACCATCATGGGTTCTGGTAGCGGTATTGATTCGACTCTGGATGCAGCCAATATCTTGAAGCCAGCCTTGGCTCGAGGAACTTTGAGAACGGTTGGTGCAACCACTCAGGAAGAATACCAAAAACACATCGAAAAAGATGCAGCCCTTTCTCGTCGTTTTGCCAAAGTGACGATTGAAGAGCCAAGTTTAGCTGATAGCATGACTATTTTGCAAGGGTTGAAGGCTACCTATGAGAAACACCATCGTGTGAAAATCACAGATGAAGCTGTCGAAACAGCAGTTAAGATGGCACATCGTTACCTGACCAGTCGTCACTTGCCAGACTCTGCTATCGACCTCTTGGATGAGGCAGCAGCAACTGTGCAAAACAAATCCAAGCATGTGAAAGCAGACGAATCTGACTTGAGTCCAGCTGACAAGGCCTTGATGGATGGCAGGTGGAAACAAGCAAGCCAGCTAATCGCAAAAGAACAAGAATTGCCTATCTATAAAGACTTGGTGACAGAATCTGATATTTTGACTACCTTGAGTCGCTTGTCAGGAATTCCAGTTCAAAAACTGACACAAACGGATGCCAAGAAATACCTGAATTTGGAAGCGGAACTGCACAAACGTGTCATCGGCCAAGATCAAGCTGTTTCAAGTATTAGCCGTGCCATTCGCCGCAATCAGTCAGGAATTCGCAGTCACAAGCGTCCGATTGGTTCCTTTATGTTCCTAGGACCAACGGGTGTTGGTAAGACCGAATTGGCCAAGGCTCTGGCAGAAGTCCTCTTTGATGACGAATCAGCCCTTATCCGCTTTGATATGAGTGAGTATATGGAGAAATTCGCAGCTAGCCGTCTCAATGGAGCTCCTCCGGGCTATGTAGGCTACGAAGAAGGTGGGGAGTTGACCGAGAAGGTTCGCAACAAACCTTACTCAGTGCTCCTCTTTGATGAGGTAGAGAAGGCCCACCCAGATATCTTTAATGTTCTCTTGCAGGTTCTGGACGACGGTGTCTTGACAGATAGCAAGGGACGCAAGGTGGATTTTTCAAATACCATTATCATCATGACGTCAAACCTTGGTGCGACAGCCCTTCGTGATGACAAGACGGTTGGCTTTGGCGCGAAAGACATTCGTTTTGACCAGGAAAATATGGAAAAACGAATCTTTGAAGAGTTGAAAAAAACTTATCGACCAGAGTTTATTAACCGTATTGATGAAAAGGTGGTCTTCCACAGCTTGGATAGCGAGCATATGCAAGAAATTGTTAAGATCATGGTTAAACCATTGATTGCTAGCCTAGCAGAGAAAGGCATCGACTTGAAACTGCAAGCTTCAGCGTTGAAGTTACTAGCTAGTCAAGGTTACAATCCAGAAATGGGAGCTCGCCCACTTCGCAGAACACTGCAAACAGAAGTGGAAGACAAGTTGGCAGAACTCCTTCTTAAGGGGGAACTGGTAGCAGGCAAGACTCTCAAGATTGGTGTCAAAGCTGGTCAATTAAAATTTGATATTGCTTAAAAATGGAGAATCAGGAGCAATCCTGATTCTTTTTGTATTTATTTTTATGAAACCAAAGGAAACAAGTTGACAATATGTAAATATTGGTTATAATAAGAATAGATATTAAGATTTGTATAGAATGAAAAAGAGCAGAGTTTCCTGAAATTTCCACCATTTCAATAGAGCCCTGTTTCTTTTTTTGCGTATGAAATGAAAATAATGTAAACCTAGCAAAAGAGTGAATTTTAGATAGGTTAAGAAGGGAAATAGATGAACATTTTAGTTGTAGATGATGAGGATATGATTAGAGAGGGGGTAGCTGCTTTTTTGAGAGAAGAAGGCTATCATGTTATTCTAGCAAAGGATGGGCAGGAGGCTTTGGAGAAATTTCATGAGTTCCCGATTCATCTGATGGTCTTGGATCTGATGTTACCGAAGCGGAGTGGATTTGAGGTTTTAAAAGAAATTAATGGAAATCATGATATTCCTGTAATCGTCTTAAGTGCGCTCGGAGATGAGGAAACTCAGATGCAGGTATTTGACCTTTATGCTGATGATCATGTGACAAAACCATTTTCACTGGTGCTCCTAGTCAAACGGATTCAAGCCTTGCTTAGGCGTTACTATGTTGTGGAGGATATTTGGCATTATCAAGATGTGACAGTGGATTTCACATCCTACCAAGCCCGAGTCAAGAACGAGGAGGTTGCAATTAAGCCGAAAGAATTGTTGGTTTTAAAATGTTTGATCCAACATAAGAACCAGGTCTTGAGTAGAGAGCAGATACTCGAGTCTATCTCAAATGATTTTGCAGATTTGCCTCTTGATAGAGTAGTTGATGTTTACATTCGAAATCTTCGTAAGAAGTTGGATCTGGATTGCATTGTAACAGTGAAAAATGCCGGATATAAAATTAGCTTATGATAAAAAACCCTAAATTATTAACCAAATCATTTTTAAGAAGTTTTTCGCTTTTAGGTGCAATCGCTTTGGTCATCCACATTGCCATCTATCTGACCTTTCCTTTTTATTACATTCAGCAAGAGGGTGAGAAGTTTAATGGGAGTGCGACTATTATGAGCAGGTACTTAGAAGGCAAAAATTTTCATGAACTGCCTAGTTTGCTGGAGTCCTATTCGAAATCTCTTCGTATCTCTGCCCATTTGAAAGATGATGTACTGGATAAGAGAATTTCCCTTGTGCACGACTTGGAAATAAAGGAAGGCAGCCCCACTAACTATATCGTAACGATTGACCGTCAGATTACGACAGCTGATGGTAAAAAGGTAACCATTCAATTTATTCAAGGTGTGGATATTTATAAAGAGGCAACACGGATTATGCTTCTCTATCTCCCTTATACCTTTCTAGCAACGCTTGTATTTGCTTTTCTCTTTTCCTACTTCTATACGAAACGTTTATTGGAGCCTCTCTTTTATATCTCAAAAGTTACAGGTAAAATGCAGGAGTTGGATCATGATATTCGCTTTGATGAAACGCGAAAGGATGAAGTTGGGGAAGTTGGAAAGCAAATCAATGATGTGTATGAAAACTTGTTGGCAGTCATTGATGAATCTGAGAGAAGAAATGAACGGATTATCAGGTTGCAAAAGCAGAAAGTTTCTTTTGTTCGTGGAGCGTCACATGAGTTGAAAACCCCTTTAGCCAGTCTTCGAATTATTCTAGAGAATATGCAGTACAATATTGGGGATTATAAAGACCACCCTAAGTATATAGCAAAGAGTATCGATCAAATTGATCAAATGAGTCACTTGCTTGAAGAAGTCTTGGAGTCCTCTAAGTTCCAAGAGTGGACAGAGTGTAGCGAGACCTTGATAGTCCAGACTGTTTTGACGGATGTTTTATCTCGCTATCAGGAATTAGCACGCTCAAGAGGAATAGAAATTGAAAATCAATTGACAGATGCTACTAGGGTCATCATGAGTCTCAAGGCATTGGATAAGGTTTTGACAAACCTGATTAGTAATGCAATTAAATATTCAGATAAAAATGGGCGCGTAATCCTATCCGAGCAAGATGGCTATCTTTCTATCAAAAATACCTGCCAACCTCTTAATCAAGAAGAGTTGAATCATTTGTTTGATATTTTTTACCACTCTCAAGTTGTTACAGACAAGTCTGAAGGGTCTGGTTTAGGACTCTATATCGTGAATAACATCCTAGAAAGTTATCAAATGTCCTATAGTTTTCTCCCTTATGAACAGGGAATGGAATTTAAAATTTACTTGCAAGCAGATTAGTTGTATAAAGTAAAAGAACGGAAATCTCTCCGTTCTTTTTTGTTAAAGTTCACATAGGTTTAACATGAGAATATTATTTTAAATATAGAAAAAAGAAAGGATACTGGTATGGTATTAGCGATTATTTTAGTAACCTTCCTCGTTCGATTGATTTTTTTAAAACGTTCGATGGAGAATGAAAAACGAATCCTTAGCAATGGTGGGAAAGAATTTGGAGTTGAGAATACAAAACGATTAACGATGGCTCATATTGTTTTTTATCTCTCTTGCTTCGTTGAAGCAATGGTGCACAAGACAAATTTTGATGGCATGAGCATAGTTGGTTTAGTTTTGCTTATTTTTTCCATGTTGATGTTATTGCTGGTCATTCACCTATTAGGGGATATTTCGACAGTTAAGCTTATGCTTGTCAATAATCACAAATATGTAGATCATCCTCTCTTTCGAATTGTGAAACATCCCAATTACTTTTTAAATATTCTTCCTGAGCTAGTTGGTTTAGCTTTGGTGAGTCATGCTTACGTAACTTTTATCTTTATTTTTCCTGTCTATGCGGTTATTCTTTATCAAAGAATAGCAGAAGAAGAGAAATTACTGCAAGAAGTTATCATTCCTAATGGAAGAATGAAAGGATAGCGAAAATAATATAGCAAATTTCATATACAATTCATATTAGCAGGATATACTGTAGTTAATTAAAATCATGGAGGATATAGATATGTTTAAATCAAATCATGAACGAAGAATGCGTTATTCCATTCGTAAATTTAGTGTAGGAGTAGCTAGTGTACTAGTAGCTAGCTTCTTTATGGGGAGTGTTGCTCATGCTGGTGAGATGAGCTCTAGTACACCTACAAATAGTGCCAAGGTCACTGAGCAAACTTCATCTAAGAGTAAGGCAGGAGAAAACAAAGAAACTTTTTCTGAAAATAATAAAAAAACAGAACCAGCTAGAGAAACTTTGAAAGATGCAAAAGAAAAATTAATAAAGGAGCTAGCGGAAAGTGACCTTCCTACAGATAAAAAAGCAGCATATCAGCAGAAAATCGAACAGGCGAATGATACAGAAAGCTTGCTTTCGATAGATAATGATTTTCACCTAGACTTACTAGAACACCATGAAAAGCAGCATATGGAACAAGAAAGGAAGGAAAAAGAAAATCAATCGAAAGATGAAAACAAGGTAGTTCCTCCGACTAAGGAGAGCTCGGAACAGTCTCACGATACTTCTACAAAAGAGAACACAGGTGCGGTCGCTGAAATTCAAAAACGTCTAAAAGAAGAAATCAGAAAAAGTACCCTACCAACTGAGCGGAAAGATTCCTTGATAAAAGAGATTGAGGGAGAAGATGACCGTGATAACCTAGAAACTTTGGAGAATAGTTATAGAGAGCTGGAAGATACTTTCAAAAAAATCAATGAAGAACTCGACCATCAAAAGAAATTGATTAGCGATATGGCAACTACAAAAGGTATCACCGAAGAAGATAAAAGTTCTTTAGTAGGCGAAATCAATAAAATCAAAGAGCGAATTGTAAATGATTTTAAGAACGAGTCGGATAAATCACTCCAAACGATTAAACAAGAAGTTATTGCTGATCTAGGTAAGTTATTCAAATCTTACAAAGCTTACGTTGAAAAAGAAATTCAAAACTACGTCAATGAACAAGTGGACGAAAACATAAAGGAGAAAAAACTAAACAAAGAAGAAGCAAACGAGGATGCCACAATCAAACAGTTACGCGAGTTGGAAAAAAAGGCGCTTCAGCAACTCGATCAGGCCGCGAAAAATGAAGAGGTGCTGAAGGCTAAACACAGTCTTCTTGATGAGATTGCAAAACTCAAGTCATCTAATGGCAATAAAGAGACAACGAAACCTAGAGACAAACGAAGTGCTAAGGAGACTGATCAGCAAGATTTAGCTAAACAAATTTCAGAAGCTAATCTATCGCTTTCTAATCACATGAGTGAGCTGTTGGATAGAACTAAAAAAGATCTGAAATCTGAGTATGAGTCTAAATTTGATGAATTAATTAAAAATGCCTTAGGAATTGTAAATAAATATAGATCAGAGCTTTCTAAAGCTCAAACAAAAGAGGAACTAAATCGGATTCTAGAAACAGCGAAGTCAGAGCTAAATGCTACTGTGGAGGAATTCAAAAAAGGGTTAACGAAATCAACTGAGCCTCAAAGAAAGCCTGATATGGAAGGTCATATTCCTCCAACTAAAGATGGGAAATCTCAGACACCGACTGAAGAAACGAAAGAGATAGAATCTTTGAAGAATAAGGCTAAGGAAGAGCTAAAAAAACTAGAGCAAGCTTTGGCTGAAGTGAATAACTATCCAGAGTTACCAGAAAATAACAGTGATTATAAGGTGCAGAAAAAAGATATTTGGGAGGATTCTAAAAAGATTGCTCCTGATAAAATAAAAGCATTTAGAGAACAGTTAGAAAAAGGTTCATACACTGCCAAAACTCTCCAAACGTTTATAGATGACTTTATCTATTATCAAATCCATGCACAAATCGAAAAGATGACAAGACAAGTCGCTTTGTATCGAGAAAAATACGCGAAAATTCCTAGTCTAGAAAAAGAATTTGAATCAGGCATTAAGCAAACGTGGAATAAGAATTATGCTACCTTAGAAGGGAAATATCTAGCGGATTACTTTAAGAATGAATTTCTTCCATCCTTTAATAAGATTCAGCAGATTGTGGAACTTCAGAAGGCTATCAGCCAGCTTGAAGAAGAAATGAAGACAGTCCCAGATGGAGCTAAGTTAACAGGAGAAGCTGGTTCTGCTTATGAAAAGGTCAGAAATCGCGCAAGCGAAATCATTAAACAAGGGAAAGAGCTTCTAGAACAAGTAAATATTACAGAAAAGCAGCTAGATACTCAGATAGGAGAGCTTCAGAAGAGCTTATCTGAATTGAAGGTAGCGAAGGCCAACTTAGTGCCAAAGAAAGAAGATAAGAAAGAAATTCCAAAACCAGATTTGCAACCAAGTCCTCAACCGGAAGGTAAGAAACCACATACACCGGCGCAACCTGGTACTGAGGATAAGAAGCCATCTACTCCAAAACCAGATATGCAACCAAGTCCTCAACCAGAAGGCAAGAAACCACACACGCCGGCACAACCCGGTACTGAAAATCAGAAGCCATCTGCTCCAAAACCAGATATGCAACCAAGTCCTCAACCAGAAGGCAAGAAACCACATACACCGGCACAACCAAAGACACATAAAATCTTTACGGCAGCAGATGGCAAGACGAAAGTCTCAGTAATATTTGATAAACCTACAGATGCTGATAAGTTACATCTCAAGGAAGTAACGACGAAAGAGTTGGCTGATAAAATTGCTCGTAAAACAGGAGGGGGAACAGTTCGTGTGTTTGACTTATCTCTTTCTAAAGGAGGCAAGGAAACTCATGTCAATGGAGAACGAACTGTTCGGCTCGCGCTTGGGCAGACTGGCTCAGATGTTCACGTCTATCACGTAAAGGAAAATGGCGACCTTGAGCGTATTCCTTCTAAAGTTGAAAATGGGCAAGTTGTTTTTAAAACGAACCACTTCAGTTTGTTTGCGATTAAGACACTTTCTAAGAATCAAAATGTCACTACACCTAAGCAGACTAAGCCGTCTATCCAAGATAGTCAAACACAGATAGGAGAGAGCCGAACTGGAAAATTCCAGAATAAAGAAGTTAATCATAAATCATTGGCTACTGAAAATGAAACAGTAGCAAAAGGAAATCCTACATCAGCAACTGAGAAGAAATTGCCATCTACAGGAGTGGCGTCTAATCTAGTTCTTGAGATCCTTGGTCTCCTTGGTTTGATTGGAACTTCATTCATCGCGATGAAAAGAAGAAAATAATGATTCAGATTTTTAAAAATATCCACTTTCGATATTTAGCATTTGATTGGTTAACCATTGAAGATTCCAAAGATTTTACTTATAATTGGTATCTAATAATGATAAGTTATTTCATATAGAGATGAATCTAAGATATAAAAAGAGAAGGCTAGTGAACCGCAAAAGTTAGATTTTTTATGTCCAACTTTTGAGGGGCAGTATAAAGATGGCCTTCTCTTTTTTTGTTACCTTTTTATAAAAAGTAATAAAAAACTATTGACAAAACAAAAATATAGTATATAATAAAAACACAGAAAACAAAAATATTAAAAACTATAAAAAGGTAAGGCGTTTATGAAAAAGAAAACAGCAGTGGTATTTGGGACCTTTGCCCCTCTCCATCAAGGGCATATCGATCTGATCCAGCGAGCGAAGCGTCAGTGTGACCAGGTCTGGGTAGTCGTTTCAGGCTACGAGGGAGACCGAGGTGAGCAGGTAGGTTTAAGTCTTCAAAAAAGATTTCGCTATATCAGAGAGGCTTTTCGTGATGACGAATTGACCTCTGTCTGCAAGTTAGATGAAACCAAGCTTCCTCGTTACCCTATGGGCTGGCAGGAGTGGTTGGACCAGATGTTAGCGGAGATTTCCTATGATGAAACCAAGCAAGAACTGATCTTTTTTGTGGGAGAAGAAGAATACCAGCAAGAATTAGCTAAACGTGGTTTTGAGACCGTTTTGCAAGAAAGAAAGTTTGGTATCTCAGCGACTATGATTCGAGAAAATCCAAGCAAATATTGGAAATACATCGCTCAGCCCTTCCGTCGTCAGTTTACAAAGAAAGTGTTGATTATGGGAAGTGCTAGCAATGGGAAGACCACTCTGGCCAAGGATTTGGCAAGGTATTACGATGCGCCCGTTAGTCTGGAATACGCACGTGAGTACCAGATTAAAAACAATGTCCGCGACGATGAATTGACTCCAAAAGATTACTACTATCTCCTTTTAGGGCAGTATGACCAGACCTCTAAGTTAATTGACAGTAATGCCAATCGAGGTCTAGTGATAGCCGATACCAACTCCTTGGTAACCAAGGGTTACTATGACTATTACATGGAGACAGGGGACCAAGGGAACTTATCAGGAGAAACCTTTGACAATCTCTTTGCCTCTATCTTGGCCAAGGAAAAATGGGACTTGATTCTCTTTGTGCAGCCTGTTGGCTCCTATGTCAATGACGGATTTAGAGATATGACCATGGCAGAAGACCACATTCGCTACAGTTTTTCCCAGCATTTGGACCAGATGAGGGAGCTATACTTAACGACCATTCCTTTAGTTTATCTAGCGGAGGATTACCTAGGTAATTATGAAGCAGCAAAAGTGGCTATTGATGCCATTTACCAAGCAGATTAGGAGAAAATTATGAAAAAACTAACCGAAAAAATCACACAATTTATCGAAAACTTTAAAAATGTCCATGAAGAAGCCCGCAAGATCGGTTTTGCAGGGATCATGCGCCTGCTCTGGAAAGATCTCTTTGTCGGCCGTAGCCTTTTCCAGTGGTTGTATCTCATCGCCTTGTCAAGTGTTCCCTTGATCTTAGAGTTCACGCAAAATACGGAAAGTCATGACTGGCTGAGCTTGTTTGCATCCTGGACTGGGATTGTCTGTGTTATCTTGGTAGCAGAAGGTCGTGCAAGCAATTATCTCTTTGGGACCATTAACTCGGCTATCTATTTGATCTTGGCCATGAATGCGACTTTTTACGGAGAAGTTTTGACGACTGTTTACTTCTTTGTCATGCAGCCGATTGGTCTCTATGCTTGGCTGTCCAATCGTATCAATGACCAAGGAAAACCAGAAGAATCCCACTTTGAAGCTAAGAAATTATCTGTTCTTGACTGGCTCAAGTACTTGGTCTTGACTGCCATTATCTGGATTGGTATGGGCTTTGCTTACCAAAGTATCCATAGTGCTCGCCCTTTCCGTGATAGTGTTACCGATGCGACCAATGGTGTTGGTCAGCTCTTGATGACACGTCTTTACCGCGAGCAATGGATTTTCTGGATTGCAACCAATCTCTTTAGTATCTACCTCTGGTGGGGTGAAAATATCCACATTCAAGGGATGTACTGGGTTTACACACTGAACAGTCTAGTGGGATGGTACCAATGGACCAAGGCAGTTCGAAAGGAGGCATAAGATGGCAGACATAAAGATTCCAGAAGGAATGACGGAAAAAGAATATTATGAAATCCATGCCAGTCAGGAGGAGTTTTTAGACTGGTACTACAGGCAGGAACTCCCTCAATATGAAAAACCAAGTGTGACAGTGGATATGGTGGCTTACTGCTTTGTCGAAGGAAAGATCAAGCTCTTACTGATCCGTCGCAAGGCCCACCCTTATCAAAACTGCTTGGCTCTGGTTGGAGGCTTTATGGACAAGGGAGAAGATGCTGCACATGCCTGTCAGCGCGAGGTGAGTGAAGAAGTCAATCTCGATCTACCTTTGGAAAAAATCGAGCAATTGATGACCGTATCGACCCCTGGGCGTGATCCACGGGGCTGGACAGTGACCATTGCCCACTTGGTGTACCTACCTAGTCGTGCATTAGACCTCGTTCAGGCAGGAGACGATGCTAAGGATGTTGTTTTCGTAGATGTCGATTTTCAGACGGGGAAATGCTTCCTAGAGGGAGTGGAGCTGGAGGAGCAAGCCTTCGCCTTTGACCATTATGCCATTATCCAAGAATCCATCAAACGAATCCAAGGCCGTCTTGACTGGAATCCGACCTTCCTCTATCTGCTGGAGGAAGAGTTCACTGTCTACGAAGGGACTGAACTGGTCAATCTCATCAATCCTGGTCGGCCCATCGTCAGCAATAACTTTCTCGTAAAATACGGAGAATATGTAGAAGAAGTCGGGCTCAAACGAGTACCCAAAAAGAAACCAAGGAAAACCTATCGATTGAAATAAAAAACGAGGCCGGGAACTTTTCCCGACCTTTTTATTTATCATCATTTTTTATGAATGGCTATCTTTCTTAGAATTACACAAGAGAGATGCAAAAAATAGGACTCTAATCTAAAAAAATTTCTATTTTTTTCGTTTCGATTACGAATTGAAATAGTGGAGGGAACAATTTTTAAAATAGGTTCTCTAAATAGTTGACAGATTCAAAACCCAATGTTACAATTGTATTACAAAAAGATTTCTTGATATTTCAAAAACATTACAAAGGAGTAAAAAATGAAAAAGAAAACCTATATCAAATTGATGGCAGTGACTGTGTTGGCTTCTACCTTGCTACTAGGAGCTTGTGGAAATAAAAACGAATCCACTCAAACCAGTAGCTCTGCAAAGACAAGTCAATCATCAAGCTCTAAAGCAGCTTCTTCTAGCAAAGAAAGCAAGACTCAAAAATCTTCAAGCTCAGCTTCATCTGAAAAGGCCCAGGCATCTTCTGGTCAGTCTTCTACAGCGGCGGATCAGTCACAAGCGAAATCAGCGCCTGAATCAAGACAAGAACAAGCAGCCCCTAGTCAGCAAGCTCCATCTCAGGCACCTTCAACTCAGCAAGGCTCTCAAGCCCAGTCTAACCAGTCAGGCTATGATCCAACAACTGACCGCAAACTTCAAGACAAGCAAGCAGAACACAACAAACGCTACAAGGGTGTTTTAACCATGGTCGATGGTGATTTCTCAGCAGCTGCAGGCAACTGGAAGGGAGCGAATGGCGAAACTATTACGGTTTCATCAGGGGGCCAATTTACAGTAGAAACTGCAGAAGGAAATAAAGAAAACTACTCTATTAGAGGCTACTCTTACACTCTTGATGATGGCAAGTATAATGCTAAAATCGGAGGAGGAAAAATCATCCAAATTACAACAGGTGCGGATGGTAAAGTTTCAAGCGTTGCCTTGATTCAATAATAAAATTTTGTGTTTTGACTCTTACTAGAAATCGTTCTGTAAAAGAGTGAGTCAACTGTTTTTCACTTAGTTTCTCCAAGAGAAAGTGGTATAATAAAAAAATCAAAGGAAAACGAGTGATAATACATGGCGGATAAATTAATCTTACCTCAAAACACACGATTGATGGGAGTATTTCTTGGATTTGTAGGTGGTTCTTTGGATGTGTTTTGCCATATTCAATACCATAGTTTGGTAGCGACACAGACAGGGAATATTCTCCTATTGATATCTGATTGGCACGACTCAGATGTTATCAATACGATGCTACGATTCTGCTCCATTATTTTCTTTTCTCTAGGATTTCTGTTTGCATTGCACATGAAAGAATACCGTAAAACGGCCTACTGGCGGGTTAAGATGCTGCTCCCTTTATTTATTGGAACTCTTATTCTCCCTTTCTTTTCACGATTTCCTCTAATAGAAGTTCCTTGCATCGCTTTTGGAACAGGAATGATGATGTTAACATTTACGGGCAGTTTGATTGAAGATCATCCCTATGTCATTTTTATGACGTCTGGAAATTACCGAAAGATGTTGACCGCTTTGTATCGCATTGCTAGAAGAGAAGGAAATATCCAAGAATACCGTCGTCAGGCCTTAAATTATGGGATTGTTGTGGGAAGTTTCATAGTGGGCGCAATCAGCTTGGCTGTATTGATGCATTTTCTTCATGAATGGTCTATATGGATTGTCAGCCTCAATTTGTTTTTGATTATGTCCTATTATATAGCTAGAGTGAAGCAATTAGATTTACAAGATGAAAACATATAAAAAACGGCAAGACTCATTTTTGAGCTTTGCCGTTTTTTTGAGTTGTAGATGTGGGACTATGCTTTGTCTAGTTGCAAGAGGGCCTCAATCTCTGCAAGAGTGCTAGCTTGTGAAATAGCTCCACGAAGTTTGGCTGCGCCAGATGTACCACGAAGGTAGTGAGGAGCGAGGCCACGGAATTCACGGACTGCAATTTTTTCTCCTTTGAGGCTAATCAAGCGTTTTAAGTGTTCGTAGGCGATTTTCATCTTATCCTCAAAGGTCAAATCAGGAAGGATTTCTCCTGTTTCAAAGTAGTGGTTGATTTGATTGAAGAGGTAGGGATTTCCCATGGCTGCTCGGCCAATCATAACTGCGTCAGCACCAACTTCTTCGATGCGTTGTTTAGCATCTTGAACTGTACGGATGTCACCGTTGGCGATAAATGGGATCTTAGTCAGTGCTTGGGCTACATCGTGCAAGGTCTCGAGGTCTGCGTGGCCTGTGTACATTTGTTCGCGGGTACGGCCATGCATGGCGAGAGCAGAGACACCAGCAGCTTCAGCTGCGAGGGCATTCTCCACGGCTAGGGATGGATCAGACCAGCCGGTGCGCATTTTGACAGTTAGGGGGATATCAAGGACAGATTGGACCTTGTTGATAATAGAGTAGATCTTGTCTGGGTCCTTGAGCCACATAGCGCCAGCTTCGTTCTTCACGATTTTGTTAACTGGGCAGCCCATGTTGATATCGACGATATCGGTCTTGGTGTTTTCTTGGATGAATTCTGCTGCGCGTGCTAGGCTGTCTTCATCGCTACCAAAGAGTTGGATAGAAACGGGATTTTCGCCTTCATCGATGTGAAGCATATGCAAGGTTTTTTCATTGTTGTATTGGATTCCCTTGTCAGAGACCATTTCCATGACAACGAGTCCAGCCCCGAGCTCTTTTGCGATGGTACGAAAGGCTGAGTTGGTGACACCAGCCATGGGTGCTAAAACAGTACGATTGGGAATCTCAACATTGCCAATCATAAAAGGTGTATTAAGATTTGTCACGAATGAGTTCCTCCAGGTCGTTTTCATCAAAGTTGTAAGTTGTTTGGCAGAATTGGCAAGTGATTTCTGCCCCGTGGTCTTCCTCTTTCATTTCCTCTAAGTCTGAGCTTGGAAGGGTGGCAAGAGCGTTCATAAAACGGTCTTTGCTGCAGTCGCATTGGAAACGAATTTCTTCTTCAGATAGACGTTTGTAAGATTCGTCACCATAGATAGCCTTGAGAAGGGCTTCGATATGGTCGTCGCTTTCTAGAAGAGTTGAAATGGCTGGCATTTCTTGGATGCGTTTTTCAAAGCGGGCAATCTCTTCTTCCTTGGCTCCTGGCAAAACTTGGAGAAGAAAACCACCGGCAACTTCGACCTTGTCGTCTTTGTCTAAAAGAACATTGAGGCCAACTGCTGAAGGGGTTTGTTGGCTTTCTGTCAGGTAGTAGGCCAAGTCTTCACCGATTTCCCCAGAGATGAGAGGAGTCATAGAATTGTAAGGATTTCCAGTACCATAGTCTGTGATAACGAGAAATTGACCATTGCCGACAAAAGGTCCGACTAGGACTTCACCTGTTGCAGTTTTTTTGATATCTACACCGGGATTTTGCACATAGCCTTTGACATTTCCCTTAGTATCTGCGACCGTGATGATGGCACCGAGAGAGCTGGTTCCAAGAACTTTAACCGTTAGCTTGGTATTTCCTTTTTCATTGGCTGCGAGAATCTGGCTAGCGATAAGAGTTCGACCAAGTGCGACAGTTGAACTGGCTTGAGTTTGATGTTTTTCTTGAGCAGTGCGGACGGTTTCAGTGCTATCAAGGACAAAAGCACGAAAGGCTCCGCTTTCTGATATTGTTTTAATAATTTTATCCATAGCTACTATTTTAGCATAAAAATGCCCAAAGGGGGAGCCGTGTGTTTGCTGTCAATTTTTAAACTGTTTAATTTGTGATGACTGGTATAGGAGATTTATAGAAATGGAAATTTTTGTTCACATTTACTGTTAACATTTTAATTTATCTTAAAATAAGCTAAAACCAATTTTTAAGTTATGGTAAACAGTTGAAAAAAAGGTTGATAAAGTGGTAAAATGTTAGGAAGATAAGATGCTAACAATACATACTGATAGCTAATAGAAATAATATATTAATGGATAGCTTATGAAAAAACAACGAAATTTACATGTATTCTTAGGCCGGACGGCTCTATATTTTGTAATCTTACTTGGTTTGCTTTATTTTTTTAGTTACCTTGGTCAGAGCCAAGGCACCTTTATTTATAATGAGTTCTAGTTTAAAGGAGAAGAGGAACAGTGTCTAATAAACCGATAAAAGATATGATTGAAACGATTGAGCACTTTGCTCAAACGCAACCAACATATCCTGTCTACAATGTTTTAGGTCAAGAGCATACTTATGGTGATCTGAAGGCTGATTCAGATAGTTTAGCTGCAGCTATCGACCAACTAGGCTTGCCTGAGAAATCTCCAGTCGTCGTTTTTGGTGGTCAGGAATATGAGATGTTGGCTACCTTTGTAGCGCTAACTAAGTCAGGTCATGCCTATATCCCAATTGATAGCCATTCGGCCTTGGAAAGAGTTTCTGCTATCGTAGAAGTTGCAGAGCCAAGCTTGATTATTGCTATCTCAGATTTTCCATTAGAGCAAACTAGCACACCGATGCTGAATTTAAAGCAAGTCCATGAAGCTTTTGCTCAAGCTTCCAGCTACGAGATGACCCATCCAGTCAAGGGAGATGACAACTACTACATCATCTTTACTTCTGGTACGACTGGTAAGCCTAAGGGAGTGCAGATCTCCCATGATAATCTCCTCAGCTTTACCAACTGGATGATTACAGATAAGGAATTTGCGACGCCAAGTCGTCCGCAAATGCTGGCTCAGCCCCCTTATTCTTTTGACCTATCTGTCATGTATTGGGCGCCAACCTTGGCACTGGGTGGCACGCTTTTCGCTCTTCCTTCAGCCATTACTCAGGACTTCAAAAAACTCTTTGCGACAATTTTTTCCTTGCCCATTGCTATCTGGACCTCAACACCGTCCTTTGCAGATATGGCCATGTTGTCAGAAGACTTTAACAGTGAGAAAATGCCTGGCATCACGCATTTCTACTTTGATGGTGAAGAATTGACGGTCAAAACTGCTCAAAAACTACGTGAGCGATTCCCAGATGCCCGTATTATCAATGCTTACGGTCCAACAGAAGCGACAGTAGCCCTGTCAGCAGTTGCCGTGACGGACGAGATGTTGAAGACTCTCAAACGCCTGCCAATCGGCTATACCAAGGCGGATTCTCCGACCTTTGTCATTGATGAGGAAGGTAAGAAAGTTCCAAATGGTGAGCAAGGAGAAATCATCGTTTCTGGGCCAGCTGTTTCAAAAGGCTATATGAATAATCCTGAAAAAACGGCAGAAGCTTTCTTTGAGTTCGAAGGTCTTCCAGCCTACCACACAGGGGATGTAGGAACTATGACAGATGAGGGCTTGCTTCTCTATGGTGGACGCATGGATTTCCAGATTAAGTTTAATGGTTATCGCATTGAGCTGGAAGATGTCTCTCAAAACCTCAACAAGTCTCGCTTTATCGAGTCGGCCGTTGCTGTCCCACGTTATAACAAGGACCACAAGGTACAAAATCTACTGGCCTATGTCATCCTAAAGGACGGTGTCCGCGAGAAGTTTGAACGCGATATCGATATTACCAAGGCTATCAAGGAAGACCTAGCAGATATCATGATGTCTTATATGATGCCGTCTAAGTTTCTTTATCGAGATAGTTTGCCGCTAACGCCTAATGGTAAAATTGATATCAAGGGCTTGATTAACGAGGTAAACAGTAGATGATGGAGCTTTATAAACAGCTACCTCATTTGGAACCTTATGGTGATCTTCAGTACTTTTTATATGTAATTGTTGCGACTTTACCTATCTTTATCGGTCTTTTTTTCAAGAAACGTTTTGCCTTGTATGAGGTGCTTGTTAGTCTCTTCTTTATCGTGACCATGTTGGTCGGTGGAAAGACGAATCAAATAAACGCTTTGATCCTTTACGTTATCTGGCAAGTACTGCTTGTATCTTTCTACAAAAGGTACAGGAAACAAGGGGATAGTAAATGGATATTTTACCTGGTTAGCTTTCTATCCCTATTGCCAATCGTCTTTGTGAAAGTATCTCCTGCTATTCATGGACCTCAATCTTTGTTTGGATTTTTAGGGATTTCTTACTTAACCTTTCGTGCAGTTGGGGTTATCGTCGAGTTGAGAGACGGTGTCATCAAGGATTTAACGATTTGGCAATTCTTGCGTTTTCTTCTTTTTATGCCGACTTTCTCAAGTGGTCCCATTGATCGTTTTAAACGTTTCAATGAAAATTACGAGACCATTCCTGAGCGGGATGAGCTGATGGATATGCTAGAAGAGGCTGTCAAATATATCATGCTTGGCTTCCTCTACAAGTTTATCTTGGCTCACATTTTAGGAGAGACATTATTGCCTCCGCTGAAAAATTTGGCCTTGCAGACAGGTGGTTTCTTTAACCTCTACGCTTTAGCGGTCATGTACACCTTTGGTCTGGAGCTCTTCTTTGACTTTGCGGGCTACTCTATGTTTGCCTTAGCCATTTCAAACTTGATGGGGATTCATAGTCCTATCAACTTTAACAAGCCCTTTTTGTCAAGGGATTTAAAAGAGTTTTGGAATCGCTGGCACATGAGTCTGTCTTTCTGGTTCCGTGATTTTGTCTTTATGCGAATGGTCATGGTGTTGACCAGAAAGAAGGTCTTTAAAAATCGCAATGTGACCTCAAGTGTAGCCTATATTGTAAATATGCTGATTATGGGATTTTGGCACGGTGTGACCTGGTATTATATCGTCTACGGACTTTTCCATGGGATTGGGCTAGTCATCAATGACGCTTGGGTTCGTAAGAAAAAAGCGCTCAATAAAGAACGGAAAAAAGCTGGAAAGGGTTCCTTACCTGAGAATCGCTGGATTCAGTTGCTTGGCATGGTTGTCACCTTCCATGTCGTGATGGTTTCATTCTTAATCTTTTCTGGATTTTTGAATGATTTATGGTTTAAAAAATAAAAGGATATAAAAAATGGATATCAAATCAGAAGTTATTGAAATTATTGATGAGTTGTTTATGGAAGATGTTTCTGACATGATGGATGAAGATCTTTTTGATGCCGGTGTCTTGGATAGTATGGGAACGGTTGAATTGATTGTTGAGATTGAAAACCGTTTTGACATTCGTGTTCCAGTGACGGAGTTCGGTCGTGATGACTGGAATACGGCTAATAAAATCGTAGCAGGTATTACGGAGTTGAAGAATGCTTAAACGCTTGTGGCTGATCTTCGGGCCTATCTTCATTGCTGGATTTTTGGTTCTTCTACTCATCTTTTTTTATCCAAGTACAACAAGCCATAATCTGACGGAGGAAAAATACTCGGCGGCTTCTGTTAGTGCAGAGAGTTTTAAAGAGAGAAGTCAAAAGGTAAGGGCTCTTACGGATCCAAATATGCGTTTTATTCCTTTTCTAGGGTCCAGTGAATGGATTCGATTTGATAGTGTCCATCCAGCTGTTTTAGCGGAAAAATACCATCGTCCCTATCGTCCTTACTTTCTAGGTCAAGCAGGAGCAGCCTCTCTCAATCAATATTTTGGTCTACAGCAAATTTTGCCAGAAATAGAGAATAAGCAGGCTGTATTTGTGATTTCGCCTCAGTGGTTTACGGAGACAGATTATGAACCCGCAGCGTTTCAGAGATTTTTTAACAGTGACCAATTGACAGCTTTTTTGGGAAATCAATCTGGTGACATTGCTGCAAAGCATGCGGCTATTCGATTGTTAAAGCAGAATCCTAATGTTGCATTAAAAGGCATTGTTCAAAAACTGTCAAAGGGTGAAGAATTATCAGATGTTGATCAGGTTGCTATTGATATTTTTGCGCGATTCAACGAAAAACAATCCGCTCTCTTTGGACAATTCTCCATTCGAGGACAACTCAAGTACAAGGAACACGTGGAGAACTATTTAAAAGATCTTCCGGATCAATTTTCTTATGAAGAGTTAGAAAAAATTGTTCGTAAGGACGCAGAAGCAAATACGACCAATAACGATATGGGGATGGAAAATCATTTCTATACGAGAGAGATTCAAAAGGATTTAAAAAAATGGGAAGGATATCAAAAAAATTACAACTTCCTCAAGTCCTCTGAGTACAATGATTTGCAGCTGGTCCTCAATCAATTTGCTAAGTCGAATGTCAATGTGCTCTTTGTCATTCAGCCGGTTAACAAGAAGTGGATGGAGTACACAGGGCTCAGCGAAGAGATGTATCAACATGCAGTGGAGAAAATTCGTTACCAATTAGAAAGTCAGGGTTTTACCAATATTGCTGATTTTTCAAAAAATGGAGGGGACCCTTATTTTGTTAAGGACACCATTCATCTAGGATGGTTAGGTTGGCTGGCTTTTGATAAGGTTGTCAATCCTTTCTTGACGGATCCGAAACCAGCTCCAGACTACAAGATGAATGACCGCTTCTTTAGCAAGGACTGGGCGACCTATGATGGGAACATCAAAGATTTCAAATAAAATGGTCTAAAGGTTTGGGATTTAAACCCAAGCTTTTTTGTTTAAATGGCGAATATTTAAGATGAAAATAGGTCAAAAGTTTCAAAATTTTTAGAAATAGCGTATAATATAAAAGAGAAAAAGAAAAGAAAGGGATTTTAAAATGAACAAACGTTCTTTGTTACCTGTCTTATCGACAGCCCTGTTAGCTCCAGCCTTCTTAGCTGGACAAGTCTATGCTGAAGAAGCAACAACTCCTGCAGAAAGTTCAGCTGTTGTAGCGACTCCAGCTACGTCGGCGACTCCAGCTCCTGTTGAGAGCCCTGCGGTACCGGAAACTTCGGCAACTTCAGAAGCGGTTGTACCTGCAGAAACTCCGTCAGCTCCTGCTGAATCTACCAAAAGCGAAGAAAAGGACACCGTTATCTTACACACCAATGATGTCCATGGTCGTATTGTAGAGGAAAAGGGAGTAATTGGAGATGCCAAGTTAGCGACTGTCATTGAACAGGAGCGTGCGAAGTCAAATCAAAATACTCTGGTAGTTGATGCGGGAGACGCTTTTCAAGGTTTACCGATTTCCAACTCTACTAAGGGTGAAGCGCGTGCTGAAATTCTTAATCAGATGCAGTATGATGCCATGGCAGTAGGAAACCATGAGTTTGACTTTGGTCTTGATGAAGTTAAAAAATACAAGGAAATCTTGAAATTCCCATTACTTAGCTCAAATACCTATGTCAATGGAGCTCGTCTTTTTGAAGCTTCTACAATCGTTGATAAAGATAAGACTGTGGAAGGTGATGAATTTGTTGTAATCGGCGTGACAACACCTGAAACAGCAACCAAAACTCACCCTAAAAATGTCAAAGGGGTAACTTTTACAGATCCAATCTCTGAAGTCAATAAGGTCATCGAAGAAGTTCAAGCCAAGGCTCGTGCAGAAGGTAAGGACTACAAACACTATGTTGTGCTCGCTCACTTGGGTGTAGATACCACAACCCCAGTCGAATGGCGTGGTTCAACTTTGGCAGAAGCCTTGTCTAAAAATCCTCGTTTGAAAGGGAAACGCGTAACAGTAATCGACGGTCACTCTCATACAGTAGAATCAACGACCTATGGAGACAATGTTACCTATAACCAAACAGGGAGTTACCTTCATAATGTAGGGAAAATCACCTACAAATCACGTCAGCTTTTGGGCAATCCAACTCAGATTCCGGCTGCTGATGCTAAAAAATTACCAGCCAATCCAACAGTTGAAAAACTAGTCAAAGACATTAAACAAAAATACGATGCTGAAAATGCTGTTGAAGTCGTTTCAAACAGCCCTGTAGAACTCAACGGAGATCGTGAAAATGTTCGGGTTCGTGAAACTAACCTCGGAAACGTCGTAGCGGACTCGCTCTATCAGTATGGTCAAACAGGATTTAGCCATCCGACAGACATCGCTGTGACAAATGGTGGTGGCTTGCGTGAAACCATTGCAAAAGGCAAACCAATTACTAAAGGAAATGTCATTGCCGTTCTTCCGTTTGGAAATACCATCTCACAAATCCAAGTGACTGGGCAACAAGTCTTGGATATGTTTGAAAAGTCACTCGGATCTATCTTGCAGGTCGATAAAGATGGCAAGAAGGTCTTGGATGAGAACGGACAACCATTGTTAGAACCAAGTGGTGGTTTCTTGCAAGTTTCAGGTGTGAAGGTCTACTATGATACCAACCTACCATCAGGTAAACGTGTCTTGGCCATCCAGGTCAAAAACCGTACAACTGGTCGTTATGATCTTCTAGACCTTGCAAAAACTTACTATCTTGCAACCAATGATTTCCTAGCTGCAGGTGGTGATGGTTACACTATGTTAGGTGGTGCGCGAGAAGAAGGTCCTTCTATGGATGCAGCCTTTGAAGAGTATCTTAAAACCGCTGATTTGACCCAGTATGAAAAGATCAATCCGAACTCACGGACGATTTCTGTGGATTCTACAACTTTTAGTCTACCAGTAGAAACGCCTCAAACGAATGCGGCTGCTAACGATGCGACTACAAATGTACCACTTACTTATGAGGTGGCAGGTCAATTTAGCAAGAAGGCGGTTGTCTCAGAAAAAGCTCTCCCAAATACAGGAAGTGAACAATCCATCTTCTTGCTCTTGATGGGAATGGTAGCTGGTCTGGCAGGTATCTTATCGAGCCGAAAACCAAAGCAAAAATAGGTTAAATTTCATATCTAGAAGAGTCTAGGGAAACGTTTTTACGCCTTTTTCCCTTGACTCTTTTTTGGTTTATGATATAATTAACCAGTAAAGAATCGGTGGCTATCTATGTTTTTTTACGAAAAAGATAGCTAGGGAAGGAGTAACACATGAGACAGCTTGCGCAGGAAATCGATAACTTTTTAAACGAGGTGATCTTGAGATCTGAGAACCAGCATGAAATTCTAATCGGGCATTGCACGAGTGACGTTGCCTTGACCAATACTCAGGAACACATCCTCATGCTCTTGTCAGAAGAATCCCTAACCAACTCGGAGTTGGCCCGTCGCCTTAATGTCAGTCAGGCGGCAGTGACCAAGGCTATCAAATCTTTGGTCAAAGAGGGTATGTTAGAGACATCCAGAGATCCCAAAGATGCGCGTGTGATCTTTTATCAACTGACAGAGCTGGCTCGACCAGTGGCAGAGGAACACCACCATCATCATGAACACACGCTCTTAGCCTATGAACAAGTGGCAAGTCAGTTTACTCCAAATGAACAAGAAGTTATCCAGCGGTTTTTAACTGCTTTAGTAGGAGAAATCAAATAATGCGGTATATTACAGTAGAGGACTTGTCTTTCTATTATGACAAGGAACCTGTCCTCGAACATATCAACTACAGTGTTGATAGTGGGGAGTTTGTCACCCTGACTGGTGAAAATGGAGCTGCCAAGACGACGCTGATTAAGGCAAGTCTAGGCATCTTGCAACCAAGATTTGGTAAGGTAACCATCTCAAAGACAAACACTCATGGGAAAAAGCTTAGGATCGCTTATCTTCCCCAGCAGATTGCCAGTTTTAATGCTGGTTTTCCAAGTACGGTTTATGAATTTGTCAAGTCGGGTCGTTATCCGCGAAAGGGCTGGTTCCGTCGTTTGAATGCCCATGATGAGGAGCATATCAAGGCTAGTCTAGACTCGGTTGGTATGTGGGAACACCGTGACAAACGAATTGGGTCCCTCTCGGGAGGGCAAAAGCAACGAGCAGTGATTGCTCGGATGTTTGCTTCTGACCCAGATATCTTCGTCTTGGATGAGCCGACGACAGGGATGGATGCAGGAAGCAAAAATGAATTTTACGAACTCATGCACCATAGTGCTCATCATCATGGCAAGGCTGTTTTGATGATTACCCATGACCCTGAGGAAGTCAAGGACTATGCGGATCGCAATATCCATCTGGTTCGTAACCAAGATTCGCCATGGCGTTGTTTTAACGTTCACGAAAGCGACCAGGAGGTGGACCATGCTTAGTTTGTTATCTTATGACTTCATGCAGCGTGCCTTCTTGGCGGTCATTGCCATGAGTCTCTTTTCTCCAGTTCTTGGGACCTTCCTTATCTTACGTCGTCAGAGTCTCATGAGTGATACCCTCAGTCACGTTTCTCTGTCAGGGGTAGCCTTTGGTCTGGTTTTGGGAATTTCTCCAACTATTTCAACCATTGCTATTGTCTTGATCGCAGCGGTCTTTCTAGAGTATCTCCGGACAGTCTATAAGAACTTTATGGAAATCGGGACAGCCATCCTCATGTCAACAGGACTTGCAGTGTCTCTGATTGTCATGAGTAAGGGGAAAAGTTCGAGTTCCATGAGTTTGGACCAATATCTCTTTGGTTCGATTGTAACCATTAGCCAGGAGCAGGTGCTATTCCTCTTTGCCATTGCGGCGGTCGTTTTACTCTTGACTTTCTTATTCTTGCGACCAATGTATATCCTGACCTTTGATGAGGACACGGCTTTTGTAGATGGCTTGCCAGTTCGTACCATGTCTATCCTCTTTAACATGGTGACAGGGGTGGCCATTGCCCTTATGATTCCAGCTGCAGGAGCCCTTTTGGTGTCGACCATTATGGTCTTGCCGGCTAGCATTGCCCTTCGTCTGGGGAAAAACTTTAAATCCGTTATGTTACTAGCCAGCGCTATTGGCTTTTTGGGAATGGTGGCAGGTCTCTATATTTCCTACTATGCAGAAACCCCTGCCAGTGCTAGTATCACCATTATCTTTGTAGCTGTCTTTTTGTTAGTCAGTCTACTGAAACGTTTTATCAAATAGGAGAATGAAATGAAAAAACTGAGCTTACTACTAGCTAGTCTATGTGCCCTGTTTTTAGTGGCTTGTTCCAATCAAAAACAGGCAGATGGGAAGCTAAATATCGTGACAACCTTTTACCCTGTCTACGAATTTACCAAACAAGTCGCAGGAGATACTGCTAATGTAGAACTCCTCATCGGTGCTGGTACAGAACCCCATGAGTATGAACCGTCTGCCAAGGCAGTTGCCAAAATCCAAGATGCAGATACCTTTGTCTATGAAAATGAAAACATGGAAACTTGGGTTCCAAAATTGCTAGAATCCTTGGATAAGAAAAAGGTGAAAACTATCAAGGCGACAGGTGATATGCTGCTCCTACCAGGAGGTGAGGAAGAAGAGGAAGGGCATGATCATGGCGGCGAGGGTCACCATCACGACTACGATCCTCATGTTTGGCTTTCACCAGCACGCGCCATCAAACTGGTAGAGCATATCCGTGACAGCTTGTCAGCAGATTATCCTGATAAAAAAGAGACTTTTGAAAAGAACGCTGCTGCCTATATCGAAAAATTGCAAGTCTTGGACAAGGCCTACACAGATGGCTTGTCTCAAGCTAAACAAAAGAGCTTTGTGACCCAGCACGCTGCCTTTAACTACCTTGCCTTGGACTATGGTCTCAAGCAAGTATCCATCTCAGGTCTATCACCAGATGCAGAGCCATCAGCAGCACGTTTGGCAGAATTAACAGAGTATATTAAGAAAAACAAGATTTCTTATATCTACTTTGAAGAAAATGCCTCACAAGCCCTCGCCAATACACTTTCAAAAGAAACAGGTGTCAAACTAGACGTGCTCAATCCGCTAGAAAGTCTAACAGAAGAAGCAACCAAGGATGGTGAGGACTATATCTCTGTGATGGAGAAAAACCTCAAGGCTTTGAAACAAACAACGGACCAAGAAGGACCAGAAATCGAGCCAGAGAAGGAAGAAAACACTAAGACAGTTCACAACGGTTACTTTGAGGATGCAGATGTCAAAGATCGTACCTTGAGTGACTATGTTGGCAACTGGCAGTCAGTTTATCCTTTCCTTGAAGATGGGACCTTTGATCAAGTCTTTGACTACAAGGCTAAGTTGACTGGTAAGATGACCAAGGATGAGTACAAGGCTTACTATAGAAAAGGCTATCAGACAGATGTGACTAAGATCAACATCACGGACAACACTATGGAATTTGTTCAAGGTGGCCAAAGCAAGAAATTCACCTACAAGTATGTCGGCAAGAAAATCTTGACATATAAGAAAGGCAATCGTGGTGTGCGCTTCCTCTTTGAAGCGACAGATGCGGACGCTGGACAGTTCAAGTACGTTCAGTTTAGTGATCACAATATTGCCCCAGTTAAGGCAGAACATTTCCATATCTTCTTTGGAGGTACCAGCCAAGAAGCCCTCTTTGAAGAGATGGATAACTGGCCAACCTACTACCCAGATAACCTATCTGGACAAGAAATCGCCCAAGAAATGTTGGCGCATTGATGCAAGAGAAGATCCCGCAAATCTGCGGGATTTTTTGCTGGAAATGATTAGGTTGTTAGGTATTATAGTACATAGCTGTGCTGTTCACAATGTGATAAAGCAGTCATTTTTTGCTTAGTAGACTTTGGCTGATTCTAACTAGCTGGCAAATACAAAAGCTACGATTGTACAAATTATAGAATCTTTTCAGGGGATTTAGGAAGAAATCTTAGTCATATTGACGCTACTATCGCTTTTTGTTATAGTCAAGGAGAGAGCGGTCTGGAACAATAGTTTATTCACAGCCTGTGGATAAGTCTAGGGGAAAATAACATACAACTCTGGGTGTTGAAGTATCCTGATAATAGTTCCGTATATTAGTGACTTTCTAGAAAGCTAGTAGAAACCCTAGTATAAAGCTATTTGATAAAGGTCTGTTTAGGGTGAAAGCTTCCAAGTCTAAAAGCTGGAGTCTGAAAAGACTAGTTTTTAGGTATGTTTTCTTATCCACAAGTTGTGGATAACTTTGTGAACAAGAGAAAGAGATGTGAGATGATGACGAACATAAAACCGCATGGACCATTACCAAGCCAGGCCCAGCTAGCTTATTTAGAAGATGAACTAGCTGCCTTTATCCATTTTGGTCCCAATACCTTTTATGACCAAGAATGGGGAAGTGGGCAAGAGGATCCCAAGCGTTTTAACCCGACCAAGTTGGATGCGCGGGAATGGATTCGGGTGCTCAAAGAAACGGGTTTTAAAAAACTGATTTTAGTGGTGAAGCACCACGATGGTTTTGTCCTCTACCCGACAGCTCATACAGATTATTCGGTCAAGGCTAGCCCTTGGAGGGATGGAAAGGGGGACTTGCTCCTTGAGGTTTCCCAAGCTGCGACTGAGTTTGACATGGATATGGGAGTGTATTTGTCTCCTTGGGATGCTCACAGTCCCCTCTATCATGTGGACCGAGAAGCAGACTACAATGCCTATTATCTGGCTCAGTTGAAGGAAATCTTATCAAATCCTGACTATGGGAATGCTGGTAAGTTCGCTGAGGTTTGGATGGATGGTGCTCGAGGCGAAGGGGCCCAAAAAGTCAACTATGAGTTTGAGACTTGGTTTGAAACCATTCGTGACTTGCAGGGCGATTGTTTGATTTTCTCAACTGAGGGAACTAGTATTCGCTGGATTGGCAATGAACGAGGCTATGCAGGGGATCCCTTGTGGCAAAAAGTCAAGCCAGATCAGTTGGGGACAGAGGCGGAATTAGATTATCTACAGCACGGAGACCCCTTTGGGACGCTATTTTCAATTGGTGAGGCAGATGTTTCTCTTCGGCCGGGCTGGTTTTACCATGAGGAACAGGATCCTAAGTCTCTGGAGGAGTTGGTCGAAATCTACTTTCACTCGGTAGGGTGGGGAACTCCACTCTTGCTTAATATCCCACCGAACCAAGATGGCCTCTTTGATGAAAAGGATATCCAGCGTCTCTATGAATTTGCTGCCTACCGTGACGAGCTATATAAAGAAGATTTGGCTTTGGGAGCCACGGTATCTGGCCCTGCTCTATCACCAGACTATGCCTGTCATCATCTGACAGATGGGCTAGAGACCAGTTCATGGGCAAGTGATGCAGAGTTGCCAATCCAATTAGAGCTTGATTTAGGTGCACCTAAAGCTTTTGATGTGATTGAGTTAAGAGAAGATTTGAATTTGGGGCAACGCATCGCTGCTTTCCGTGTTCAGGTAGAGTTGGATGGTGTCTGGCAGGAGTTTGAATCCGGCTATACTGTTGGCTATAAACGCCTTTTGCGAGGATCCATGGTAGAGGCTCAGAAGGTGCGTGTGATCATTACAGAGGCACAGGCTTTGCCTTTGTTGACCAAGATTTCACTCTATAAAACACCTACCTTGTCGAAAAAAGAAGCTGTTCAACAGTTAGAGTTTTCAGAAAAAAGTCTAGTTGTGACCAAGGGAGAAAATGTCCACTTTACAGTGAAGCGAAGAGAATCTAGCAGTCCTTTAGAAGCTAAGATTTCGATTCAACCAGGGACGGGTGTGCATGGTGTTGCTTATCGGGACGAGATTCAAGTCCTTGCGTTTCAAGTTGGCGAGACTGAAAAAAGGCTGACGCTACCAACCTTGTATTTTGCAGGCGATAAAAACTTAGATTTTTATCTAAATCTGACGGTAGATAGGCAGCTGGTTGACCAGCTTCAGGTCCAAGTTTCATAAAAGAAGAACCTTTGCGCGATGCAAAGGTTCTTTTGGTTAGGAGTGATTTGGTAGCCAGCTGAGGGTGAAGGTCAGTTGCTCAGCTTTCAAGAGGTCTTGGTGTTGAATGCTAGATACAGGAGCCTTGTCCAATCGGCATTCTTTGACAAAGTTGAAATGGCTGTGGTTTTGCTCGGCATGGATATCCAGCCATTTATTTTCCTTGGCTAGGTAGATACGGAGGTGGTCAAAGAGAGGAATTCCGAGATCGTAACTTGGCTTGCCCGGACAGATCGGGTAGAATCCAAGAGCTGACCAGATGTACCAAGCAGAGAGACTGCCATTGTCCTCATCGCCAGGATAGGCTTCCCAGCTGGGGTGAAAGGCTTTCTGACGCAAGGTTTTGATGAGTAGAGCAGTGTAGTCAGGGTAGTCGCTGTAGCGGAAGAGATAAGGGATGTGGAAGCTCGGTTGGTTGGAAATGGCGATTTGCCCAAAAGGAGCGGTAGCCATCTCGCTCATCTCGTGAATCTCGTAACCATAGCCGGTGGTTTCAAAGAGAGGAGCGTCCTGACAGGCTTTCAAAAGATAGTGGCTGAAGGCTTCTTTTCCACCCATGAGTTGACGCAAACCTGGGATGTCGTGGAGAACGCCTAAAGTCGCTTGAATGGCAGAGCATTCGGCGTAGTCGCGTCCCCAACTATAGGGAGAGAAGTCAGGGCGGAAGTTTCCTTGACTATCTCGCGCTCGCATGTAACCTGTTTCAGCATCAAATAGATGACGGTAATTTTGAGACGCAGTTCTATATGTTTCCGCGATGTCATTCTGACCAAGCTTTTCGGCACAGCTGGCGATACAAAAATCGCTATAGGCGTAGTCAAGGGTGTGACTGACACTTTCGTGGTGGTCGGTAGAGAGGTAGCCCAGTTCTTGGTATTGGGCTAGTCCGTGGCGGCCATTGATGCCGAGAGGGTCGGACTTAGTGGCTGTTTCAAGCATGGCTTGAAGGAGTTCTTTTTCTAGGTCGGGGGCCATGTCCTTGCAGGCGCTGTCTGCGATAATGCCATCTAGCAGGGTACCAGGCATCATGCCACGTTCATCTGGAGCCAACCATTTTGGAAGGAACCCAGTATCGCGGTAGCTATTGAGGAAACCTTCTAAAAAGAGGTGATAGTGTTCCGGTATGACAAGGGCAAAGAGGGGGAAGGTGGTGCGGAAGGTATCCCAGAAGCCATTATTGCTAAAGAGGATACCGGGCTTGACAGTACCAGTAGTCAGGTCCATATGGATGGTTTGCCCTGACTCGTTCACTTCATAAAAAGTCTGTGGGAAGAGGAAGAGTCTGTAGAGGCAGTGATCAAAGAAGGTCCGGTCAGCCTCTCCTGTCTCTAGTATGTCAAAACGATGGAGGAGATTTTCCCAGTCTGCTTGGGCACTTGCTTTACAGCTATCAAAGTCCTTTTGAGGTAGATTAAGCAGAGCTTGAGAAGGCGAGATGAAAGAAGTTGCTAGCTGGATGTCAGCATGACTGCTTGCTAAGTCAATTCGCCAGTCTCCGCTTTCTTGGTTGACAGCAAGAATATCCGTATTTATTTGTAGGGCGGTGAAGAGTATCAGTGGATTTTTATTGGTCTCTGTTTTGCCTTCTTGTCTGAGGGCTAGAGTCTGCTTATCTACCTGCTCAATTGTTAAATCATCTGCAGCGTGAAGGTAGAGGGAGAGGGATTTGCCTTGCTTTTGCTCCAAACGAATAGAAGCGCCATAGCAAGTCGGTGTAAGCTGGGTTTCAATCTGATAGCGCAGGGAGAAAATCTTCAGATAATGAGGTTGGAAGGAAGCTTTATCCCTATCATAGGAGGATTGACGGTGAAAGAGGTTATCTCCCCCAAGCTGGCCGGTGACAGGTGTCAGAAGGAGCCAAGAGTAGTCGCCAATCCAAGGGCTGGGCTGGTGGGTCAATCGAATCCCCTGAAAGATGGGCAGATGCGGATCGAAGAACCAAGCTCCCTCCTGGTCGCTGGTCTGAGGCACAAAATAATTCATCCCAAAAGGAACGCCTGTGTAGGGCAGGGTATTTCCTCGAGAAAAGGCATGCTTGCTAGCAGTCCCAAAGCGGGTATCGATGGTTTCAAGTAGTGGTTTCATAGTATTTCCTTTAGCTGTTTTTCTACATTATATCAGAAAAATGAGGTCTTTAGAAAAGGAGTTTCAAAGATAACTATTTTGTAGAAAAATGACTATCATTTGTGTATGTATTTTCTGTCTCAAAAACTATATACTGAACATGAAACTTGTTTGAAAGAGGAAACTGCACGATGATTTATTCGAAAGAAATTGTTAGAGAATGGCTGAACGAAGTAGCGGAGCGGGCTAAGGACCATCCCGAGTGGGTGGATGTCTTCGAGCGTTGCTATACAGATACCTTGGACAATACGGTTGAAATCTTAGAAGATGGCTCAACTTTTGTCTTGACTGGGGATATTCCTGCCATGTGGCTTCGGGATTCGACAGCCCAACTTAGACCCTACCTTCATGTGGCTAAAAAAGATCCTCTCTTGCGTCAGACCATTGCAGGTTTGGTCAAGCGTCAGATGACCTTGATTCTCAAGGATCCTTATGCCAATTCCTTTAACATTGAGGAAAACTGGAAGGGGCACCACGAGACTGACCACACTGACCTTAATGGCTGGATTTGGGAACGCAAGTACGAGGTGGACTCGCTTTGCTATCCTTTGCAGCTGGCTTATCTCCTTTGGAAAGAGACTGGCGAGACCAGTCAGTTTGATGAGACTTTTGTCGCAGCGACTAAGGAGATTCTCCATCTGTGGATGGTAGAGCAAGACCACAAGAACTCTCCTTATCGTTTTGTCCGTGATACGGACCGCAGGGAAGATACTCTGGTAAATGATGGTTTTGGACCTGACTTTGCAGTGACAGGTATGACCTGGTCAGCCTTCCGTCCAAGTGATGACTGCTGTCAGTATAGCTACTTGATTCCGTCCAATATGTTTGCCGTAGTTGTCTTGGGTTATGTGCAAGAAATCTTTGAAGAACTGGATCTAGCTGATAGCCAAAACATCATGGCAGACGCTAAACGTCTGCAAGCAGAGATCCAAGAAGGTATCGAAAACTACGCCTATACCACCAACAGCAAGGGAGAAAAGATTTACGCCTTTGAAGTGGATGGTCTAGGAAATGCTAGCATCATGGATGATCCAAATGTGCCGAGTCTGCTGGCGGCGCCTTATCTGGGCTATTGCGACATTGAAGACGAAGTGTATCAAGCCACACGCAGCACTATTCTGAGCCCTGAAAATCCATATTTCTACCAAGGTGAATATGCTAGTGGTCTCGGAAGTTCTCATACTTTCTATCGCTATATCTGGCCGATTGCCCTTTCTATCCAAGGCCTGACAACAAGTGATAAGGCAGAGAAGAAATTCTTGCTGGATCAGCTCGTTGCCTGCGACGGTGGTACAGGTGTCATGCACGAAAGCTTCCACGTGGATGACCCAACGCTTTACTCACGTGAATGGTTTTCTTGGGCCAACATGATGTTCTGTGAATTAGTCTTGGATTACCTGGATATTCGTTAAGGAGCGCGCTTTAGTTTCACCGATTCGTGTCAGAATCACACCTTTACATTTAAAACGTTAAAATTTAAATTTAGAATGAGGTTTTACTTCATGGAAAATGTTGTTGTACATATTATCTCACATAGTCACTGGGACCGTGAGTGGTACTTACCTTTTGAAAGCCACCGTATGCAGTTGGTGGAGTTGTTTGACAATCTTTTTGATCTCTTTGAAAATGACCCTGAGTTTAAGAGTTTCCACTTGGATGGACAAACCATTGTCCTGGATGACTATTTGGAAATTCGCCCTGAAAATCGCGACAAAGTCCAAGGTTACATTGACGAAGGCAAACTCAAAATTGGTCCCTTTTACATCTTGCAGGATGATTACTTGATTTCAAGTGAAGCCAACGTCCGCAATACCTTGATTGGTCAAGCAGAATGTGCAAAATGGGGCAAATCCACTCAGATTGGTTACTTCCCAGATACCTTTGGAAATATGGGACAAGCTCCTCAAATCCTTCAGAAATCAGGCATTCACGTGGCAGCCTTTGGGCGTGGTGTGAAGCCGATTGGATTTGACAACCAAGTTCTCGAAGATGAGCAGTTTACTTCCCAGTTTTCAGAAATGTACTGGCAGGGTGCGGACGGAAGTCGCGTTCTCGGTATCCTCTTTGCCAACTGGTACAGTAATGGAAATGAAATTCCAGTTGATAAGGACGAGGCCCTAACTTTCTGGAAACAAAAATTGTCAGACGTGTGTGACTACGCTTCGACCAACCAATGGTTGATGATGAACGGATGTGACCACCAGCCTGTACAGCGAAATCTGAGCGAAGCCATTCGTGTGGCCAATGAACTCTTCCCAGATGTGACTTTTGTTCATAGTTCATTTGATGACTATGTCCATGCAGTAGAAAGTGCTCTACCTGAGCAACTATCTACCGTTACGGGTGAGTTGACCAGTCAAGAAACAGACGGTTGGTATACACTTGCTAACACTTCTTCATCCCGTATTTACCTCAAACAAGCTTTCCAAGAAAATAGCAACCTCCTAGAACAAGTAGTGGAGCCATTGACTGTCATCACTGGTGGGCACAACCATAAGGATCAGTTGACTTATGCTTGGAAAGTCCTTCTACAAAATGCGCCACATGATAGTATCTGTGGCTGTAGTATTGACGAAGTTCACCGTGAGATGGAAACGCGTTTTGCCAAGGTCAACCAAGTTGGAAACTTCGTTAAGACCAATCTTCTCAATGAGTGGAAGGGCAAAATTGCAACTCACGAAGCGCAAAGCGACCATCTCTTTACTGTCATTAACACAGGTTTGCATGACAAGGTTGATACGGTCAGCACCGTGATTGATGTGGCGACTTGTGATTTCAAGGAATTGCACCCAACAGAAGGCTATAAGAAGATGGCAGCTTTGACCTTGCCAAGCTACCGTGTCGAAGACTTGGAAGGGCATGCTGTAGAAGCGAAAATCGAAGATCTGGGAGCTAACTTTGAGTATGATTTGCCAAAAGACAAGTTCCGTCAGGCTCGTATCGCTCGACAAGTGCGCGTGACAGTCCCTGTTCATCTGGCACCACTTTCTTGGACAACCTTCCAATTGCTCGAAGGAGAACAAGAACACCGTGACGGTATTTACCAAAACGGAGTGATTGATACGCCATTTGTAACGGTCAGTGTGGATGAAACTATCACAGTCTACGACAAGACAACTCATGAAGCTTATGAGGATGTTCTTCGTTTTGAAGACCGTGGTGACATCGGAAATGAGTACATCTATTTCCAACCAAAAGGAACAGAGCCTATCTATGCAGAGCTTAAGGGCTATGAGGTCTTGGAAAATACAGCTCGTTTTGCCAAGATCTTACTCAAGCATGAATTGACAATTCCAGTAAGTGCAGATGAAAAGCTGGATGCGGAACAAAGAGGCATCATAGAGTTTATGACGCGTGAAGCTGGACGCTCAGATGAACTAACAACCCTTCCTCTTGAAACAGAGATGACCGTCTTTGTTGACAATCCACAAATCCGCTTCAAGACTCGCTTTACTAACACAGCCAAGGACCACCGTATCCGTCTCTTGGTCAAGACTCATAATACGCGTCCAAGCAATGATTCGGAAAGCATTTATGAGGTGGTGACACGACCAAACAAACCAGCTGCTTCTTGGGAAAATCCTGAAAATCCTCAACACCAACAAGCCTTCGTCAGTCTGTATGACGATGAAAAAGGGGTGACGGTGGCCAATAAAGGATTGCACGAGTATGAAATCCTTGGAGACGAAACCATTGCAGTGACCATTCTTCGTGCCTCAGGTGAGCTAGGTGACTGGGGTTACTTCCCAACACCAGAGGCTCAGTGCTTGCGTGAGTTTGAAGTCGAGTTTGCTCTTGAATGCCACCAAGCAGGGGAACGCTTCTCCGCTTTCCGTCGTGCCAAAGCCTTCCAAACACCATTCACTAGTCTTCAAGTTGCTAAACAAGAAGGAAGTGTTGCTGCGACTGGTAGCCTCTTGAGTCATGCGGCACTCAGCTTACCACAAGTCTGCCCAACAGCCTTTAAGGTAGCTGAAAATGAAGAAGGATATGTACTTCGTTACTACAATATGAGTCAAGAAAATGTGCGTATATCAGAACAGCAACAAACCATTCTGGACTTGCTTGAACGACCATATCCAGTTCATTCAGGACTCTTAGCACCACAAGAAATTCGTACAGAATTGATCAAAAAAGAAGACATTTAACAGTTTTAAAGAATACTATGAGATAGAAAGGAGGGGCGAAAGAGTTAGGATGAACTACTGAGTCGCCCCTTTTTATGGGAAGAACAATGACCATTGCAACCATTGATATCGGAGGGACTGGGATTAAGTTTGCCAGTCTGACTCCTGATGGAAAAATACTAGATAAGACAAGTATTCCGACGCCAGAAAGTTTGGAGGATTTACTAGCTTGGCTAGACCAACGCTTGGCAGAACAAGATTATAAGGGCATTGCTATGAGTGTTCCAGGCGCGGTCAATCAAGAAACAGGTGTGATTGAGGGCATCAGTGCCGTCCCTTACATCCATGGCTTTTCTTGGTATGAAGCTCTTGCTCATCATCAACTCCCCGTCCATCTAGAAAATGATGCCAACTGTGTTGGACTTAGTGAACTGCTGGCTCACCCAGAGATTGAAAATGCAGCCTGTGTCGTGATTGGGACAGGAATTGGCGGTGCCATGATTATCAATGGCAAACTTCACCGAGGTCGCCACGGCTTGGGAGGAGAGTTTGGCTACATGACAACTATCGAGCCTGCGGAAAAGCTCAACAACTGGTCGCAACTAGCATCCACAGGAAACATGGTTCGCTACGTAATTGAAAAATCTGGTCAGACTGACTGGGACGGACGCAAGATTTACCAAGAGGCCGCAGCTGGCAATGCTCTTTGTCAAGAGGCTATTGAGCGCATGAATCGTAATCTGGCGCAAGGTTTGCTCAATATCCAGTATCTGATCGACCCAGATGTCATTAGTCTGGGAGGCTCCATCAGTCAGAACCCAGACTTTATCCAAGGTGTCAAGAAAGCTGTCGATGAATTTGTCGAAACCTACGAAGAATACACGGTCGCACCAGTTATCCAGGCCTGCACCTATCATGCAGAAGCCAATCTCTACGGTGCCCTTGTCAATTGGCTACAGGAGGAAAATCAGTGGTAAGATTTACAGGACTTAGTCCCAAACAAACTCAGGCAATCGACTTGCTGACAAAGCGTATCTCTTTACCAGATGTTGAAGTTGCAGTCACTCAGTCTGACCAAGCCTCGATCTCTATCAAGGGTGAGGGTGGACAGTATCACCTGACTTATGACAAACCTCACCAACTTTACCGCGCCTTGTCCTTATTGGCAACAGCTCTGGAAGAAGGGGGTAAGGTCGAGATTGAGGAGCAGGCAGCTTATGAAGATTTGGTCTATATGGCAGACTGCTCGCGCAATGCCGTGCTCAATGTCGCATCTGCCAAACAGATGATTGAAGTCTTGGCTCTCATGGGCTACTCAACCTTTGAGCTTTATATGGAAGACACCTACCAGATTGAGGGGCAGCCATACTTTGGCTATTTCCGTGGGGCTTATTCAGCAGAAGAGTTGCAGGAAATCGAAGCCTATGCCCAACAGTTTGACATGACCTTTGTGCCCTGTATCCAGACCTTGGCCCACTTGTCGGCCTTTGTCAAATGGGGTGTCAAGGAAGTGCAGGAGCTCCGTGATGTAGAGGACATTCTCCTTATTGGCGAAGAAAAGGTTTATGATTTGATTGATGGCATGTTTGCTACTTTGTCTAAACTACAAACTCGCAAGGTCAATATCGGGATGGACGAAGCCCACTTGGTTGGCTTGGGACGCTACCTCATCTTAAACGGTGTTGTGGACCGTAGTCTTCTCATGTGCCAACACTTGGAGCGCGTGCTGAATATTGCAGACAAGTATGGTTTTCACTGCCAGATGTGGAGTGATATGTTCTTTAAACTCATGTCAGCGGATGGCCAGTACGATCGTGACGTGGAGATTCCAGAGGAAACTCGTGTCTACCTAGATCGTCTCAAAGACCGTGTAACCTTGGTTTACTGGGACTATTATCAGGATAGCGAGGAAAAATACAACCGCAATTTCCGCAACCATCACAAGATTAGCCATGACCTTGCCTTTGCAGGTGGTGCTTGGAAGTGGATCGGTTTCACACCCAACAACCATTTCAGCCGTCTTATTGCTCTTGAAGCCAACAAAGCCTGTCGTGCTAATGACATCAAAGAAGTCATTGTAACGGGTTGGGCGGATAATGGTGGGGAAACTGCCCAGTTTTCTATCCTGCCAAGCTTGCAAATCTGGGCAGAACTCAGCTACAGCAATGACCTAGACCGTCTGTCTGCTCACTTCAAGACCAATACAGGTCTATCAGTTGAGGACTTTATGCAGATTGACCTTGCCAATCTCTTGCCAGACTTGCCAGGCAATCTCAGTGGTATCAATCCCAACCGCTATGTTTTTTATCAGGATATTCTTTGTCCGATTCTTGACAGACACATGACACCTGAACAGGATAAACCACACTTCGCTCAGGCAGCTGAGACGCTTGTTGCTATCAAAGAAAAAGCAGGAAATTATGCTTATCTCTTTGAAACACAGGCTCAGTTGAACCAGATTTTAAGCAGTAAAGTGGATGTGGGACGACGCATTCGTCAGGCCTACCAAACAAACGATAAAGAAAGCCTGCAAGCAATCGCTAGACAAGAATTACCAAAACTCAGAAGCGAGATTGAACACTTTCATGCTCTCTTTAGCCACCAATGGTTGAAAGAAAACAAGGTCTTTGGCTTGGATACAGTCGATATCCGTATGGGCGGACTCTTGCAACGTATCAAACGAGCAGAAAGTCGCATCGAGGCTTATCTGGCAGGTCAGATTGATCGCATCGAAGAATTAGAAGTCGAAATCCTTCCATTTAACGATTTTTATGGAGACAAGGACTTCGCAGCCACAACAGCCAACCAGTGGCATACCATTGCGACAGCTTCAACGATTTATACGACTTAGGCATTTTTTCCGAGTCAGAGTGTTTCTCGTGAAACCTATTTCTTATAAAAAACTTCTCCACAAAAAATAATTTGTGGAGTTTTTTCTATAATTAGTAGTTTAACCTGACCTTCAAATAGGAGTATACTAATAATGTAATCGTTATCAAACCTAAAAATTCGATGAAATCAGTTTTTAGGAATAAAAAGGGAGGAAATTATGAAAAAGTTTTCAAAGACCTTGAGAGATAACTGGATCTTTCTCTTGATGGTTTTACCAGGGGCACTCTGGTTGATTCTATTCTTTTACATTCCAGTATTTGGGAATGTGGTCGCCTTTAAAGACTACCATATGACCAGTAATGGTTTCATAGATAGTATTGTAAATAGTAAATGGGTCGGGTTAGATAATTTCAGATTCTTGTTTAGTTCAAAAGATGCCTTTATCATCACTCGAAATACCGTTCTCTACAATCTCGGCTTTATCTTTATCGGTTTGATTGTATCAGTAGGGATTGCCATCATCCTCAGCGAACTTCGCTCTAAGAGAATGGTTAAGATTTTCCAAACGTCTATGTTGTTCCCTTACTTCCTGTCATGGGTTATCATCAGTTTCTTTACAGATGCCTTCCTAAACATTGACAAAGGGGTCTTCAACCATTTCCTAACATCCATTGGCATGAAGGAAGTCAACTTCTACGCTGACTTAGGCATTTGGCCATACCTTCTTCTTTTCCTAGGTATTTGGAAAGGCTTTGGATATAGCAGTGTCATGTACTATGCGACGATCATGGGAATTGACCCAACCTACTACGAAGCAGCAACAGTGGACGGGGCTAGCAAGTGGCAACGTATTCGCAACGTAACTATTCCTCAGTTGACTCCACTTGTAACTGTATTGACCATCCTTGCAGTCGGAAATATCTTCCGTGCAGACTTCGGTCTCTTCTATCAAATCCCACACAATGCTGGTCAGCTTTACAATGTAACCAACGTTTTGGACGTATATGTCTTTAATGGTTTGACTCAGACAGCAGATATCGGTATGGCTTCAGCAGCCGGTCTTTACCAATCCGTTGTCGGCTTGATACTGGTTATCCTATCAAACTTGCTTGCAAGACGAGTCGATCCAAACTCAGCTTTGTTCTAGAAAGGAGGAGAATATGGCAGAAAAGAAAATTAAAAAAGAAAAAATCGATAATGTCGGCATTCACTCCTTCAGTAAGAAAGCAGATATCTTCTTTAGTATCATCTCTGGTTTGATCGCTCTTTCTTGTATCTTGCCCTTTATCTTCGTTATCATCATTTCGGTGACAGATGAAAAGAGCATCCTCCAGTATGGATATAGCTTTTTCCCTTCGAAGTTTGGTGTAGATGGATTCCAGTTCCTAGCTCAGTTTAAAGATAAGATCCTCCAAGCGCTCTTTATCTCAGTTTTTGTAACCGTAGTCGGAACAGTGACCAACGTCTTCATTACAACCACTTATGCCTACGCCATCTCACGTACAACCTTTAAGTACCGCAGATTCTTCACAATCTTCGCTCTTCTTAGTATGTTGTTCAATGCTGGTTTGGTACCAGGCTATATCGTGGTCACTCGCTTGCTTCAACTTGGTGATACCGTTTGGGCCTTGATTGTTCCAATGCTTCTCTCACCATTCAACATCATCTTGATGCGTTCCTTCTTCAAGAAGACCATTCCAGAAGCCATTCTCGAATCTGCTCGTATCGATGGTGCCAGTGAAGCTCGGATCTTCTTCCAGATCTGTTTGCCATTGTCACTTCCAGGTATCGCAACCATCACGCTTTTGACAGCTCTTGGTTTTTGGAACGACTGGTTCAACGCCCTTCTTTACATTAAGAGTGACAACTTGTATCCATTGCAATATTTGCTCATGCAAATCCAGCAAAATATGGACTACATTGCAAAAGCAGTCGGCCTATCTGGCCAACTGGGAGTTGCTCTACCGAAAGAAACAGGTCGTATGGCCATGGTTGTTGTTGCAACCCTTCCAATCGCGATTCTGTATCCATTCTTCCAACGCTACTTTGTTAAAGGGTTGACGATCGGTGGTGTGAAAGAATAGCAATTGCTGAGAAACACCGTTTCTCCCTTCCCAACTTCATCTTAGTGATTGAAGTAAAAATCATTAAATCGTTTATAAGTTTAAAAACAAAAAAAAGGAGTTTTTATCATGAAAAACTGGAAAAAATATGCTTTTGCATCTGCTAGCGTAGTCGCTTTGGCTGCTGGTCTTGCTGCTTGTGGAAACCTTACAGGTAACAACAAAAAAGCTGCAGATACTACTTCAGGTGAAAAACCTGTAATCAAAATGTACCAAATCGGTGACAAACCAGATAACTTGGATGAATTGCTAGAAAATGCAAACAAAATCATCGAAGAAAAAGTCGGTGCTAAATTGGATATCCAATACCTTGGATGGGGTGACTATGATAAGAAAATGTCTGTTATCACATCATCTGGTGAAAATTATGATATCGCATTTGCATCTAACTATGTCGTAAATGCTCAAAAAGGTGCTTATGCTGACTTGACTGATTTGTACAAGAAAGAAGGAGCAGAGCTTTACAAAGCACTTGACCCAGCTTACATCAAAGGGAACACTGTAAACGGTAAGATCTATGCAGTACCAGTTGCAGCTAACGTTGCATCATCTCAAAACTTTGCCTTCAACGGAACACTTCTTGCTAAATACGGTATCGATATTTCAGGTGTAACTTCATACGAAACACTTGAGCCAGTCTTGAAACAAATCAAAGAAAAAGCTCCAGACGTAGTACCATTTGCGGTTACGAAGAACTTTATCCCATCTGATAACTTTGACTACCCAGTACCAAACGGACTTCCATTTGTTATCGACCTTGAAGGAGACACTACTAAGATTGTAAACCGTTACGAAGTGCCTCGTTTCAAAGAACATTTGAAGACTCTTCACAAATTCTATGAAGAAGGATACATTCCAAAAGACGTAGCAACAAGCGACACTTCATTTGACCTTCAACAAGATACTTGGTTCGTTCGTGAAGAAACAGTAGGACCAGCTGACTACGGTAACAGCTTGCTTTCACGCGTTGCGAACAAAGACATCCAAATCAAACCAATAACTAACTTTATCAAGAAAAACCAAACAACACAAGTTGCCAACTTTGTTATCTCAAACAACTCTAAGAACAAAGAAAAATCAATGGAAGTGTTGAACCTCTTGAACACGAACCCAGAACTCTTGAACGGTCTTGTTTACGGTCCAGAAGGAAAGAACTGGGAAAAAATTGAAGGTAAAGAAAACCGTGTACGCGTCCTTGATGGCTACAAAGGAAATACTCACATGGGTGGATGGAACACTGGTAACAACTGGATTCTTTACATCAACGAAAACGTTACAGACCAACAAATCGAAGATTCTAAGAAACAATTGGCAGAAGCTAAAGAATCTCCAGCACTTGGATTCATCTTTAACACTGACAATGTAAAATCTGAAATCTCAGCAATTTCTAACACAATGCAACAATTCGATACAGCTATCAACACTGGTACTGTAGATCCAGATAAAGCTATTCCAGAATTGATGGAAAAATTGAAATCTGAAGGTGCCTATGAAAAAGTATTGAACGAAATGCAAAAACAATACGACGAATTCTTGAAAAACAAAAAATCATAAGAACGATTGATTTCGTGTATTCATTCCTAATTCCTAAAAATGTGATCACTGCCTTCCTTAGTTCTCTAGGGGAGGTAGTGATTTTTAGGATGTAAAAATGAAAACAGTGGTTCTGAGGGTTTATGCGATGTGATACACATACATCTATAGGGGATTTATTATGAAAAAATATCGTCTTCTTTTCAAAATGAGTGCTGTCTTCTCTTACCTATTTTTCGTATTTGGCCTTTCTCAGCTGACGCTTATTGTCCAAAACTATTGGCAATTTTCTTCCCAGATAGGCAATTTCTTCTGGATTCAAAATATCTTGAGTTTGCTATTTATCGGAGTCATGATTTGGATTCTGGTTAAGACAGGCCATGGTTATCTCTTTCGCATTCCAAGAAAAAAATGGCTTTGGTATTCGATTTTGACAGTATTAGTGGTAGTGCTCCAGATCTCTTTTAACGTTCAGACAGCTAAACATGTCCAGTCAACTGCTGAAGGTTGGGCTGTACTGATTGGTTTTAGTGGGACTAACTTTGCAGAGCTAAGTATCTATATAGCCCTGTTCTTTCTGGTTCCACTGATGGAAGAATTGATCTATAGGGGTTTGTTGCAACATGCTTTCTTTAAACATTCGCGATTTGGCCTTGATTTGCTTCTTCCTTCCATTTTGTTTGCTCTTCCTCATTTTTCAAGTCTGCCTAGTCTGTTAGATATTTTTGTTTTTACAACATCTGGAATCATCTTTGCTGGTTTGACCCGCTATACCAAGAGCATTTATCCATCCTATGCGGTGCATGTGATCAATAATATTGTAGCGACCTTGCCATTTTTGCTGACTTTTTTACATAGGGTGTTTGGGTAAAATATTAGCATGAGAGTTAGGAATTATAGTTTTTTTATAAGCGAATTTCAGGAGGAAAATGAGTATGACACCATTAAAATGGTTTGCTGGAGGAAGTGAAAGGCGTTGTGAAGCGATGACCATCATTGATCATCTATTGGAAGATATAAAGGCTGCGCCTCAACTTGCTCCCCTGAAAAATCAGTTAGTGATTTATAAAAAACGATTAAAGGACGATGGAACCTCTACTCCATTTATTCTGAGCCAAATGAACGTTGACATCTCACGTGTGTTGATTGACAATAAGCTGGATTTGTCAGAAAGTCAAGCTAAGCAAATCAAAAAATTGAGAGAATTATCTGTTATTCGGTATGGTTACTGATGAAGTGCAGGGGTAGGACTCTTTCTACAATTTCCGGTCAAATAAATTGCATTCGTTTTCCCAAGTGGGTATACTAGTATAGTTGAATGAAAAATTCTGAAAATTTAAGAATAGAAAAGAGAACAAATCTTATGGCAAAAGATATTCGTGTCTTACTTTACTACCTTTATACTCCAATTGAAAATGCAGAGCAATTTGCTGCAGACCACTTGGCTTTCTGTAAATCAATCGGCCTTAAAGGCCGTATCCTAGTCGCTGACGAGGGAATTAACGGGACTGTTTCAGGTGATTACGAAACAACTCAAAAATACATGGACTACGTTCACAGCCTCCCAGGAATGGAAGATCTCTGGTTCAAGATTGACGAAGAAAGTGAACAAGCCTTCAAGAAGATGTTTGTTCGCTACAAGAAAGAAATTGTCCACCTTGGTTTGGAAGACAACGACTTTGACAATGACATCAACCCACTTGAAACAACAGGTGCTTACTTGTCTCCAAAAGAGTTCAAAGAAGCCCTTCTTGACGAAGATACAGTTGTCCTTGACACACGTAACGATTATGAGTACGACCTAGGGCACTTCCGTGGAGCTATCCGTCCAGACATCCGCAACTTCCGTGAGTTGCCACAATGGGTCCGTGACAACAAGGAAAAATTCATGGACAAGCGTGTCGTGGTTTACTGTACAGGTGGGGTTCGCTGTGAGAAATTCTCAGGCTGGATGGTCCGTGAAGGCTACAAAGATGTTGGTCAATTGCACGGAGGAATCGCAACTTACGGTAAAGATCCAGAAGTTCAAGGTGAGCTTTGGGATGGGAAAATGTACGTCTTTGACGAGCGTATCGCCGTTGATGTTAACCATGTTAACCCAACCATCGTAGGGAAAGACTGGTTTGATGGAACACCATGTGAACGTTATGTCAACTGTGGGAATCCCTTCTGTAACCGTCGTATCCTAACATCAGAAGAAAATGAAGACAAGTACCTTCGCGGATGCTCACACGAGTGTCGTGTTCACCCACGCAACCGCTATGTTTCAGAAAATGAATTGACACAAGCAGAAGTGATCGAGCGCCTAGCAGCTATCGGTGAAAGCTTGGATCAAGTCGCTACCGTATAACATCAAACAGTCCTTAGGGGCTGTTTTTCTATGCTTTTTATCTAAAAATCTAAAGTTTGTTTCTGTATCTTTCAGGAAAATAGGGTATACTATGTGTAAACGATTTCAAAGGAGGCCAGTTATGGCGAAAACATTTTTTATCCCAAATAAAGAAAGCATTCTAGGACAACAGGAGGTCTTGACTGCCAAGTCCATCTTGGCCTTGGTGGAGGGTTTGGAGTCACACAGTTATGATGCGGTCTATCTCCGTCAGCCCCTCAATCGTCTCGAGTATATCGAGTGTGGGATTGTAGGTCAGTCACAATTTCTCTTCAAGGTGAACTATGCGGATAGTCGAAAAGGCTATCAAGTGGTGATTCCAGACTTCCTTACCAGAGCGGACTGGGAGATTGTAGAAGCTCTCCTCCAAGCCCTATCGAGCAAGTTGGGGCAAGTGGTAGAAGGGCTAGAAGACTTTGACTTTGAAGCTTATTTCCGACAAACAGTCAAGCATTATCTAGCAGATAAGGCAGCTCGTCTAGTATACTGCCAAGGTCTCTTGTCTCCTATCTATCTCAACAAGGAATACCTCGAGAGCTTTTTGGCTGAGGATGGATTGGCACGTTTTGAAGAGCTAGTCAAGAAGGTTCAAGGCTCTGATGCCTACCTTGCCAGTGTGAAATTTTACCCAGACGCCCAAGGCAAGGTACACGGTATCTACCACCTAGCCCAAGGAGTCAAGACGATTTTACCTAAGGAACCCTTTGTACCGGCGCCTTATACCGAGCAGCTGGCAGGCAAGGAACTTGTTTGGGAGATTGACCTAGTGACGATTTCTGGTGATGGTTCAAAAGCCGAAGACTACGAAGCAATAGCTCGCTTGGATTATACAAGATTCCTAGAGTCGCTACCAACAGCATTTTACCACCAACTAGATGCCAATCAATTAGAAGTACAACCCATTTTGGGAAAAGATTTTGAGGAATTGGCACAAGAAAAGTAAAGCAGGTCAACTGCTATTTAGCATGCGAAAGATAGTTTAGCTTAGTTAGGTTTTGTAATGTGAAATTTCAAAAATTGCTTAGTTCAATGAAAAATAGTATAATATAACAAAAAATAGAATATTGTTCGTTAAATAATGATCAGGAGATCTTGAGATGGATATCAAGAAGGAAGTAGGTAAAAGAATCCGAATGTTGCGAGAGATGAAACATCTCACTCGTGAAACTCTTTGTGATGATGAAACCGAGATAACAGTACGACAATTAGCACGGATTGAATCAGGGCAGTCTTCCCCAAGTTTATCTAAGGTAGAGTATATAGCTTACAAACTAGGCTGTCCAATTTCACATATAGTAGATATGGATCATATGATTTTACCTTCAGAGTACTTGATATTAAAGGATAAACTTATTAAGTTTCAAACTTATGGGGATGATGATAGAATCCAGGTTAAGGAAGAGTTGTTTGATAGAGTTTACGAACACTATTATGATAGTCTACCTGAGGATGAGCAGATTGCAGTTAGTGCCTTACAAGCTAGTTTTGATGTCTTTGTAAGTGAAGATGCAGGGTTTGGCGATACTTTGCTTGATGAGCATTTTGAGCAAGTAAAGATAAGGAAAAACTATTCGGTGAATGATTTGCTTCTCATAAAATTGTACTTTGGTTCATGTTTGGCAAGACCGACTAAGTATAATCACGAACTATTTTGGATGCTTTCTAAAAAACTTTTGAGAGTAACGAGTTCATCGGATATAGAAACAGATTATGTATTAAAGCAAACAGTACTCGATTCTCTAGCTGTTCAATGGATGGAAAAGTCCTACTCTACTTTTGAGCCTTATGTTAAGGCAATGAATAGATTGATGATTTTATCCCAGGACTTTCAAAAGAAACCAATCGTAGATATGCTAGAAGCTATGTGTACCTTATTTCATAAACGGGATAAGGAAAAAGCTATCCACTTATACGATAGAGCCATTATTTGTGCTCAAGCATTTGAGGACCAAGTATTAGAAGCGCGCATCTCTGGAGAGAAAGAAAGAGATTTAAAAACTTTTGAGGAAATGAAGAGCTGACATGACATTTTTGTCATGTTTTTTTGTTTTTGAAAGCGTTAAACTAGAGATGTAATGAAGGGTTAATTGAGTTATTCAGAGTAGGAGGAAGTGATGGAGAATCTTAGTATCTCGCTAGAGACTTTTACACAGACTCGCCACAGTTTGGTGTTTCGAAATAACACGACTGAGCAAAAGTTGGTAGAGATAGTGATAAATAACGAAGTCTTTCGCCTAGCTATTTTAGATGCAGGCGAAGAGCGAGTTTTAATTCTGCCTGAAGAAGTTACAGATGTTAGGAATTTTGGGATTTCAGAGGTGGAGGATAATTCATGAAACCAAAAGATATAATAAAGGAGAGAAACGATGAATCGTGTGATTTTAAGTCTTAAAAATATCGCTAAAACATATGGGAAAGAACAGGTTCTTCATAATATTTCCTTTGATATTGAGCAAGGAGAAATATGTGGTCTTATTGGCGAAAATGGTGCTGGAAAGACAACATTAATGAGAATTCTCCTAGGACTAATTCGAGCTGATAAGGGAGAAATCGAGAGTGTTTCGCAGCATAAGATTGGCAGTATTATCGAATCACCTGCCCTCTATCCAAACTTGACTGGACGTCAACACCTGCAATATTACAAGACAAGATTTGGTTTAAAGACAGATATCACAAAAATGTTGGAATTGGTTCACTTGCCTGAACCGTCATGGGATCGAAAAGTAAAAAACTATTCCCTTGGAATGAAGCAGAGGTTATCGATTGCGATTGCGCTGTTGGATAATCCAGAGCTTATTATCTTAGATGAACCCGTGAATGGTTTAGATCCTCAAGGGATTTCAGATTTAAGAAAAATGATTTTGAATTTAAGGGATCAGTTAGGAGTTACTTTTTTAATCTCAAGCCATATCCTATCAGAGTTGGAGTTTATAACCGATAAGTATATCATCATGAAAAAGGGAAAAATTCTAAATGTGATGAGTTCAAAAGAGCTAGCGAATGATTTATCTGAAAAAATTTTCCTAAAGACAAGTGATAATCAGATTCTAAAAATATTTTTAGAAGAAGAGGGCATTATCCATTTTGAGCAGGATGACTATCTGGTTGTGACAGAAAAGGAGAGGTTAATGGCTATCTTGGAATATAGTATTGGTTCAAATCTAGTGATACAGGATATTTATATTAAGAAGGAACGCTTTGAGGACTACTATTTGCGTAATATTATCTGATGATTTAAGAAAGGAGGAGAGTCATGAATTCTCTTAAAGCAGATATGTATAAATTTTACTGGGAAAAAAGAGGAGTGCTTCCTAGTTTGTTGATAGGGTTATTAGTTTTGTTATTCTCCTTGTTTTTTAAGTCATCAAATGAAAATGAGCCGGCATTTCGAGTGTTGATTTCAAACGTGAGTGGTTTTATTCCTTTGCTTTTCATCTCTGCTAATTTATTTTTCTGGGGGGAAGATTATAGTTTCCGTACGATCAATATTTTGCTCACAAAAGAAAAACAACGATGGAAGTTATTTTTATATAAAACTTTGGGAACCTTTTGTTTGTCTTTCCTATATGTAACTATTTTTTATAGTTTAACAGCTCTTGTTTATTTGGAAGGGGACATGGTGTTGATTGTTTCGACATTTTTACATCAACTACCATACTATTTGGTTATTATCAGTATCTCCTTATTGATTTTTCAAATATTTGATAAGGTTTATGAATCATGTATGATTTATACACTCTACATTTTACTATTTGATAATCTATTAGTTTACGTTCTTCCAAACTCTGGTGAGAGTGTGAGAGACTATTTACTAATGACTTTAAATTTGAAAGCATCACCAGGTATCAGTCAATTTACCCTTACAAACGTATGCTATCCTATAGTGGCAGGTCTAGCAGTAATCATGCTTACGTTTGTTGTATTCAGTAAAAAAGAATTTAAATAGGAGGACTAATGATGAAAAAAATAGGAATTGTAATTGGGCTGTTGTTACTGTTTGTAGTAGCTGGAATTTTATTAACCTTAAAACGAGGAGAGACAACAATCAGTTTGAAACAATCATGGACTCTCTCTTCTAAAAGTATTAAAACGTTAGAGTTTTATGGCTCAAAGCAAGCAATTGATGTTAAAGTTGTCAAGAGTGAATCAGATGAAACAAGTGTTCAAATAGAAGGAAAAGTTTCCGAAGAATCAGCGAATAATATATCTAAAAACGTTAAAATGAGTTCAGATAGTCTATATCTACCATTTTCACAACATGGTTTTAATTTGGCTCTGAGTTCAGAAGGAAAAGACAAGTTATATGTAACTATTTCCTTAGGAAAAAATACTACTTTCGAAAAAATATTTATAGATACTCTTGTTGGCGATGTATCTATTACAGTTCCTAAAGATTTTGATGGGATTTATACTTTGCATACAAATAATACCGGGGAAATTTTAAGGGTTCCTACCACAAATCAAACTTCGAATAGCGTCATTGAAGTTGATGGTTATAGTAAGATAAGTGTTGAAAAAGGAGAAAATAATGGTTAGTCACTATAAACAAGCAACTTTGCTGGACTGTGGAATGGCTTGTGTAAAGACAATCATTTCTTATTATTTCCCCAAATTAGAACATTTAGATAGTCTACAATTTGATAATAATAATCACCAAGGACTGTCTTTGTTTGAAATAGAAGATGTATTAAAAAGCTATGGTATTGATGCGGATTCTTATCAAATTGACACTCCTAGTTTGCAAAATATTTGGAATAACGAGTTTCATAGCAATGTTATCATACTACTGAACTTTAGGAATAAAACCCATCCTAGGACAAGATTTTGAAGGATTGGCAAGCATCGAATAGACATTGTTCAAAAAAGAGTAAACATAAAAATCCCTGTCATTAACAAATGGCAGGGATTTTGGTTAAAAGAATGTCAGGATGCGAAGGTAGTCCACTGTCAGCGCGAGCTCTGCAATGAAGAAGGGTACGAGAATAGCGCCATCAAGTAAGACAGCTAGCAAGAAACGATAAAATGGGTCAAGGCTACTGGTCTTACTTGGTTTGCTAATCACAAAGAGATTTCCAAGGGCAAAGATGGCCATGCTTAGAAGAGTGAGGATGCCAGCAAATCGTAAGCCACCAAAGAGTGCAAAGAAACTTGCTAGAGCTGTTAGGACAAGTGGGATAGCAAAGAGTCTGCTATACCGATCAAAGGCTTCTTGGAATGTGAAGTCACTCTCCTGATCCAGCACACGTCGGACAGTAAAGCCTCCCAAAATGATGGAAAAGTAAAACAGAGCGCTAGCGACCAAGATAGAAAGTCCAGCAAAGAGATCTAAAGGTGGAAGCTGGTTAGGAGAACTATTAGCAATAGAAATCATATAGCCATAGTAGAGGTGCTTGATATGATAGATACTAAAGAAAAGATTAATAGAAGACAGCAAAGTGAGCAGGCCAAAGACACTGTAACGATGCTTTTGGTCCCTAGTCTTGCTGGCAGTTGGTTCTTGAATAGCATCCAGCAGCCAAGTCCAAAACAGTGTGATTTCTTCTTTGAATCTGGCTGTTTTACGAGGGTCAATATCTGGGATATAGGGGCTTTCTAAAGCCTTGCTGAGGATACTTTTCTCTTTTGCAGGTTTTTCTTGCTTGTGTTCCTCTTCAGCTTTCCCTTCTCCCTCTTCCTCGGTTTGGGTTGCCTCAATCATTTCGGGAGCTTCCTCCTCATGCGTTTCCAACTCTTTAGGTGAGACAGAAGTTTCTTCGCTTACTTGTGGTTCAGCTTCCACAGTTTCTGAAGTCTCAGGCTCGTCGGGCTGGATTTCTGATTTCGTCTGAGCTGATTTCTTCTCAAGATCGGCGCTTTCAAACCATTCTTGTGTCATGGTGGAACCTCCTTTTTTATGATCGTTTTCTATTTTTAGATTAGCAGATGAAAGCGTTTTTGTCAATGGTTTCTAGATGGAGAAGAGTACTCTTCTTTTGGTAGGTAGATATCTTGGTTGGCTTTTGCAATGAGTAGGTCCTTGATATCTGCTTTTTCCGTTTTATAAGGGTTGGCAAGTACATTCTCTTTTTGTCCACGATGTTCTTCTTTGGGTTGACGATAGATACCACCATGCTGAGAAGAAATTTCTAGATTGATACGGTCGGTCTCTTTCTGGGAGAGAATGAGTTGTAGAGTTGAATAAGCCTCTAGCTCGACCTTGCCGTGAACTTGGATATTTTCAGCATAGATGTGTGCTCCCTCCGTCTTGACCTGACTATCTGTCAATTCGGCATCAAAGATATTGATGATATGAGGTGCCGTTAATGTGCTGTTCTTGATAGAACTTTCTGTTAGTCTTAAGAGATAGCCTTTTATTTTGATGGTTGCATTTTCAAGGTTGGCTTGACGAATATTAGTTTGTCCACGATTGGCTGAGACGGTGATAGCTTGCAGCTTTCTTCCTTTGGGTAGGGAGAGAACGACTTCGTCAAAACGATTAGAATAGTTGCTGGCGATACGAAGTAGGCTTTCGATTCCTGAACCGAGAAAACGATGTTGGGAGGCTTGTTTGTCAGTGACGCTCAGTGTTTTGTCACTCATACCAGTAGTCAAATCGTGACGACCAGACACCGAAGGATGATAGGTGATATGGATCTTGTCATCTACAGACTCTGTGATGGTTAGGCTGTGTTCTTCAAGGGCTAGATCAAGTTTTTCCACTTCACTTCCAAAGGTTACTTCTTCGATACGATTGTCATAGACGGGGTCTTTTGACATGGCAAGCAAACTTTGAATACCATTGGACTGCGCGCCTACAATGATCATGATAAAACCGAGGATCGTGGAAACCACACCAAAAATGAGAAATCCTTTCGTCAATTTACGCATGTCTGTCACCTCTCTTTCCTTTTTTAAGAATCCATTGCACCAAGCGGACGACCAGGAGGCCAAAGAAACGAGCTACATAGGAGATACCTAGTAGAACAAGAGAAGAAGCTCCGATAGAAAGCAAACCGGCCCCAAAAATCAAGATAAAGGCAGATTTGGCTTCGACTAGGACACTAAAGCTCTCTACGATAAAAAGTCCACCTAGCAGGATACCCGTTACAGAGACGGTAAAGAATGCTAAAATGACGGAGACGGCTGCGATAATAATACCGATGATAGCAATGAGGATGCCGATCCCGACCGGAATTCCGATAGGAGCTACTAGCAGGGCCAGGAGGGCAATGTGTAGCAGTTGACGGTCATTCTTTTGAGCAGGGGCTTCATTGACTTTTTTATCGAGAAGATCAGAGAGGACATCATGGGCAGCTTCTTTTGGTGTTCCCAGACTGGCAATGAGTTCCTCTTCGCCCTCTGGGCCTGCATCGTCAAATAGTTCCTTAAAGTAGTCCATAGCTTCGATGCGGTCAGCTTCAGGCAGTTTATTGAGATAGGTTTCTAACTGAGTCAGATAGTCAGATCTTGTCATGGCGGATACTCCCTTCTATGATGCCGTTGACGGTGTCGGTATAGAGCGTCCACTCTTCCTTTAGAGTAACGAGCTGCTCTACGCCCCGATTGGTCAAGGAATAGTATTTGCGCATACGCCCCTGAAACTCTCTAGAGTAGGTGGTCAGAAAGCCACTGGCTTCCAATTTTTTGAGAATGGGATAGAGCGTAGATTCTTTTATATTGGCGATGAGCTTAATGGTTTGACTAATCTCATAACCATAAGAATCCCCCTGCTCCAGTACAGCCAAGATGAGAAACTCAATCAAGGCAGAGGATGTTGGGAAGTACATGGGAAACCTCCTTTATATTATATAAAAATTTTATATATACTCTTTTCAAATATATTGTATCTCAAAATGAAAGCCCTGTCAAGAAATATGTGTAAAAATTTTACATATAAAAAACTCCTAGTAAAAATTAGGAGTTTAAGGGATTTTATCAGCCTTTATCTAAATTTTATCGTAGATTTCTTATACTTAATTTTCTTATCCAAAAGTTTCAATAAAGGAGTCACGTACTCAGGATTCGGAAACTTAGGACCGAAAATGACTTCACCGATTTGAATTGAATTTTTTCGCTCTACATAAAGTTTACCTACTCCAGAAGTTTTATCAATTTTAATTTCCTTATTGTTAGGGTCTAGGTTCGCATAGCGTAAGATACGAAGTTCGTTTTCATATTTGTAATCGACAGATTTAAATAAGTAGCGGATTTCTTCGATACATTCAGAGATGGCATCTTGATAATTCTCCTCCGTGACTTTTGAACCGATATCTAGTTTTTCTTTTAAACTATTCAATAAGCTTTCTAAATCTTTTATTTCGGACCTATCAAATAGTTCGGTTTGTTCAAGTTCTATATCTTCACGTATATTTTTAACATAGGCAATTCGGTAGAGATAATCTACATTTCCTTTTGAAGCACTATCTTTTTCTTCAGGATTCGTTTCAGTTCCTTCGCCATTAACTGCATTGACTGAATTTTCGCTTTCATTCCGAGAGATAGATCTTTCAAAACCACTATCTAATTCAGATTTCATTAAATACATCTTATCAGAGAATTCTAAAAAGTTTTTTTCTTGACGCCAAGAAACATCATTGAAGGAAGTAAATCTTGAAAAATCATCTTCCCGAAGTACTAGACAAACACCTTTAGCGTCATCACCATACTGAGACCACATGGCTAGGTCATCTGTTTTACTAGTAAAACTCATTAAAAACCAGGAGCTTGGTTCCAAAACATCTCGTCTATCTAAGCCCAACATCTGTTCTATGACGATTCCTTCCTCAGGATCATTCATATAATTTGCATTATACAGGCGAGTTTTTCCAGATACTGAAAAATAACCTTTCTTCTTTTCATTCTCCTCTTGATCTAACATAATTTGGAGAGTGCTTCCCTTGGTGTAATGGCCGAATTTAAGCACCTGATTTTTATCCTCGTCTTTTAATCCCAGTTGATATTTGATTTTCTGAACAAGTTGATAAATTGATAGCAAGTTATTTAGTTCAATCGAGTCTTCTTTATAACAATCTGCCCATTTTTGTAAGATAGCATATTTAGTATTCTTTAAAAGACCTTCCCTTAGGATAAAGTTGAATAGTTTATAAGCAACACTGTTACAAACATTATCATCACGAAAAAATAGGTCATCAAAGTTTTGTAACATAAAGTTGGAGAATTGTTCATAGAGATCTTCAATTATTTCTTTGGTTTGAAGACGTTCATCTAACTCCGTTTGATGATTAAATAAGCTTGCTAAGACCATACCATATATAAAAGCAATTTCTTCAGATTCTCGGAAGGGTTCATGTTCATGCAATTCCTGTAATTTTTTAGCAGTGGTTTTGAGTTTATTTAACTCAGTCTGCTCGGTGGATAAATTGAATAAAATCCTAGCAAATGCTTCTGCTATATCATGCGAATCCTGGAATTGTTGCTGTAATTTCTCTAATTTTTCGACAGTAGCCTCTAGTTCTTTCAACTCAGTTTGCTTGGTTGACAAATTGAACAAAATCCTGGCATAACGTAAAGCTATATCATGCGAATCCTGGAATTGTTGCTGTAATTTCTCTAATTTTTCGACAGTAGTCTCGAGTTCCTTCAACTCAGTCTGCTCGGTTGATAAATTAACCAAAATCATGGCATACGGCAAAGCTATATCATGTGATTTATGGAATTGTTGCTGTAATTTCTCTAATTTTTTAGCAGTAGCCTTCCGTTCTTTCAACTCAGTTTGCCTGGTTGATAAATTAACCAAAATCCTAGCAAATGCTTCTGCTATATCATGTGATTTATGGAATTGTTGCTGTAATTTCTCTAATTTTTCGACAGTAGCCTCTAGTTCTTTCAACTCAGTTTGCTTGGTTGATAAATTAACCAAAATCCTAGCATACCGCAACGCAATGTCTTCTGATTCAGGATATTGTTCATAAATATTTCTTGCTTTTTCTGCTAGAGCTTCACAGGCAGTCTTATCTGTCTCCTTGGTTGATAAGTCAAAGAGCTTATCTAAATCTGCTTTACTTTGATCCAAATTGTATTTCTGTTCATCCATTCTATGCACCTCGCTTAAAATAGTAGCTATCTTATAAACTAATTTATTTTTCGCATGACAATTAGTTTCTATACATCTTATTATATCAAAAACACTACCTTTCTGCTAACAGATGGATGGTGCTTTTTCTTGATAGAAACGCCTAAAAAACCAGACAGAGTCTGGCTTTGCATTGTTTATAGCTGTGATGGATTTTAGAAGAATTAAAGAATCTTATCCGCCCGATCTACCATAAAGAGCGAGACGGTCATGATGATATCGATGACTAGAAGGGCAAGGACAGCTGGAACCCAAGATTGGAAAAGTTCAAAACTGTAACCAAACAAGGTAGGACCAAAGGCCGCCAAGATGTAGCCCCCTGTTTGCGCCAGACCTGAGAGTTGCGCAGTCTTTTCAGGCGAGCTGGTCTTAAGTGAGAAGCAAACCATGAGATAAGGAAAGAGGGCGCTACAGGCCGTTCCAATCAAGAGATGGACGACTAACCAGTAGAGGAAATTATTGGCTGGATACAAGAGCATAGCAATTCCTATCATACCAGCGATAGAGATAATTGCCAGCATGATTCGACGATGACCATCTGACAGACGAGTTGTCAGACTTGGAACAGTCATTGAAAAAGGAATGCTGATCAGCGAGAAGATAGAAGCCAGAAGAGCCGCATCACTATTAGAAAGACCAGCACTAATAGCCATAGTTGGCAACCAGGTCATGCTTGTATAAAAGAACAAGGACTGAAGACCACCAAAGATAATGATGGCCCAGACATCTTTACTTTTTAGAATATTTTCTTTGGCTTGCTTTTCTTTTTGGCCTTCTAGGTGGTGGTTGTGGCGATGATTTGGCAACCAGACTAGCAGAGTGACCAAGCAGAGAAGGCTGAGCACGAGGATGAGGCCCTTCCAAGAACTAGCTTGAGTGATAGGGACCGAAAGATAAGAAGCGATGGCCGTTGAAACCCCCATGGCAGTGACATAGAGAGTTGTTAGGAAACTAATCTTTTGAGGCTGATTTGCCTGGATCATACTTGGGAGGAGTACATTGAAAATGGCAATGCTCGCTCCGATGATCAGAGTTCCTAGATAGAGAAGGGGAAGATTGAAAATCCGAATGGCAGAGCCAACAGTTAAGAGGAGGAGACAGTAAGTAAAGAGATGTTCCAACCCGATTTTTTGTGCCAAGCGACTCGCAAAAGCAGAGAAAAGAGCAAACATCAAGAGAGGGAGACTGGTTAAAATCCCAAGAGAACTAACCTCCACTCCTAGTCCTTGAGCGATATCTCCTAAAATGGTTGGAAGAGCAGTGAAAGGAGAGCGTAAAACAGTCCCGATTAAGACAATTCCTAGGATAAAAAAGAGTGATTGTTTTTTCATAAAAACCTCGAATAGATGATTTTATTAACAGCTTATTTTAAGGTTTTTCCTATATAATGTCAAGTAATGACAGCTAAGAAAGTTCGATTGATTTAAGCGAGAATAGAGTGAAAGGAGATACATTTCTTTACTAGAATTTTCCTTGATTTGATATAAAAATAGGAAAGTGAGAAAATTTGTGATAAAATAGTGGAAGGAAATCTATATATTGGAGAAAAACGGTGCCTGAAAAGCAAAAAATCAGCGTCTTGATGTCGGTCTATGTAAAGGAAAGCCCGACGTTTTTGAGAGATGCTATCAAAAGTGTTCAAAATCAAACCTTGAAACCGAGTGAACTTGTTCTTGTTGAGGATGGGCCCCTCACGCCTGAGCTCTATCAGGTGCTAGATGAAGTGGAAGCTCAGTCAGACATTCCAGTGAAACGGTGCCCCTTAGAGCAAAATCAAGGTTTAGGCTTGGCTCTTCGTTACGGTGTTTTGCAGTGCCAGCATGACATTATTGCCCGCATGGATACGGATGATTTAGCCGTTCCGGATCGTTTTGAGAAACAGCTTCAATTAATGGAGAAAGAAAATCTCGATCTCTTAGGTGGGCAGATTGCAGAGTTTATTGATAATCCAGATGAGATTGTGTCTTATCGTCGTGTTCCAACTCAGCACGCAGACATTGTGGCTTATCAGAGAATGAGAAGCGCCTTTAACCATATGACAGTCATGTTCAAAAAGGACATGGTCCTCAAGGCGGGCAACTACGAAGACGGGCTTTACATGGAGGATGATCTCCTTTGGCTCAATATGATTACGGCAGGTGCCAAGACTGGCAACCTAGATCAAATCTTGTGTAAGGTTCGTGTAGGTGCCGGGATGTTTGAGCGTCGAGGTGGCTTGCGTTACCTTAAATTCTACCGTCAGGCTCGCCAACGGATGCTGGAGCGAGGGCAAATTTCTTACATAGAATATGCTAAAAGTATGTTCATTCAGGCAATTGTTGCACTTTGTCCAGGTTTTGTACGTCAGTTTATCTTTGTCAAACTTTTAAGAAAGAGCAAGTAAGACCTGATAGATTGAACGATTCGGGTTATCATAACAATAGTATCATTTGACTCTTTTAAGGGGGAGTAAATTCCTATGAATAAAAAACTAACAGATTACGTGATTGATCTGGTTGAAATTTTAAATAAACAGCAAAAACAAGTATTTTGGGGGATATTTGATATTCTGAGTATGGTGGTTTCCATCATCGTGTCTTATATCTTGTTTTACGGCCTAATAAATCCTGCGCCTGTGGACTATGTGATCTACACTCTTTTAGCCTTCCTTCTCTATCAAATCATAATTGCATTTTGGGGGCTGAATGCTAGTATTAGTCGCTACAGTAAGATTACGGATTTTATGAAAATCTTTTTTGGAGTGACACTCAGTAGTGTTCTTTCTTATGGAATCTGCTATGCCTTTCTTCCATTATTTTCAATCCGTTTCATCGTGCTCTTCATTTTGTTGAGTACCTTCCTCATCTTGCTTCCTCGCATCACCTGGCAGTTGATTTATTCCAAACGTAAAAAGGGTAGTGGAGATGGAGAGCATCGTCGTACCTTCTTGATTGGTGCGGGAGATGGTGGTGCCCTCTTTATGAATAGCTACCAACATCCAACCAGTGAGCTTGAGATAGTGGGGATTTTGGACAACGATGAAAAGAAAAAAGGGCAAAAACTAGGTGGAATCCCAGTTCTAGGCTCTTATGACAATCTACCTGAATTGGCCAAACGTCACCAAATCGAGCGTGTTATCGTAGCAATCCCTTCGCTTGATCCATCAGAGTATGAACGTATCTTGCAGATGTGTAATAAACTAGGTGTCAAATGTTACAAGATGCCTAAAGTTGAGACAGTTGTTCAAGGATTACATCAATCAGGTAGTGGTTTCCAAAAAATTGATATCACAGACCTTTTGGGCCGTCAGGAAATTCGCCTTGACGAATCACGTCTGGGTGCAGAAATTACAGGTAAGACCATCTTGGTGACAGGAGCCGGTGGTTCGATTGGTTCGGAGATTTGTCGCCAGATTAGCCGCTTCAACCCAGAGCGTATCGTCTTGCTTGGACATGGTGAAAATTCAATCTACCTTATTTATCATGAGTTGATTCGTAAATTCCAAGGGATTGATTATGTTCCTGTCATTGCAGATATTCAGGATTATGATCGTCTTTTACAAGTGTTTGAACAGTATAAACCAGCAATCATCTACCATGCTGCAGCCCACAAACACGTTCCGATGATGGAGCGCAATCCAAAAGAAGCCTTCAAGAACAATATCCTCGGGACCTACAATGTTGCCAAGGCTGTTGATGAGGCCAAAGTACCTAAGATGGTCATGATTTCGACTGACAAGGCGGTCAATCCACCGAATGTTATGGGTGCGACTAAGCGCGTGGCAGAGTTGATTGTCACTGGCTTTAACCAACGTAGCAAATCAACCTACTGTGCAGTTCGTTTTGGGAATGTTCTCGGTAGCCGTGGTAGCGTGATTCCTGTCTTTGAACGTCAGATTGCTGAAGGCGGTCCCGTAACGGTGACAGACTTCCGTATGACACGTTACTTCATGACCATTCCAGAGGCTAGCCGTCTGGTCATCCATGCTGGTGCTTATGCTAAGGACGGAGAAGTCTTTATCCTTGATATGGGCAAACCGGTCAAGATCTACGACTTGGCTAAGAAAATGGTCCTTCTAAGCGGGCACACAGAAAGTGAAATTCCAATCGTTGAAGTCGGTATTCGCCCAGGCGAAAAACTTTACGAAGAACTCTTGGTTTCGACCGAATTGGTTGATAACCAAGTCATGGATAAGATTTTCGTTGGTAAGGTTAACGTCATGCCTCTAGAAGCCATTGATCAAAAGATTGAAGAATTCCGTTCACTCAGCGGAGATGAGCTCAAAGAAGCGATTATTTCCTTTGCAAATGAGACAACCCACGTTGAGTAAGAGTGTCCAACCAATTAATTATAAATAGAAGGCCAAGGTTCTGTTTGTACAGGACCTTGGCCTTTTTACTCTGTAATTTCAAATCGTTGTATTATTTATAGTTGCTTAATGATATCGTCAATGGTACGGGCAATCCAGTCAGGTTGATAGCTGAGTAAATCAGCCTCTTCTCCAAATCCCCAAGTAACAGCGAACTTTTTAATGCTAGTTTCTTGGGCTCCAATCATATCAAACTTGGTGTCCCCAATGATGAGGACTTGGTCTGCAGGGAGTTGATGCGTCTGTAAGGCGTAACGGATGACATCCGCCTTGTGTGGCGTTTCAGGACTAGAGCCGTAAATGCCATCAAAGAAATGATGGATTCCCAGATTTTTAGTCATATCATGAGCAGTAGGAGTATTCTTTGTTGTAGTGATATAGAGAGGGTAGTTTTGTGAAAGTGCTTGAAGCAATTCCGTCATTCGGGGGAAGAGCTGCGCTTCGTGGATTCCTTTTTTCTTGTAGTAAGAGCGGTAGATTTGAACAGCCTCTGAGATTTGCTCCTTGGGAAGACACGTTGCAAAACTACTTTCAAGTGGCGGTCCCATAAAACCACGAATGGTTTTGGCATCAGGGCTTGGAACTCCTAGCTCTTTAAAGGTATGGGTAAAGGCATTGTGGATCCCTAGGGAACTGTCAACCAGAGTTCCGTCTAGATCAAAAAAGATAGCTGAGATAGAGGGCATGATTTCTCCTAGTAGATAAGCTTATTCTCCGAAGATTTCTTTTTGTAGGCGACGACCAGTCGGGGTGGCTGCGAGTCCACCTTCAGCCGTTTCACGAAAGGCAGTTGGGAGGCTGGATCCGACTTGGTACATGGCATCGATAACTTCATCGACAGGGATCTTAGACTCGATACCTGCTAAGGCCATATCTGCCGCGATAAAGGCAAAGCTGGCTCCCATGGCATTTCGTTTGACACAAGGAACTTCAACCAAACCAGCGACAGGGTCACAGATGAGACCCAGCATATTTTTAATGACAAAGGCGATGGCTTGGCTAGCCTGATAGGGGGTTCCACCTGCAGCCAAGGTCAAGGCTGCGGCACTCATGGCAGAGGCAGAGCCGACTTCGGCCTGGCAGCCACCTTCAGCACCTGAGATAGAGGCGTTGTTTGCGATAACCAATCCAAAGGCACCAGCAGCAAAGAGGAAATCCAGCTGTTCTTCGTGGCTAAGGTCTAATTTTTGGATAGCGGCAGTGAGAACGGCTGGCAAACAACCAGCACTTCCTGCGGTTGGGGTGGCACAGACCAAACCCATTTTAGCGTTGTGTTCGTTGACCGCGATGGCATTACGGGCTGCTGATAGGATGGTAAAGTCAGACAAGGCCTTGCCACTTTTGAGATGGCGGTCTAGTTTGGCAGCATCGCCACCCGTTAAGCCACTACGGGATTTATTTTCACTGAGACCGAGCTCAACAGAGGCTTTCATGACTTCTAGATTGCGTTCCATGAGGAGGAGAACTTCTGGCCGTTCTCGACCGGTTAATTGATATTCTGTCGCAATCATGAGTTCGGCGACATTTCCTTGGAAGTCTATATCTGCTTGCTCGACCAATTCTTTGATAGAATAAAACATGCTTCCTCCTACTTAAAGAAATTGACATTGTGGAGATGAGGGATTTTTCGGATTTCTTCAATCGCCTCTTCGCAACTTCGACTATCGACTTCGATAATCATAATGGCTTTTTCTCCAGCTTTTTCTCGAGTCACATTCATCTGAGCGATATTGATATCGAAACGAGAGAGGGATTCAGTAACATGGGCAATCATACCTGGAACATCCTGATGCACGATGATAATGGTTGGTGTGTTCATGTTGAGAGAGACAGCAAAGCCGTTAAGCTCCGTAACTTGGATATTTCCTCCACCGATGGAAATTCCTGTCACACTGATGGACTTGTGTTCATTCTTCACAGTAATTTTAGTGGTGTTTGGGTGAGGAGCGTTGCTGTCTTTCTGAATGGTCCAGACAATCTTGATACCACGTTTATGGGCAATTTCTAGGCTATTTGGAATGTCAGGATCGTCCGTATCCATACCTAATATACCAGCGACGAGAGCAAGGTCAGTTCCATGACCACGGTAGGTCTTGGCAAATGAATTAAATAATTGGAATTCGACTTCTGTTGGCGTATCGTCAAAGATGGAGGAGACGATTTTCCCAATACGAACAGCTCCAGCTGTGTGGCTACTTGATGGGCCAATCATGACTGGTCCGATAATATCAAAGACAGATTGAAAACGAAGTGATTGCATCTGTTTCCCCTTACAAAGATTCTTATATCTATTATATCAAAGAATGGACCTCTGCGCTTATTTCCCTTATCAAAAGCTTAAAATGATTAAAGATAGTATAAAATAAGGTCTTTTGTGACAAAACGCTCCTTAAAACGGTAAATATAAAACATTTTTGTAATATTTCTACATATAACCGTTAAACAACGGTAACATTTAAAAGGTATCATAGATGTATTCAATGGAAGGAGAATTTTTAGATATGTCATTAACAACTAAAAAAATCAAAACAACTATCGCAGGAGTAGCAGCTTTGCTTGCTTTCTTTGCTCCAGCTCTTGCCTCTGCGCAAGAAACTGTAACTTACACTGTTAAATCAGGTGATACTCTTTCAGAAATCGCTGAGAAGTACAACACGACTGCTGAAAAATTAGCAGCAAAAAACAACATCAAAGATATTCACCTTATCTATGTTGACCAAGTTTTGGTCATCGAAGGAACAGCTTCTACTGCAGCTCCAGCAGTAACAACGGAAGAAACAGCTCCAGTAGCTACAGAAACAGTTGAAGAAGCTCCAGCTGCAACTACAACTTATGAAGCACCAGCAGCAGAAAGCAACACTGTAGCAACATCTACTGTAAGTGGTTCTGAAGCAGAAGCCAAAGAATGGATCGCTCAAAAAGAATCAGGTGGTAGCTACACAGCTACAAACGGCCAATACATCGGACGTTACCAATTGACAGATTCATACTTGAACGGTGACTACTCAGCTGAAAACCAAGAACGTGTAGCAGATGCCTACGTTGCAGGACGTTACGGTTCATGGACAGCTGCCAAGAACTTCTGGCTTAACAACGGTTGGTATTAAGAACTAGCTAACAGAAAAATATGTAAAAGTCGAGGAAATCCCTCGACTTTTTTATATTTCCTTTGGTTGATGATAGGTCTCTACTTCTTTTTTGAGATGAGATAGCATGGAGGTTTCATCGGTTAGTTCCAGAAGGGAGAATCCTTTTTGGATAAGTTTAGAATCATGCGTACAAATCCCAATACGGACATAGCAGATAGCAAGCCTATCGTAGCTTTTCTTGTTCTTGGCATCCTCCAGTAAAGTGTAGCATATTTGTTTACACATATTTCTATCTTGATTGTATAAGTAAATGGTAGAGAGGTTGAGTAGGATTGCCATTCGCAAGTCATATAAATGTTGATAGTCTTTATAGACTTCTAAGCGTTGCAAGATTTTTCCAGTGATGAGATGGATATGTTCTATAGGAAAGGTAAAGAGAATGGTATTGAGGATTTTTAAGTCATTCCCGTACCAAGTGTCCTGCTTTTCTATCTTCTTCCATAGCTTCTTTACAGTATTGTTAACTTCGATTGACAGTTTTTTAGTCCCATTTTGGCGGATATAGATAACAATTTTTAGCATATCTCTTATCTCTTTTATAGGGAGGTCGTGGTGAGTTTTGAGGTAGTCTTGACATTTTTGAAATAGTTTTTCGAGTTCACTAGTCCCTAGGATTGAGCTCATATTGAGATAGGTTTGCATAATTTCTGTGCGTTGACTTGGTTGATAAAGTTGACAGATATATTCAAACTCTTCAAAACTCATATTGACTTGTCGGAGAAGAAACTCCATATTCTCATATTTAGGAGTTGTTTTCCCGCTTTCGATTTTTGATAGGCTGGTTCTTGAGAGAACATCCCCACAGACCTCCTCTTGAGTTAACCCTTTTGACTCACGGATTTCTTTATAAACATTTCCAAAATCGTAGCGCATGATTTCCTCCTTATTTGTGAAAAAAGTTAACAAAAAATAGAAATTGATTAAAAATATTGTATCATAAAGACAGAAAAAGTAAAATAAAGATCTAAGATAATTTTGTGAAAAAGCAAACAAAGATCTTTGGCGTTAAGAAAAAGAGTTATAATATAGCTATAAAAAGATAGGAGAAACATTATGGATAAAAAAGTATTTCGCTTTTTGGTCTTTTTTGCATTCTTGGTCACCTTAGCTTCACAGTTTCCGTGGAATTGGCCAATATAATGCGCTAGTTATTTAATCAAGAGAGGAGGGAGCTTACGACATATAGAGACGTAATGTGCTATCATTAGCCAATTGGTGTTAGATTTGTATAGTGCTAGGAGGTGATATTTTTGAAAAGAAATAAAAATGACTATATAGTTGATTTTATTTTTGGTGTCGTTTTCATGGGATTGTTGTTGACGGGTTGTTATATTTCATTTTTTCAACCAGATATTTATAAGATTCAAATTATATTTTTGATACTGTTAACATTCCCTATTAGTTATGTTGTCATTAAATATTTTATAAAAAAGTAGGTTTGCAAAATGAAAAAATGTTCTCTGTTTCTTTTGACCATAATTTTTCTTAATATATTCTCTCCAACGGCTTTAGCTTTAGAATCTGCTATGAATAGCAAATCTAATTTGACAACGTCTGATTTTCAATCCAATCCGTCGTATGTTCGTGTTGTAGATTCACATAATCTAGCAATCACAAACGAAGATGGAACGGTGTCAAAAGTATATATTGATGACGAACACAATGTTTTTATTGATGGGGTCTTAGAATTAACCTCAGATGAATTTGATAGTATGGTTCAAGTAAGTAAAGATGAAGAGCAGTCAACTGAACAGCCTGTTATGGCGAGATCAGCTACTACTTGGTATTATCTTGATACACATACTTATAATATTGACTTTCAAAATAGAGGTCGTACAGTATTGCTAGGTGTTATTTCTTCTCTAATCCCTTATTTAACCCCTGCGATTGGTATTGGTTCAATATTAGATGCCTTATTAGGACAAGGAGCTCCGGGCATGTATGTAAAACTAAACAGATACTATCGAAAAGGGTATCAATTTTACAAATACTGTTACAATTTTTACTATGATGCAGCAATGAGATATAAGGTCGCTTATAGAGAAGAAATCAAACGAATGTGGTAATATATTACAATTTCTAGTTTTAAGAATAAAGATAATAGTTAAAATATTTTTCAAATCAAGGGAGTCAATATGGGACTCCCTTGTATTCTTCAAAAAATGTTATAATCAATCTTGTTTAAAGAACAGAACTTCGATGTTTACAAATGAATAATTCTATCTTTTTTCTGAAAATACTGTATAATATGAAGCAAATATGAAAAAAATGGTGTAGCAACCGTAATGGCATGCGGTTTGCTTGCTACTACAAATGCTTTAGCAGTATGGGTTGATGGTGGTCAATGGAATTATGGAGTAGGTTGGACAGGAACTTTTGGATATTCTGATTATTTACATTCTACTCGATCTCATACAGCAACGGTCCGACATGGTAGTAGAATCTCTAAGGAGCGTGAAGCTCCCTAGGTTTGGGCTCAAGCTTCCCTCACAAAGATTCCGCCAACAGGATTAGAATATTTCTATGGATTTTAAGTGGAATTTTCCCTCTCCTATTAGGAGAGGGAGAACTTTATTGGAGATATCTTTATGAAAAAAATCAGTAATTTCTGTATGTTACTCCTGCTTTTGTGTACCACTTTTTTTGTTTTTAATATAAACTACACACAAGAAGTGGTGCGGATTCGGGAAATGGGAAAGACTGTAGATTCTTTGGATTTGTATTTGAAAGGTATTAACGAACCTGCAGCATCTGTACTTCGATTTTTTGAGGATGTATCAAAGGAATACAAAGTTTCCATCATCAAAACAGACAGTGGTGATGAGGTGGTCAAGTCTGGTGTTTTTGATAAAGATACCTTCCCCTACCAAGAGTTTGGGATTTCTTCTCTTGATTTTACCACAGATGGTGAGGGAGTTTACAGTAATAAAGAAATTTCCAATAAACTTGGTACGATTCCGACTTTTCTAAAAGCCAAGCCTATTCAGCTTATGACTTTTCAAACCTATATCAAGGATACATCTCGTAGTTTAAATGGTCGCTATACGATAACTTCTACACAAGAGATGGACAAGGATAGGATTGTACAGAAATGGAGCGATTTTTTCAAGATAGACCAGGCTACCTTGCTAGAGCCGACCTATAAAAGTGCAGTGGAAGTCATAAATCGAGATTTGCTTTTATCTGCCATTGTTTTTGTCTTGGCTATTTTACTTCTTGTGTTAGTGACAGTGTATCAACCGATGATGGAGATGAAAAGAGTTGGAGTACAAAAATTACTTGGTTTTCAAGATCGGGCTGTTTTAGCTGATGTTGTGAAAGGCAACCTCTACCTCCTCCTAGGTGGGGCGCTTGTGATCAATCTAGGAGTGTGTTTCTTGCTTGATTACAAGCCAAAAAATTTGTTCCCTATGTTATGGTTGTCGCATTTTTTGCTTTTGCAACTTTATCTCTTTATCAGTTGGTTGACCTATCTCTTGATCCAAAAAATGACAATCAGCTCTCTGCTGAAAAGTTTTTCATCTTTCAAATTTGGTTTACTCTTTAATTATTTGATGAAAATTGGAACTACCATTTTACTGACAGTCTTGCTAGTTGGGGTAGGAAAAAGTTTGGAGCAAGAAAACAAAGAGTTGGATTACCAGAAACAGTGGATCAGTCAAGGAAATTATCTGACCTTGGAAACTTTCCAACTCAATGATAACTTGTGGCAAGAGCAGTTGGCAGGCTCAGGGCAGGCAGTAGATTATTTCTATCGATTTTATCAGGATTTGGTAGAAAAAACGCAGGCGGGCTATGTGCAAACTAGCAACCTGCCTATAAAAAATTTTGCCACTGCAGAACAAGTGCAACGGTATCAACTGGCTGATATGCTAACTGTTTACTATGCCAATCGTCATTTTTTAGAAAGTCAGGGATTCAAGTTACCAGATACCGGCGCAAAAAAAGTTATTTTGATGCCAGCAAGTACGAAAGGTGAAGAAGATAAAAATCAGCTCTTGGGGAAATTAATTGCCTATCTTTCGATGAAGTATGAAGAGCAGCAAAAACGAACGATAGAGGAGATGGATGTCGAGATTGCCTATTATGAAGGAGATTGGTCGTTCTTTCCATATAGTGATAAGCGAAAGGAAAATCTCTACAATCCAATTATTAGCTTGGTCAATGATTCTGATATGATGTGGGATGAAAAAGCTCGCCTGTCAACAACAGGTTTAAATAACCCGATTAAAATCGAAAATACGGCTCAACACCAAAAAGAGGTGACAGCGTTAGTTGAGAAATTATCAGATGGGAATTATTTAAAATTTTCATCTATTCAAGCCATTCAACAAGATAAAGTAGATTCTTATAGGGATGCTGTTCGGAATTTCAACATACTCTTTGCTTTGGTTGGTCTTCTTAGTATGATGATTTCCTACTTCTTACTAGTAACAACTTTCTTGTTGAAGCGAACAGATATTATTACCAAGAAGTTTATGGGTTGGAAATTGATAGATCGGTATCGTTCCTTGCTGGGCCTTCTATTAGCCGTTTATAGTCTTCCTTTTATGGTTTTGCTATTCTTTACACAGGCACTTTTCCCGCTCCTACTTTTCGCAGGATTTACAGGCTTAGATATTTTGTTTGTACTTTTCTTGGGCTCTAAGATGGAAAAAAGAAATGTAGTGCAGTTATTGAAAGGGGATCACTTATGATAAAGTTGGAAAATGTTACGAAAACCATTGGGAAAAAAGTTATTTTGGAGAACTTATCTCTAAAAATTAACCAAGGAGATTTAGTTGCCATCGTTGGGAAAAGTGGTAGTGGCAAGTCGACCTTGTTAAATCTATTGGGTTTGATAGATGGCGATTACAGTGGGCATTATGAAATTTTCGGTCAGAAAAATGTACCTGTCAATTCTGTTAAGTCGCAAGCGATTATCCGCGAACATATCTCTTATCTGTTTCAAAATTTTGCTCTGATTGCCAATGAAACGGTAGAGTATAATCTCATGCTTGCTCTAAAGTATGTGAAATTGTCCAAGAAAGACAAAGTCAAAAAGATAGAAGAAATTTTAGAGAGAGTGGGGTTGCCATCAACTCTACATCAAAAGGTTTCAGAGTTATCTGGAGGGGAACAGCAGCGAATCGCAGTTGCTAGAGCCATTTTAAAACCCAGTCAGCTCCTTTTAGCAGATGAACCAACCGGTTCTCTAGATCCTGAAAATCGAGATTTGGTTTTGAACTTTCTCTTAGATATGAACAAGGAAGGGAAAACGGTCATTATCGTTACCCACGATGCCTATGTGGCTCAACAATGCCATCGAGTTATTGAATTGTGAAAGAGAATGTGGAGAGTTCGTTGATCTCTTCATCTTACCTGTAATTGGACAATTGTATTTTTAAAAAATCAAACAGTATAAATAATCTTATTATGTGCAAAAATATATCATATAATAACCTTTTGCTTGTATTGAATGAAATAAAATACAGTTTTCTCTTGACAAACGAGAATGGGAAGGGTATTATTTATACAATGATAAAGTATAAAAACAAAAGGAGGCTCTTCTATGAATAAAGTGAAGAAGGTGTTGATGACGATGTTTGGTTTGCTTATGTTTCCCTTATTATTTGCTTGTAGTAACACTCAATCCCAAGGTGTTGAAGCCATTAAGGCTAAAGGAAAATTGGTGGTGGCCCTAAATCCAGAGTTTGCTCCATTTGAATATCAGAAATTAGTTGATGGGAAAAATCAGATTGTAGGTTCAGATGTTGAACTAGCCAAAGCCATCGCAAAGGAACTGGGTGTAGAAGTGGAGTTCTCTCCAATGAGTTTTGACAATGTACTGGCTAGTCTTGATTCAGGTAAGGCCGATCTTGCCATATCAGGTGTTTCTAAAACGGAGGAGAGAAGTCAAGTCTACGATTTTTCAATTCCCTACTACACTTCGAAAAATAAGGTTATCGTAAGAAAATCTGAATTAACGAATTACCAATCAGTCAAGGATTTGGCTCAGAAAAAGGTTGGAGCGCAGAAAGGTTCTATCCAGGAAACTTTGGTCAAAGAAACCTTGCAGAATTCTTCTCTCGTTTCACTTCCTAAAAATGGAAATTTGATAACAGACTTGAAATCAGGGCAACTGGACGCGGTTATCTTTGAGGAGCCAGTGGCGAAAGGATATGTAGAGAATAATCCAGACCTAGCCATCGCTGAGTTTGATGTTGACAATGACAAAGAAGATTCCTACGCTGTTGCGATGAAAAAAGACAGTAAAGAATTAAAAGATGCGGTTGACAAAACCATCCAGAAGCTGAAGGATTCTGGGGAATTGGACAAATTGATTGACGATGCTTTTAAAGCCTCTATCGAAAAATAGAAAGAAGGAAGAGAAATGAGTAAGGAAAAAGTTATTTTAGCCTATTCAGGTGGATTGGATACATCAGTTGCGATTACATGGTTAAAAAAAGACTATGATGTGATTGCTGTTTGTATGGATGTGGGTGAAGGAAAAGATTTGGAGTTCATCCACGATAAAGCTCTCAAGGTTGGGGCTGTTGAGTCTTATGTCATTGATGTTAAGGAAGAATTCGCTAATGACTATGTTTTAGTGGCCCTTCAGGCTCATGCCTACTATGAACAGAAGTATCCCTTGGTATCTGCTCTGAGTCGCCCTCTTATTTCAAAAAAACTCGTTGAAATAGCTCATCAGACGGGGGCAACCACAATTGCCCATGGTTGTACAGGTAAGGGAAACGACCAAGTTCGGTTTGAAGTCTCTATTGCAGCTTTGGATCCCAATTTAAAGGTAGTTGCACCTGTTCGTGAGTGGAAATGGTCTCGTGAAGAAGAAATCCAATATGCCAAAGAAAACGGCGTCCCAGTTCCCGCTGACCTTGACAATCCTTACTCTGTCGATCAAAATCTTTGGGGACGTGCAAATGAATGTGGTGTCTTGGAAAACCCTTGGAACCAAGCGCCAGAAGAAGCATTTGGAATCACATCTTCTCCAGAAGAGGCGCCAGACAGTCCAGAATTTATTGACATTGAGTTTAGCTGCGGGGTGCCCATCTCCCTTAATGGTAAGAAGATGAAAGTGGCAGATTTGATTCAAAAGCTCAATGAAATTGCAGGCAAACATGGTGTCGGACGGATTGACCATGTGGAAAATCGCCTAGTTGGTATTAAGTCAAGAGAGATTTATGAGTGCCCAGGTGCTGTGACTTTATTGGCAGCTCATAAGGAGATTGAAGACTTGACTCTTGTGAGAGAAGTGGCTCATTTCAAACCCATTATCGAAAATGAGTTGTCCAATCTCATCTATAATGCCTTGTGGTTTAACCCAGCAACTCAGGCTTTGATTGCCTATATCAAGGAGACACAGAAAGTTGTCAATGGAACTGCAAAAGTTAAACTCTATAAGGGGAACGCCCGGGTAGTGGCGCGGAAATCTCCAAATTCTCTTTACGATGAAAATTTGGCGACTTATACTAGTGCGGATACCTTTGACCAAGATGCGGCTGTTGGATTTATCAAGCTTTGGGGGCTTCCGACTAAGGTTTATTCAGAAGTTCAGAAAAATGTTGAGTAGTGACGCGATAGAAAGGGACGACAGGATATGCCGAAAAATACAAAATTATGGGGTGGTCGATTTGAAGGCACTGTGGAAGATTGGGTAGAGCAGTTCGGTGCGAGTATTTCCTTTGACAACCAGCTGGCAAAATTTGATTTGATGGGTTCCCTAGCTCATGTTCAAATGCTAGGACAGACTGGCATTTTGAGCTTGGAAGAGGTAGATCAGATCCAAGATGGTCTGAAAGCTTTGTTGCGAGATTTAGAGGCAGGAGAGCTTCATTTTGATATTGCAAATGAAGATATTCATATGAATATGGAAGTGTTGCTGACAGAGAAAATCGGTCCTCTGGCTGGGAAATTGCACACGGCTCGTTCTCGGAATGACCAAGTCGCAACGGATATGCACTTATATCTAAAGGAGCAACTTGGGCATGTCTTGGATAAGTTGGCGAATCTGAACAGTGTTTTGCTGGGTTTGGCTGAAAAACATGTGGAAACCATCATGCCAGGCTATACCCATTTGCAACACGCCCAACCGATTAGTTTTGCCCACCATCTCATGGCTTATTACAATATGTTCCAAAGGGATAGCGAACGATTTGCATTCAACCTAAAACATACGGACCTATCTCCCCTGGGTGCGGCTGCCTTGGCGGGGACAACTTTTCCAATCGATCGTCAATTATCGAGTGATTTATTGGGCTTCCAACAACCCTATACCAATTCCTTGGACGCAGTGAGTGACCGTGATTTTATCTTGGAATTCCTGTCAAATGCCAGCATTTTGATGATGCATATGAGTCGTTTTTGTGAGGAAATCATCAATTGGTGCAGTTTTGAGTATCAGTACATTAGCTTGTCTGATAGCTTTTCAACGGGTTCGTCTATCATGCCCCAGAAGAAAAATCCTGATATGGCTGAATTAATTCGAGGGAAGACAGGACGGGTTTACGGGCACTTACTCGGACTATTGACCGTCATGAAGTCTTTGCCTCTGGCCTATAATAAGGATTTGCAAGAAGACAAGGAAGGCATGTTTGATACAGTAGAAACGATTTTAAATTCTCTGGATGTGCTGGCAGGTATGCTATCGAGCATGCAGGTTAATCAGGCCAAAATGCAGCAGTCCACAGAGAATGATTTTTCGAATGCGACCGAACTGGCAGATTATTTGGCAGAAAAAGGCCTCCCCTTTAGAGAAGCGCATGAAATAGTAGGGAAATTGGTTCTAGACTCTATCAAACATGGTAAAAATATCCAAGATTGGGATTTGGAGGAGTTGCAAGCCTACCATCCCTTGATTGAAGAGGATATTTATATCTACTTGCGTCCGGAGACTGCTGTTCAGAGACGGAATTCCTTAGGAGGAACCGGCTTTGAGCAAGTGAAATACCAGATAGAACAAGCGAAGAAAGAACTTGAAGGGGAAAATTGATTCGTTTGCAAAGTAAGAAAGAGAGGTTGAGATGATTTATCAGCCTCTTTCTTGTCTTCTCCAACCAAGCGTGTTATAATGAATACTGCTCAAGCGACCTTCAATCGTTAAAGCACACACGACCTTCAATCGTGAATAAACGAATAGATGGGAGACTTACCATGAGTGATAACTCTAAAACACGTGTTGTCGTGGGGATGAGTGGTGGTGTTGATTCGTCGGTGACGGCTCTCTTGCTCAAGGAGCAGGGCTACGATGTGATCGGTATCTTCATGAAGAACTGGGACGACACAGATGAAAACGGCGTCTGTACGGCGACCGAAGATTACAAGGATGTGGCTGCAGTGGCAGACCAGATCGGCATTCCTTACTACTCTGTCAATTTTGAAAAAGAGTACTGGGACCGCGTCTTTGAGTATTTTCTAGCGGAATACCGTGCAGGACGCACGCCAAATCCAGATGTGATGTGCAACAAGGAAATCAAGTTCAAGGCCTTTTTGGACTATGCCATGACCTTGGGTGCAGACTATGTAGCGACTGGGCACTATGCCCGAGTGGCGCGTGATGAGGACGGGACAGTTCACATGCTTCGTGGCGTGGACAATGGGAAGGACCAGACCTATTTCCTCAGTCAACTTTCGCAAAAACAACTCCAAAAAACCATGTTCCCCTTGGGACATTTGGAAAAGCCTGAAGTTCGCAGACTAGCTGAAGAAGCAGGACTTGCGACTGCTAAGAAGAAAGACTCGACAGGGATTTGCTTTATCGGAGAAAAGAACTTTAAAAACTTTCTCAGCAACTATCTGCCAGCTCAGCCTGGTCGCATGATGACTGTGGATGGTCGCGATATGGGCGAGCATGCAGGTCTGATGTATTATACAATCGGTCAGCGTGGCGGACTCGGTATTGGAGGCCAACACGGCGGTGACAATGCACCGTGGTTCGTTGTCGGAAAAGACCTAAGCAAGAATATCCTCTATGTCGGACAAGGATTCTACCATGACTCGCTCATGTCAACAAGCCTAGAGGCCAGTCAAGTCCACTTTACTCGTAACATGCCAGAGGAATTTACGCTCGAATGTACAGCTAAATTCCGCTACCGTCAGCCTGACTCTAAGGTGACAGTACATGTTAAAGGAGATAAGGCAGAAGTTATCTTTGCGGAACCGCAACGCGCGATCACACCAGGACAGGCAGTTGTCTTTTACGATGGTGAAGAGTGTCTAGGTGGTGGTTTGATTGACAATGCCTACCGCGATGGACAAGTTTGTCAGTACATTTAGATTGACAAATTTTCTCAATTTGCTACAATAATAAAAGCAATAGAAATGATGGTCAAAGCTCATGGATGTTGCAGGCTTTTTTGTCCTGCACTTCTTTGGAGTTTTGACTGTTTTTGTGTCGTTTAAGGGAAAGGACAAAAATGACTCAACAAGACTTTCGGACAAAAGTGGGAAATACAGTCTTTGGTGTTCGGGCGACAGCCTTGATTCTTCAAAATCGCAAGCTCCTAGTTACCAAAGATAAGGGCAAGTATTACACTATCGGCGGTGCGATTCAAGTCAATGAAAGCACGGAAGACGCGGTAGGCCGTGAAGTGAGGGAAGAACTGGGTATCAAATCTCAAGCAGGGCAGCTAGCTTTCGTAGTTGAAAATCGTTTTGAACAAGACGGTGTTTCCTATCACAACATCGAGTTTCATTATCTGGTAGACTTGCTTGAGGATGCACCATTGACCATGCAGGAAGATGAGAAAAGGCAGCCCTGTGAGTGGATTGACTTGGATCAGCTCCAGAATATCCAGCTAGTTCCAGCCTTTTTAAAAACAGCCCTACCAGAATGGGACGGCCAACTAAAACACATTCATCTTGAGGAATAGGAGAGAAAATGACTTATAATTTTATAGAAGAATACGATATTATTGTAATCGGTGCGGGGCACGCTGGGGTAGAAGCATCTCTAGCAGCCAGCCGTATGGGCTGTAAGGTTTTGCTTGCGACCATCAACATCGAAATGCTGGCTTTCATGCCTTGTAACCCTTCGATCGGTGGTTCTGCCAAGGGGATTGTCGTGCGTGAAGTCGATGCCCTTGGTGGTGAAATGGCCAAGAATATTGACAAGACTTACATACAGATGAAGATGCTCAACACAGGGAAGGGGCCAGCTGTCCGTGCCCTTCGTGCGCAGGCTGACAAGGAACTTTACTCTAAGGAGATGCGCAAGACAGTTGAAAATCAAGAGAATCTGACCCTTCGTCAAACCATGATTGATGAGATTTTGGTGGAAGATGGCAAGGTTGTCGGTGTGCGTACAGCCACTCATCAAGAGTATGCTGCCAAGGCTGTTATCGTGACGACAGGGACTGCACTCCGCGGAGAAATCATCATTGGAGACCTCAAGTACTCGTCTGGCCCTAACCACAGCCTAGCTTCGATTAACCTAGCTGATAATCTCAAGGAATTGGGCCTCGAAATCGGTCGTTTCAAGACAGGAACTCCTCCACGTGTCAAGGCTTCTTCTATCAATTACGACGTGACAGAGATTCAGCCAGGGGACGAAGCGCCAAATCACTTCTCATATACTTCACGTGATGAGAATTATGTCAAAGACCAAGTCCCATGTTGGTTGACCTACACCAATGGTACCAGTCATGAGATTATCCAAAATAATCTCCACCGTGCGCCTATGTTTACAGGTGTGGTTAAGGGAGTGGGACCTCGTTACTGTCCATCAATTGAGGACAAGATTGTGCGCTTTGCGGACAAGGAACGCCACCAACTCTTTCTAGAGCCAGAAGGGCGTAATACAGAGGAAGTCTATGTCCAAGGTCTTTCAACCAGTCTGCCTGAGGATGTACAGCGCGAGCTGGTTCATTCCATCAAAGGGTTGGAAAATGCTGAGATGATGCGAACAGGTTATGCCATTGAGTACGACATGGTCTTACCTCACCAGTTGCGTGCGACTCTGGAAACCAAGAAAATCTCAGGCCTCTTCACAGCTGGTCAGACAAATGGAACGTCAGGTTACGAAGAAGCTGCTGGTCAAGGGATTATCGCGGGTATCAATGCGGCTCTGAAAATCCAAGGCAAGCCTGAGTTGATTTTGAAGCGCAGTGATGGTTATATCGGGGTGATGATTGACGACTTGGTGACCAAGGGAACCATTGAACCCTATCGTCTCTTGACCAGTCGTGCTGAATACCGTCTCATCCTCCGTCATGACAATGCGGATATGCGTTTGACAGAGATGGGGCGTGAGATTGGCCTTGTGGATGATGAACGCTGGGCTCGTTTTGAAATCAAGAAAAATCAATTTGACAATGAGATGAAGCGTCTCGACAGCATCAAACTCAAGCCAGTCAAGGCAACCAATGCCAAGGTTGAGGAGATGGGCTTCAAGCCGTTGACAGATGCGGTTACAGCCAAGGAATTCCTTCGCCGTCCAGAAGTTTCTTACCAAGATGTGGTGGCCTTCATCGGACCTGCTGCCGAGGACTTGGATGACAAGATTATCGAATTGATTGAAACAGAGATCAAGTACGAAGGCTATATTTCCAAAGCTATGGACCAGGTTGCCAAGATGAAACGCATGGAAGAAAAACGAATTCCAGCCAATATTGACTGGGATGATATTGATTCTATCGCGACAGAAGCTCGTCAGAAGTTCAAACTTATCAATCCAGAAACTATCGGCCAAGCCAGCCGTATTTCGGGAGTAAACCCAGCAGATATTTCTATTTTGATGGTGTATCTGGACGGTAAAAATCGTAGTATTTCTAAAAATCAAGAAAAGAAAGCATAGAAAAAACAGCTCCGAAGACGGAGCTGTTTTGTTGACTTGTACTCAATGAAAATCAAAGAGCAAACTAGGAAGTTAGCCGAAGGCTGTACTTGAGTACGGCAAGGCGAAGCTGACGTGGTTTGAATTTGATTTTCGAAGAGTATTATTCTTCATCTGGTGTGAGGATCATCGGGATGATGATCGGTTCACGTTCTGTATTTTCATAGAGGAAGGGGCGAATGGCGTTGACAATGGCACCATTGACAGATTGTACGCTAGCATCCTTATTTTTTAGTGCGATACGAATAGCATTGAAGAGGATGCGCTGGCTTTGGCGAATCAAGTCACCAGACTCTCTCATGTAGACAAAGCCTCGGCTGAGGATGTCTGGGCCAGACAGAATCATCTGCGATTTGAAGTCAACAGTTGCGACTGCTAGAACGACACCGTCTTCAGATAGATCACGACGGTCTTTGAGGACAGCAGCGCCGATTTCACCGATACGATTTCCATCGACATAGATGTCTTGGGCATTGAAATGGCCTGCGATACGAGCTGAGTTAGCAGTAAGAGCAAGCACATCACCATTACTCATGATAAAGATATTGTCCTTCTCGACACCCGTATCCACCGCTAGTCCAGCATGGACTTTTTGCATGCGGTATTCACCGTGGACAGGCATGAAGTATTTTGGCTTAATCAAGCGGAGCATGAGTTTTTGCTCTTGCTGACCACCGTGTCCAGATGTATGGATATTGTTCACTTTACCGTGGATAACTTCGACACCAGCTTCAGAAATAGTGTTAATCAATTTGTTGACGCTAGTGGTATTTCCAGGGATTGGGCTAGAAGAGAAGATAACAGTATCGCCGGGTTGGAGTTGCACCTGACGGTGGGTTCCGTTAGCGATACGAGAGAGGGCTGCCATCGGCTCACCCTGACTACCTGTACAGAGGATAAGAACCTCGCCAGCAGGGTAGTCTTTGATTTCATTTGGCTCGATAAAGGTTCCCTTAGGAGCTTTGATGTAGCCAAGCTCGATCCCGTTGACAATGGCCTTTTCCATAGAACGACCAAAGACCGCAATCTTGCGTCCAGTCTTAACAGCAGCATCTGTTGCTTGCTGGAGACGGAAGATATTTGAGGCAAAGGATGCAAAGATGATACGTCCTTCAATGCCTTGAATGATCTTCATGATGGACTGGCCAACGACTTTTTCAGAGTTGGTAAAGGTTGGCACTTCTGCATTTGTCGAGTCAGAGAGGAGACAGAGAACACCCTCTTCACCAAGGGCAGCCATACGGTGCAAGTCTGCAGGTTCACCAACTGGAGTGAAGTCGAACTTGAAGTCACCCGTACAGACGATTTTTCCTTGAGGAGTATGGATAACAATCCCCAAAGGCTCTGGAATGGAGTGGGTTGTTCTAAAGAAAGTTGCCTTGAGATTTTTAAAGGTTAACTCAGTGTTATGGTTGATTTCGTAAAGTTTGGCGTTACGCAAGAGACCGTGTTCTTCGAGTTTTCCACGGATCAAAGCCAGGGCAAGCGGTCCAGCGTAGATAGGGACATTTGCTTGTTTGAGCAGGAAAGGAATTCCACCAATGTGGTCCTCGTGTCCGTGTGTGATCAAGACAGCCTTGACGCGGTCAATATTGTCTACGATGTAAGAGTAGTCGGGGATAACATAGTCGATACCCAGCAAGTCATCTTCTGGGAATTTAATCCCAGCATCGACGATGATAATCTCGTCTTGGTATTCAATCCCATATGTGTTTTTTCCGATTTCTCCCAGACCACCGATGGCAAAAACGCCGACTTCTTCAGGTTTAAGAGTATAAGCCATATTAGAACTCCGTGATTTCGAAGACGCCAGTTTCTTTTTCGTAATCTAGCAATTTGTCAGACAAGAGTTCGATATACTCGATGTTGTACTCTGGGCGATTTTCTTCGACAAGTTGGCGAGCAGCGATACGGCCCTCAAGTTCTGAGCTGGCATCGATGTCTAGGTAAAGTGAGCGTGTTGTTTCACGGCGTGGGCTACGTTCTTTTGTTTCTTGATAAAAAACTTTGTAAATCATATAGTTCCTTTCTATTTATAGGTCAACTTATTCCAAACTTTTAGCAGAGATTTGCTTGATTTCATTCCATTTTGTGTCTAGATTGACCTTGATTCGTTACAATTATTTCAATTATACCACAAAATGAAAAATTAGTAAAAGACGGAAAATGAGAAAGTCGTGAGGGGAAAAAGGAGCAAAAAGACAGGTGGAATTTGGTCGGAGAGTACTTAGGTGTTATAATTAAAGGGGAAATCTAAAGAGATAGTAGATTTAAGGAAAAACATAGTTCTAGTTTCATTAATCGTTGGAGTAGATGGTTGGGAAAAATGATATCTTTGAAAAAAGAAAAAGCCCTTGAGAAATCTCAAGAGCAACCAAAAAGGCTGAGACAAAACTCGGGGATTTTCCTGAAGCAGTCCAGATGGCAGCACCTCTACCTGAAGCGAATGCATCGCAACCTTTGAATGACTTGTCACCAAATCAAACTCGATCTCAGCCTTTACTTAATTCTATCATCTATGAGGCTAAGAAGTCAATCTATAAGTAAAATGATGTAGAAATAGCAAGATGGAGTGGATTGCTTACTAAAAGGTAAAGAAAAGCCCTTGACCGAAGTCAAGAGCCATCTAACACTGGGGGCGAATTGTTCAATCGCAATTTCAGTTCTTTAGAAACCAAAGTTTCAGGGATAGCACTGCAACCCGAGGAGTCAACGACTCAACCTGATTTTCCTACCAGTGTTAAATTACATCTTAACATTGATAGACCAACATTGTCAACAGTTTATATAAAAATAGGAATACCAAAAGGAGGATTAAGAATGTTTAGTTTGTTTGAATTTGCAGTAGGGGTTCGCCTCTTGATGTTTGTAGTCTTTGTAGCTTGTGTCTATGGGGGAAATGCCCTGTTTGTGCATCTGGAACACCGCAAAACAAAATTCCTTTGGAAGCTTGCTTTTGTGACGCTCTATTCAATTTTTCTCCTCCTGGTCACCTATGTTGTCTGGCTCGTTTTCTACTTTGGTTTAAATGCCTAAAGTCAATTATTCATCTAGATATACAGAAAATCCACCTCGTCTTGATAGATGGGATGGACTTTTTCTATTTTTAGATGCTATCTTTATTGTTATGACGATGATTTCTAACGTCGAAAATCGAGTTGAAACATATATGACTTATCTAAACTTCCTACGAAGAACCTTTCAATTTCCTTGTTCACTTTTCTATTCAAAAAAGCTACAACTTTTTTGAATTTTCTGTGTAGAATTGCTTGTCTAAATGACATGCCCTTTTGTTTCAAAACAAAGAAAATTCCCATGTGCTGGCTTTTGTAGTATAATAGTAAACAGACAAAAAGATAGGAATGTGTTATGAAAGTATTAGCTTTTGATACGTCCAGCAAGGCTCTTTCTCTCGCTATTTTAGAGGACAAGCAGGTTCTTGCCGAGACGACGATTAATATTAAGAAGAATCACAGTATTACCCTCATGCCTGCCATCGATTTTTTGATGGCAAGTTTAGATTGGACACCCAAGGATTTGGACCGAATCGTGGTGGCGGAAGGGCCAGGTAGCTACACAGGCTTACGAATCGCGGTAGCAACTGCCAAGACCTTGGCACATACTCTGAACATTGAGTTAGTGGGGATGTCTAGCCTTTTAGCTCTGGTACCGAGCCAGCAGGAAGGTTTGGTTGTTCCTTTGATGGATGCGCGTCGCAACAATGTTTATGCAGGATTTTATGAAAATGCCAAACCTGTCATGCCAGAAGCACACCTGTCCTTTGCGGAAGTGCTAGAAAAAGTCAAGGATGTTGAACAGGTGACCTTTGTTGGAGAAGTTGGAGCCTTTGTGGAGCAGATCCAGGAACAGCTGCCACAAGCTAGCTATCAAGAAACCTTGCCAAATGCAGCTAATCTAGCTCTTTGGGCATGGGACAAGGAAGCAGACTCCTTGCACGACTTTGTACCAAATTACCTCAAACGTGTTGAAGCCGAGGAAAATTGGCTCAAGAACCACACCGAGTCTGGCGAGTCCTACATTAAACGCCTATGATAGAAATCAAACGAATCCAACAGCGACCTGCCCTAGCTCAAGCCATCTACGCTGTCATGGCAGCTGTTTACCCAGTCAGCCCTTGGACACTGGAACAAATCCAAGCAGACCTGTCCCAAGACCAAACTTGGTACGCTCTAGCCTATGATGGAACAGAAGTGATTGGATTTCTAGCTGTGCAGGAGAATCTCTTTGAGGCAGAAGTCCTGCAAATCGCTGTCAAAGGGGCCTATCAGGCTCAGGGAATTGCGTCAGCCTTGTTTGCAACATTGCCGACAGACAAGGAGATTTTCCTCGAAGTCAGAAAGTCAAACCAACGAGCGCAAGCATTTTACAAGAAAGAAAAGATGGCGGTCATCGCTGAGCGAAAGACCTACTACCATGACCCAGTCGAGGACGCCATTATCATGAAGAGAGAAATAGATGAAGGATAGATATATTTTAGCATTTGAGACATCCTGTGATGAGACCAGTGTCGCCGTCTTGAAAAACGACGATGAGCTCTTGTCCAATGTCATTGCGAGTCAAATTGAGAGTCACAAACGTTTTGGGGGCGTAGTGCCAGAAGTGGCTAGTCGCCACCATGTCGAAGTTATCACAGCCTGCAACGAGGAGGCGCTAGCAGAAGCAGGGATTACCGAAGAGGATGTAACAGCTGTGGCGGTTACCTACGGACCAGGCTTGATTGGAGCACTGCTAGTTGGTTTGTCAGCTGCCAAGGCCTTTGCTTGGGCACATGGACTTCCGCTGATTCCCGTTAACCACATGGCTGGCCACCTCATGGCAGCTCAGAGCGTAGAGCCTTTGGAGTTTCCCTTGCTAGCCCTCTTGGTCAGCGGTGGGCACACGGAGTTGGTCTATGTTTCTGAGGCTGGGGATTATAAGATTGTTGGGGAAACGCGGGATGATGCAGTTGGTGAGGCCTATGATAAGGTCGGCCGTGTCATGGGCTTGACCTATCCAGCAGGTCGCGAGATTGATGAGCTAGCTCATCAGGGGCAGGATCTTTATGATTTCCCTCGTGCCATGATTAAGGAGGACAATCTAGAGTTTTCATTCTCCGGTTTGAAGTCTGCCTTTATCAATCTTCACCACAATGCCGAGCAAAAGGGAGAGAGCTTGTCCAAGGAAGACCTGTCAGCATCTTTCCAAGCAGCAGTCATGGATATTCTTATGGCCAAAACCAAGAAGGCTTTGGAAAAATATCCTGTTAAAACCCTAGTTGTGGCCGGTGGCGTGGCAGCTAATAAAGGGCTCAGAGAACGCCTAGCAGCTGAAATCACAGATGTCAAGGTCATCATCCCACCTCTGCGCCTCTGCGGAGACAATGCAGGTATGATTGCCTATGCCAGCGTCAGCGAGTGGAATAAAGAAAACTTTGCAGACTTGGACCTTAATGCCAAACCGAGTCTCGCCTTTGATACCATAGAATAAAGAGTCAGCTTGAGGCTGGCTTTTTAACTCCGGAAAATGTCAGAATATTTTGACATAAATGTAAAAATGATGATATAATATGTAAAAATTAGGAGGTGGTCAGATGATTGAGAGAATGGAATTGGGAGAATTTTACAAGGAATTACGTTTGGCGAGAAAACTCAAGCAGTCAGATGTGGCTTGTGAGGGTCTGACAGCATCCCAGCTATCCAAGTTTGAACTGGGACAGTCTATGCTGTCTGCGGATAAACTGATACTAGCTATCCAAGGAATAAATGTGACTTTCGACGAGTTTGGACACAAGCTTAACAACTATCAAGAATCTCCACATATGAAATTTGGTAGAATGGTTGTCGATCGCTTTGCCCATCAAGATGTGGCTGGCTTAGAGAAACTATTAGAGGAAGTCGAGCAAGAACAGATGGCACATACCTATCGTCGTTTGAATGCCGTCGTGATTAAAAATGCTATCCATTCCTTGGATAAAAACTATCCGCTAGAGGAGGAGGATCGTGAGTTTTTGACCACCTACCTTTATGCTATCGAGTCTTGGACCTGGTTTGAACTCTATATATTTTGTAACACCATGCCCTTCTTGAGTAATCAAGATCTGATCTTCTTATCAACCTCCTTACTCGAAAAATCCAAGGAATTTAAAGAATTGGCACACAATAGACTGTATATGAAAAGTGGCTATCTGAATATCATATCAGAGCTCATGGAGCGTAAGCTTTTCTCTTACATCCCAATCTTTGAAGCCGAGTTGGAGAGTATGCTCCGACCATATGATGTTTTTGAGAAATTATTGTGGCAGTTTTTAAAGAAATTGAGCATTTTCCTTCAAACCAAAGGAAGCAATCAAAAAGAGATTGAACACTTTATCCAATCTCTACAAATATTAGAGAATCCCCAATTAACAGCCCTTTTTGAACTACGATTACAGCAATACAAAGACCTGATCGATTAGTTAAAGATGGGAAATGATAATAATATCAGCAACGATTGTCAATAATGCTATGATTTGTTTCTTCATTTCATGTCCTCCTACATAACAGCAACTATATTATATCAGTGAAATAATCAAATCTACAAAAATCGCAAATGTGAAATTTCCATGAGAAAAAATATCAAATATGCGATTTTCTAAAATGAGCTAATTTCCGTGTTATACTATCCTTGTAAATCATTTGAAGCAAATCCTAGGTCGCAGGAGTGGTTTACAAAGAAAAATAATTGAAGGAGAGTAAATAATGTTGAATTTACAATTTGCAGAAACAATGGAACTAACAGAAATGGAGTTAGAGGCGGTTTACGGAGGAGATCTTGTGTATGCTGCTGTTATCCCAGGCGGTGGAGGCTGGGGAGGTTTCGGAACACCTTGGTCAATCACTAATTTCTGGGAGAAATATTTTAACCATGATTCTTCCACTGTTAATCGTCGCCGTTATTGATATTAAAAGCCCTTGCCTTATCTTGGGTAGGGGCTGTTTTTATTTCATAGTATAGGAGAAAATAGAATGAAAAAGATAATCTCACGCTACTATTTTTTAATAGCTATTCTACTTGTCATTTCTGACCAGTTCTTCATTCGTTTGCTTTTACATAGCGACCTTGCTGCTGGTCTATCTGACTTTGCCTATTATTTGTCAGATATGCTGTTGAATTTTCTTGTGGTTCTGCTTGCTATTATTGTTATGATTCGGTCAGGGAAATGGCAGAAAATCAACAGTCGAAAATTTAGAGGTTCCTATCTTCTCTATTGCTTCCTATCTCTCCTAGCTTTTGTTATTTGGAACTTCGTCACATTTTTTATTTTTCCGCCTACCAAAAATGAAATTGCTTATCAACTGGATGTTCCTACTTTTACGGGAGCAACGGCATTTTTGATGTATTTTTTCTATCCTGTGATTGCAGGTCCTATTTTTGAAGAGATGATTTATCGTGGATTGGTGATGACAGCTCTGGAAAAAGGAAAGAAATGGGGACTGGATGTGCTCGGTTCGGCTGCTTTGTTTGGAATCTTGCACATTAGTAACCACGGTTGGGTCTTGACAGACTTTTTCGTATATATGGGTGGCGGTCTCATATTTGCAGTCTTATTTAGAGTGACAAAGTCCATTTATTGGCCTATTGGACTGCACATAGTCTACAATGGCATTGGTCAAATTTTACCGTTGCTGTAATTTTGGGTGCTCAGCAATATCGGTCTATCCTTGGGGAAAAGTTCCCATTTGAACTCAAAAAGGAGTTGCGATGAAAGTATTTATTCAAAATAGAGATTTTAGGCAACTAACCATCAACCAGTGGATTTCAATGGTTGGGGATACAATTTTTTATCTTGCTTTTTTGAATTATGTGGCAGATGCTTCGTTTGCCCCCTTGGCAATTTTACTCATTACGATTTCAGAGACTGTTCCTCAAGTTCTGCAAATTTTTATGGGAGTTTTGGCTGACTTTCAACACCATCGTGTTCTAAAGTATACGGTTATTAGTTTTGTCAAATTTGTACTTTATTCTATAGTGGCGCTTTCGCTTTCAGGGCAGCCCTTTTCCTTATGGCTTGTATTCTTTATTTGTTTAATGAACCTTTTGTCGGATACATTGAGTTACTTTTCAGGAGCCATGCTTACTCCTATTTTTATAAGAATCATTGGGAAAGAACATCTGACAGAAGCTATTGGCTTTAAACAATCAACAGTTAGTTTAGTTCGGACAATCAGTAATATTCTAGGAGGGGTTTTACTAGGAATTCTTTCCATTCAGTTCATTTCCTTGCTAAACGCTCTGACGTTTCTGATAGCATTTGTAGGTATTCTTCTCATAAAAAATGATCTTTTGAAAGTTGAAAAAACAATTAGCTATCAAGAAGGTCTTTCTATAAAATCGTTTTGCCAGCATTTGTTCCAATCATCAAAATTGATCTGGAATATGGATAGAGTGATCTTCATTTTATTTATCGTCTCTATCAGCCAAGCTGTGATCAATGTCACTGTTCCTATTTCAACTCTTTTTTTAAGAAACCAACCGTTTTTGGATTTACAAACTGGTCAATCACTCGCTTTGTTATCAACACTAGAATTGTTAGCACTTATTGTCGGAAGCCTTGTAAGTGGCTATCTGAAAAATACGATTTCTATAAAAACAGCTCTATACGCTTCGGTCGTCATCCAGTTACTCCTTCTAGTAGGATTTGCCACAGTTCATTTTGGTTTGATTCTGCTTTTCAGCTCCTTGGATGCCTTCATCGCAGGGTTACTCTCTCCTAGATTGCAAGAACTCGTCTTTAAACAAATACCTGAGGAGTCAATGGGAGCGGTTCAATCCTCTATTGGTGCTATTACGGTTGTCTTACCAAGTCTATTCACAATCGTTTTCGTAACGATTGCTACAAGTTTTGGGGTCCTAGCGGTCAGCTTTATTCTATTGCTATTACTCCTAACCGCATTTGTCATGCTCTTGAATATTCGTGAGAGCATTTAGAGGAGAATTTGTATAATAGGTGTTTGAGACTGGATCGCCAGTCTTTTTATGACGGCCAAAATCAGCAGACTTTTTTCTCTTCTTTGAATATGTTATAATAGTCCGTGCTGTGGCTGTGATGATGAACAGCCTCAACTGGAGAAAATATGAGGAGAAGGATGAAAGAAAAAGGATTTTGGGAAGGTGTACATGCGGCCATGCCGACTGCCCTCGGCTATGTTAGTATCGGTCTGGCTTGTGGGATTATCGGTGCGCCCTATGTGACACCTGTTGAGATGGGTTTGATGAGCCTCTTTGTTTATGCTGGGAGTGCCCAGTTTGCCATGTTGGCACTGATTGCGGTACAAGCGCCTGTGGCAGCTATTGCTATGACGGTCTTTTTGATCAACTTGCGACTCTTTTTGCTGAGCTTGCATGCATCGACCTATTTCCGTCATACTAGTCTCTGGCAAAATATCGGCATGTCTAGTCTCCTGACAGATGAGACCTATGGCGTTTTGATGGGAGAATTAGCCCATACAGATAAAGTCCATCCTATGTGGATGCACGGGAACAATCTCAATAGTTATGTAGCCTGGTTTATTGGGACAGTGGCGGGGACGGCTTTAGGTGGCCTTCTTCCAAATCCTGAAGTCTTTGGCTTGGACTTTGCCCTTGTTGGGATGTTTATCGGGATTTTTACTTCACAATTTCAGATTATGCAAAGACGGGTTCCTGTACGGAATCTGCTACTAATCCTAGCCGTTGTTGCGGTGTCCTTCTTTTTGCTCTTGACAGTAGTGTCTCAGTCGCTAGCTGTTTTGTTTGCGACCTTGCTAGGTTGTACCATGGGGGTGGTCTTAGATGGTCAGTAAATATCTTTTGTTAGCCGTTATCTTTTCAGGCCTAGTGACTTGGATTCCCCGTATGATTCCCTTCATCTTGGTTAAGTACAAGGGCTTGCCAGCTATCGTCGAGCGGTTTTTGAAGTTTTTGCCTGTTTCCATTATCTTTGCCTTGATCCTTTCAAGCGTAGTGACTGGCAAAGTTGGCAGTCTCCCTCAAATCAAATGGCTGGACTTTTTAGCAGTCTTTCCAACGGCTTGGGTAGCCTTTCGCTACCGCAATCTAGTAGGTACGGTTCTTTTTGGGGTAGTCTTGGTTGCAGTCTTGCGTCTGGTCTTTTAAATCAGCCATAAAAAAAACCTATCACCGAGATAGATATCATATAATGGCAAAAAAAAATATTTTCTGTTAAGATAGTAAAGTATTCTATTTTGGAGGAAATGACATGAAAAAAATCGTTAAATACTCATCTCTTGCTGCTCTAGGACTTGTGGCTGTAGGTGTGTTAGCAGCTTGCTCAGGTGGTGCGAAAAAAGAGGGAGAAGCAGCTAGCAAGAAAGAAATTATCGTTGCAACTAATGCTACACCAAAACCATTCAACTATGAAGAAAATGGCGAATTGACTGGTTACGAAATTGAAGTGGTTCGCGCTATCTTTAAAGACTCTGACAAGTATGATGTCAAGTTTGAGAAGACAGAGTGGTCAGGAGTCTTTGCAGGACTTGATGCTGACCGTTACAATATGGCTGTTAGCAACATCAGCTACACTAAAGAACGTGCTGAAAAATACCTTTATGCAGCTCCAACTGCTAAAAACCCTAACGTTCTTGTAGTGAAAAAAGATGACCCTAGCATCAAATCGCTTGATGATATCGGTGGAAAATCAACAGAAGTTGTTCAAGGGACAACTTCTGCTAAACAGCTAGAAGACTACAACAAACAACATTCAGATAATCCAACTGTCCTAAAGTATACTAAAGCGGACTTCCAACAAATCATGGGACGCTTGAGCGATGGCCAGTTTGACTACAAGATTTTTGATAAAATCGGTGTTGAAACAGTCATCAAGGACCAAGGTTTGGACAACTTGAAAGTCATTGAACTTCCAAGCGACCAACAACCTTACGTTTACCCACTTCTTGCTAAAGGTCAAGATGAGTTGAAAACATTTGTAGACAAACGTATCCAAGAACTCTACAAAGACGGAACTCTTGAAAAGTTGTCTAAACAGTTCTTCGGAGACACTTATCTCCCAGCAGAAGCTGATATTAAATAAGTTTGTAAATCATCCATTCTCTCGTAGGTGGATGATTTTGCAACTTCTAGACTTATAGTTTCAAACTATATGTCTGCCTATCTAATAACAATTTGCGAAATCAAATAAAGTATGAGATACTATTACGGTATTATTTTTAAAGGAGAAAGAATCATGAAAATTAAAAAATGGTTAGGCGTAGCAGCTATTGCTACAGTAGCAGGCCTTACACTTGCAGCTTGCGGAAATTCAGACAAGAAAGCAGACAATACAACTACAGTTAAAATTGCGACTGTTAACCGTAGTGGCTCAGAAGAAGCACGTTGGGACAAAGTCCAAGAATTAGTTGAAAAAGACGGCATTAAATTGGAATTCACAGAGTTTACAGATTACTCACAACCAAACAAGGCAACTGCTGATGGTGAAGTAGACTTGAACGCTTTCCAACACTACAACTTCTTGAACAACTGGAACAAAGAAAACGGGAAAGACCTTACAGCGATTGCAGATACGTACATCTCACCAATCCGTCTTTACTCAGGTAAAAATGGTGAAGAAAACAAGTACACCAAAGTGGAAGAAATCCCAGATAAGGGTGAAATCGCTGTACCAAACGATGCAACAAACGAAAGCCGTGCGCTTTACTTGCTTCAATCATCTGGTTTGATCAAATTGGATGTTTCTGGAACTGCTCTTGCAACAGTTGCTAACATCACAGAAAATCCAAAGAACTTGAAGATTACTGAATTGGACGCTAGCCAAACAGCTCGTTCATTGTCATCAGTTGATGCTGCTGTTGTAAACAATACCTTCGTTACAGAAGCAAAATTGGACTACAAGAAAGCACTCTTCAAAGAGCAAGCTGATGAAAACTCAAAACAATGGTACAACATCATCGTTGCGAAAAAAGATTGGGAATCATCACCTAAGGCTGATGCCATCAAGAAAATTATCGCAGCTTACCACACTGATGAAGTGAAAAAAGTTATCGAAGAGACATCAGACGGTTTGGACCAACCAGTTTGGTAATAAGACACAGGGAGGTGGGAGAGAGTTTCCACCTCTTGCTTTTGTATAGAGCATGAATTGTAAAGAAGACTATAGGTTCATAGAAAGGTAGAGAGAATATGGTTTTTCCTAGCGAACAAGAACAGATTGAAAAATTTGAAAGGGATCATGTAGCCCAGCATTATTTTGAGGTTTTGCGTACCTTGATTTCTAAGAAATCAGTCTTTGCCCAGCAGGTTGGACTCAAGGAAGTTGCCAACTATCTGGGTGAGATTTTCAAGCGTGTAGGGGCTGAAGTGGAGATTGATGAGACTTATACGGCTCCCTTTGTCATGGCGCATTTCAAGAGTTCGCGTCCGGATGCCAAGACCTTGATTTTCTATAACCACTATGACACCGTGCCAGCGGATGGGGATCAGGTCTGGACAGAGGATTCCTTTACGCTTTCGGTCCGCAATGGTTTCATGTATGGGCGTGGGGTTGATGATGATAAGGGTCATATCACAGCTCGTTTGAGTGCTTTGAGAAAATATATGCAGCATCATGATGACCTGCCTGTCAATATCAGTTTTATCATGGAAGGAGCGGAGGAATCGGCTTCAACAGACCTAGATAAGTATCTGGAAAAACATGCGGACAAACTCCGTGGGGCGGACTTGCTAGTCTGGGAACAAGGGACCAAGAACGCCTTGGAACAGCTTGAAATCTCTGGCGGAAACAAGGGAATTGTAACCTTTGATGCCAAGGTAAAAAGTGCGGATGTGGATATCCACTCGAGTTATGGTGGTGTCGTGGAGTCAGCGCCGTGGTATCTTATCCAGGCTCTAAGTAGTCTGCGAGCTGCTGATGGATGTATCTTGGTAGAAGGCTTGTACGAGGATGTTCAAGGGCCAAATGAACGAGAACTAGCCTTGGTAGATACCTATGCCCAACGCAATCCTGAGGAAATTAGTCGCATTTATGGTTTGGAATTGCCTCTCTTACAAGAGGATCGTGCAGCCTTTCTAAAACGGTTCTTTTTCGAGCCGGCCCTTAATATCGAAGGGATTCAGTCAGGTTATCAAGGGCAAGGGGTTAAAACGATTTTGCCAGCAGAAGCCAGTGCTAAGTTAGAGGTTCGTTTGGTTCCTGGCCTAGAACCGCATGATGTTCTGGAAAAAATTCGGAAACAGCTAGACAAAAATGGCTTTGATAAGGTAGAATTATACTATACCTTGGGAGAGATGAGCTATCGAAGCGATATGAGCGCGCCAGCTATTCTCAATGTGATCGAGTTGGCCAAGAAATTCTATCCACAGGGCGTTTCAGTTTTGCCGACAACAGCGGGGACAGGCCCCATGCATACGGTCTTTGATGCCCTAGAGGTACCAATGGTGGCCTTCGGTCTAGGAAATGCCAATAGCCGAGACCATGGTGGAGATGAAAACGTGCGAATCGCCGATTACTACACCCATATTGAATTAGTAGAGGAGCTGATTAGAAGCTATGAGTAGAGATATTATCAAGTTAGATCAGATTGATGTGACTTTTCACCAAAAGAAGAGAACCATCACAGCGGTCAAGGATGTGACCATTCACATCCAAGAAGGGGATATCTACGGAATCGTTGGATATTCTGGAGCAGGGAAATCAACCCTTGTACGGGTGATTAACCTCTTGCAAAAGCCATCTGCTGGGAAAATTACCATTGATAACGACGTCATTTTTGATGGCAAGGTGACCTTGACAGCAGAGCAGTTGCGTCGTAAGCGTCAAGACATTGGGATGATTTTCCAGCATTTCAACCTGATGAGTCAAAAGACAGCAGAGGAAAATGTGGCCTTTGCCCTTAAACACTCTGGACTCAGCAAGGAAGAAAAGAAAGCTAAAGTAGCTAAGTTGTTAGACTTGGTTGGCTTGGCGGATCGTGCTGAAAACTACCCTTCACAACTATCAGGAGGGCAAAAACAGCGTGTGGCCATTGCGCGTGCCTTGGCAAATGATCCGAAAATTTTGATTTCAGATGAGTCAACGTCTGCCCTTGACCCTAAGACAACCAAGCAGATTTTGGCTTTGTTGCAAGATTTGAACCAAAAATTAGGCTTGACCGTTGTCCTGATTACACACGAAATGCAGATTGTTAAAGACATTGCCAACCGTGTGGCAGTCATGCAGGATGGGCATTTGATTGAAGAGGGCAGTGTCCTTGAAATCTTCTCAGACCCTAAACAACCTTTGACCCAAGACTTCATCTCTACTGCAACAGGTATTGACGAAGCCATGGTTAAGATTGAGAAGCAAGAAATCGTGGAAAATCTGTCTGAAAACAGTATCTTAGTACAGCTCAAGTATGCAGGAGCTTCGACAGACGAGCCACTTTTGAATGAATTGTACAAGCGTTACCAAGTAACGGCCAATATCCTCTATGGAAATATCGAAATTCTCGATGGCACTCCCGTTGGAGAATTGGTTGTGGTCTTGTCAGGGGAAAAAGCAGCGCTAGTAGGTGCTCAAGATGCCATCCGTCAGGCTGGTGTGCAGTTAAAAGTATTGAAGGGAGGACAGTAAGATGACAGAGTTGATTCAAACTTATCTACCAAATGTCTATAAGATGGGCTGGGCTGGTCAGGCAGGCTGGGGAACAGCCATCTACCTAACTCTTTATATGACAGTTCTTTCTTTCATCATCGGAGGGTTCTTGGGGTTGGTAGCAGGTCTTTTCCTCGTCTTGACAGCGCCAGGCGGTGTCTTGGAAAATAAGGTTATCTTCTGGATTTTAGACAAGATTACCTCTATTTTCCGCGCGGTACCATTTATCATCCTCTTGGCAATCATGTCGCCACTCTCTCACTTGATTGTTAAAACAAGTATCGGGCCAAATGCAGCCCTTGTCCCCCTTTCTTTTGCAGTCTTTGCCTTCTTTGCCCGTCAGGTGCAGGTTGTCTTGGCTGAGCTGGATGGCGGTGTCATTGAGGCGGCTCAAGCGAGCGGAGCGACCTTCTGGGATATCGTGGGTGTTTACCTATCAGAAGGTTTGCCAGATTTGATTCGTGTGACGACTGTGACTTTGATTTCCCTTGTTGGGGAAACAGCCATGGCGGGAGCAGTTGGTGCTGGTGGTATCGGTAACGTGGCCATTGCTTATGGATTTAACCGTTACAATCACGATGTGACCATCTTGGCAACCATCATTATCATCTTGATTATCTTTACGATCCAGTTCTTGGGAGATTTCTTGACCAAGAAACTAAGTCATAAATAATGGAAGGAGTTCAAAGGGACTCCTTTTTGTTTTCTCACCGAAATGCAAGAAGGATAAAGCTTCTTTTTAGAAATATGCTATAATAAATAAAGGTCCTCAATTAGCAAATCAAAAAGTTTGCTGTAGGAGGGATGATAATGTAAAGGAGTTTGGCTGGTATGAATTATTTCGAGGGGAATGAGTTTTTCCTTCTCTTGTTTGTAGTTTTACTGATTGGTTTTGTGGTAAACTTTTTTGAAAAACGTAAGGACTACTATATTTTGGCGCTCTCCCTCTTATTTGCAGGAGCTATCTATGGTAAGAGTCGAGCGATGATGGTCTATTTGCTCGCCTTTGTCGTTTACCAATATTTTCTGGTTTTTCTAGCACAGAGGATAGAGGCAAAGCGGCTGAAACCACTGGTTTTCCTTTCCATTCTTCCTTTGGTAATCAATAAAGTCTTTGCCCTGACTTCTCTGCATTTGTTGGCCTTTATTGGAATTTCTTACATGTCCTTTAAGACCATTCAGATCATGCTAGAGATATCGGATGGCTTAATCAAAGAAAATATCAGTGTAAAAGATTATCTACAGTTTTTGCTCTTTTTCCCAACAGTTAGTGCTGGTCCAATTGATCGGAGTAGGAGATTTTTAAAAGAGATAAACGAGGTCATGCCCCGAAAAGAGTATCTAGAATTAGCAGGGGACGGTGTGTATCGTATCGTTCTAGGCCTTCTTTACAAGATTGTTTTATCAACCTATGTGTACCAGATGTTACTCGCTCTAAATAATACGGGCGCAGTCGTTTACTCAATCAAGTATATGTACCTCTATACCTTGTATCTGTTCTTTGACTTTGCAGGCTATAGTCTAATGGCCGTTGGAAGTAGTAATATTCTAGGTATTCAGACACCGATGAACTTTAACAAACCTTTCTTGAGTGTCGATATCAAAGATTTCTGGACTAGATGGCATATCACCTTGTCGATCTGGTTGAGAGATTTTGTATTTTCAAGAGTATTGATGCAGGTTATCAGGAAAAAATGGTTTAAAAATAGACTACACAATGCAACCTATGCCTATATGGTCAATATGTTGGTCATGGGTTTTTGGCACGGTCTTAGTGTTAGTTACATTGTCTATGGTTTTTATCATGGTGTCTTGATGGCTGGATTTGAAGTGTATCAAAAGAAAAGCAATTTTTATAAGAAAAATAAAAACAAAAAATGGTATAAGCTATTAAGTTGGTTTGTGACTATGAATTTGGTTATGGTTGGTTTCTTTATCTTTTCAGGTGAACCCTATAAAATCTTACTGACGATTTTAAAGAGATAAGAGATTGAAAAGAAATCGGATAGATCGAAGGGATAGGATAAAACGAGATGATTAAATTAAAAGCATTTTTACTATCGCTTGTGCTCGTAATTGCGACGCTTGCCCTTTTAAATGTGACGTATGTCAAGAAGATTGATGATTATTATAAAGTCAAGGATAACAGTATTCGTTACAGCACCTCGTATGAAAAGTATAAAAGTAGAGATATTCTAACAAGCAATATCACCCCCAATACACTGGTTCTAATGGGTTCTTCAGAGTTGGTTGCGACGATAAATGAAGACTATCATCCAAATAAAATTTTTAACTACAACGATTTTAATATCATGCAGATTGGGACCAGTTATTCTCAAAACATCATTCAGGCTACGACCTTGGGCTCTATTGAAGGATCGATGACTAAGCGAAAAGTAGCTATAGTAGAGTCTGTTCAGTGGTTTGAAAAAGATGGGACCCATCAAGATGCCTTTTTGAATAAGGCTTCTCAGGAACATATTTTCCACATGCTAGATAATGGCAAGATTAGTAAAGAAACGAAAGAAAAACTAATCAATCGCATTATCGAGATTACCAAGGGAAACAAGCAACAAAATGACATCTACAAAAAATACAAAAGTTATTTCATAGATGGAAAAGGAACCATTGTTGATAAAAAACTATTAGAGTTTGAGAACGCGATGTATTCCTTTAAGCTCAAACAGACTTTTTATCAAAAACATGCTAAATCAGATTATCCTTCACTAGGAGACAAAACCCCAGACTATGATTGGCAGAAGATGACGAATCAGTTTGTGGAAGAGGTCAAACAGAAAACAGACAATAATGACTATGCTGTTGATAATAACTACTACAATACTTACTTAAAAGATCGCTATGCATCGCTGAAAGATTCCAATAAAGATTTGAGCTATCTGGAGTCACCAGAATATTCAGATATGGAACTCTTCTTGACAGTTGCCAAAGAATTGGGCATTGAAGTTGAGGTTATTATTTTCCCAGTAAACGGGAAATGGAACGACTACACTGGTGTCTCAAGAGAAATGCGAGAAAAAACTTATAAAAAAATAGAAGATGTCGCAAAAAGCCATGGTGCAACGGTACTAAACTATGGAAACAGAGAGTATGATGATTACTTTTTATTTGACGTGATGCACGTTGGAGTGAAAGGATGGATGGAAGTTGAAAAAGAACTTTACAAATTTGCAAACCAAGCTAACTAACACACACCGTTTAATCTTGTGGACGCTATTTTTCTATACGGTTATCTTGAGCATCGTGATTTACTGTTTTGTGACCGATTTTTCGAATATTCAAGAATTTATCTATAGTGAATTTTAGGATTGTATACAAAAAGGCCCTGGAACTAGGCATTGCTAGTCTTCAGGGCCTTTAGCTTATAGTTTATCAGCTATTTTTTGACTTAGAAATTGGCCAATAACAGCTCCCATCAAGGCGCCTAGGAGGATACTTATGACAAAGAGAAGGATTTTGTCCAACTCTGGAGCGACCATGATACGGTCAATGTATTCTTGGGATTTTCCACGCGCGAGTAAGGTGGCCACGTAAGCTTTGGGGCTGATCCACATGAGGAGGATAGGGCCACTTGTGCTGAAAGCAAAGACGAAGAAGGAGAGGGTGTTTTTGATTCGATCTTTGTAGTTACCGAGACGAGCGATGGCATCTGCTGCAAGACCACAGATGATACCTGGAAGAAAGGTACCAGCACCATGTTTGCTAGCTAGGAAAAAAAGTGCCATAAAAAGACCTAAAGTGGTGATAGCGCCAAAACGAGGGACCTTCGTCAAAAGAAGCATGTAGACACTGCCACCGACAAGGGCAGAAAAGGCAGGTGCGTAGAACATATTACCTGTCTGGTCGACCAGGTGTCCTAGGAAGACTCCAATCCCCACACAGAGAAAGTAGAGGACGGCGGCTAAGAGGGTGGTTAAGATATTTTTCTTCATGAGGATCTCCTTGATGCAAACTAACAAAACCAATTGTATCACGCTTTTTAAGGATTGTAAATGAGAACTCTATATTTTTGAAAACGCTTGAAATATGATATAATGGTTACATTGTTAGTTTAAGGAGAGTAACATGGGAAAATTTCTAGAATTCGTCTTTAATCGTATCTTTTTAGGAATGATTGCGACAGCTTATTTCTGGCTATTAACACTAGCAGGAGGAGTGGTCTTTGGTTTGGCACCAGCTAGTGCCACCCTTATGAGTTTGTATGCGGAGCACGGTTATACCTATCGAGCATACCATTTGAAGGAAGCTTGGGAATTGTATAAGAGCAATTTTGTCAAGAGCAATCTGACTTTCTATAGTTTTGTGTTTGTGGATCTTGTACTGGTTTATGGTTTGTATCTTCTAGTTCAATTGCCCCACCAGACGATTTTCCACCTCTTGGCGACCTTTCTCAATGTCCTTGTAGTTGCTCTTGTCTTTCTAGCCTACACTGTTTCCTTGAAACTTCAGGTGTACTTTGATTTATCCTACCAAAATACTTTGAAACTGTCCCTTATCGGGATTTTCATGAGCTTACCTGCGATTACCAAGGTTTTACTCGGGTCCGCTCTCCTTGTAGGAGTTGGTTATTATATGCCTGCCTTGCTCTTTTTTGTAGGAATTGGAATGTGGCATTTCTTTATCAGTGATATGTTGGAACCTATTTATGAAAGTATCCATGAAAAATTGGCGACAAAATAGAATGAAGCAGTTCTGGCTTCACTCTCTTTTACGGATTTATAGTTTGGTTATGATTGTGATCATTGCCAGTTTTGCGATTATGCTCTCGTATGCTGACTGGGATTCACGTGAGAAAGAAGCCCAACGGGTTGCAGAACGTGTGACTACTCGGACAGTGAGTGAAGTGGAATATTATCACAGAGAGTCAACCCAACTCGCTCAGTCTTTGGTTGAAAATCAAGCCCGAATTGAAGGGATTTATAAGTATTTCAGTCTTAGCACCCCAGACTATTTCTATTGGCAATTAGAGCGTAAAACTTCGCCTTATGTCTCTGTTTCCCTGTATGAAAATATTGATAATATCTATGTTCGGAATGATTTTGTGACTGGAGTGGCTATTGTCCTTCAGGACTATAAGGAAGTGTATGTTTCTACTAGAGAAAAACGCAGCGGAGAGAAAGTCCCTGCGGAGGATTTTAAGCCGACAGCCAACAGTTTTGCCATTCCCGTTTCTGATCCTGTGTCTGACAAGGATTTAGGAGTGATCTATATCTCCCTATCCCCAGATGTTTTACATGGAGCTATTGACAATACTCGGGGTCATATCCCAATGGCTGTAACAGTAACTTCGCCTTTTGAGACTGAGATGTTCCATATTGGGGAGAAGGTCTCAGCCGAGCGAGAAAACTGGTTTGTGGGTGTCACCTCTCACGGTTATCAGGTTCGAGTTGCTGTTCCTAAAAATTTTGTTCTTACAGGAACTTTGACGAGTTCAGCTGTCATTATTGGGCTAAGTATTCTCTTTATCATTATTTTGTACGTGACCCTTAGACAGACTTTTTCAAATTACCAAAAGCAGGTCGTAGACCTAGTAGATTCGATCGAGGTGATTGCTCAAGGAGAAGAAGGCCTTCGAATCGATACCTCTGAAAAAGACCAAGAATTGCTTCTCATTGCAGAAACAACCAATGATATGTTGGACCGCCTGGAAAAAAATATCCACGATATCTATCAGCTAGAGCTCAGTCAAAAAGATGCCAATATGCGAGCCCTACAGGCTCAAATCAATCCTCACTTTATGTACAATACTCTGGAGTTTTTACGGATGTATGCCGTCATGCAAAGTCAGGATGAACTGGCAGATATTATCTATGAATTTAGTAGCTTGTTACGCAACAATATCTCCGACGAGCGGGAAACCACGCTGAAGCAGGAGTTGGAATTCTGCCGAAAATATAGCTATCTCTGCATGGTGCGTTATCCTAAATCCATTGCTTATGGTTTCAAGATTGCACCAGAATTGGAAGAAATGAGGATTCCAAAATTTACACTCCAACCATTAGTAGAAAACTACTTTGCCCATGGTGTTGACCATCGCAGAACAGATAATGTCATCAGTATCAAAGCCTTGAAGGGTCAAGGATTCGTTGAAATCTTAGTAGAAGACAATGGTCGAGGAATGTCCTCTGAGAAACTAGCTAGCTTGCAAGAAAAATTAGCTCAGCGAAGTTTTGAACACGAGGCAAGCTACAGTGGAGAGCGACAATCAATTGGAATAGTAAATGTACACGAACGCTTTGTTCTCTACTTTGGGGATCGCTACCAAATCAGTGTAGAGTCAGCTGAGCAAGAAGGTGTTCGTTACCATATCACTATCCAGGATGAATAGAAAGGGTAGAAATGTATAAAGTTTTATTAGTAGACGATGAGTACATGGTGACAGAGGGGCTCAAGCGATTAATCCCCTTTGAAAAATGGGATATGCAAGTCGTCGCGACAGCTAATCACGCAGATGATGCTTTGGACTATGTTAAGAAAAATCCAGTGGATGTGATCATTTCCGATGTCAACATGCCAGATAAGACAGGACTTGAGATGATTAGGGAAATGAAAGAGCTACTTCCAGATACCTATTATATCTTGCTGTCTGGTTATCAGGAGTTTGATTATGTCAAAAAAGCCATGAACCTTAGTGTCGTGGATTATCTGGTCAAGCCAGTAGACAAGGTGGAGTTGGGCAATTTACTAGAAAAGATTGCGCTACAGCTTCAAGAAAAGGTGGAGCAAAGTCAGACCCTCAGTCAAGAATTAGATGAAGAAGGCTTTATCAGTTTCTTAGCAGGTAAAGAAAACTGGTGGATAGGACTTTCAAAGGAAAAGCAAGGCTCTTTTACCATTCCTTACTATGTTTTGGGGCAAGACTGGCAGATTTTCATCTCTGATCAACCGCTCGATGGCATCGTCGTGACACCATTTGAAGCACCCTACCAGCAGTCCTTTGAGAATTGGAAGATCAATGCTGAAAAAGCCCTCTTCTACGGTTCAGTCAATCTAGAAAAATCCGAGAGTTTGTTTGCTTATTACGAGCCGATTTATCGGGTGATTATCCAAGGGAATATCAATCAAATCATTGAAGAATTAACCCTGCTAGAGAAGGTTGTTTTGAAGAATACCCCGCGCGTGGCCATCACGAAGCAGCTCTTCACCCAGTTTGTCATGGATGTCTTCCATTTGTTTGAACACCTAAAAGCAGATGATATGACGGAGATTGTCAAAGCCATCCATGCCATTAACTCCTTTGAAGAATTGGTTGCCTATATCAAAGAAACCTTGACCAAGTTCTTTGGCCAGTACCGCATGAATGAAAATGTGGTGAGCGTTCTGGAGGTGATTGGGCGTGATTATCAGAAAGAGCTCTCACTTAAGGATATCAGTAAGGATCTCTTTATCAATCCTGTCTATCTCGGTCAGCTAATCAAGAGAGAAACCAACTCAACCTTTGCGGAATTGCTCAATAAACAGCGAATTAAGGCGGCGCAACAACTCTTACTTTCAACCAGTGATAGTATCGAAGATATTTGCTATGCAGTTGGCTACAGTAATGTTGGATATTTCTACAAGGTTTTCCGTAAATTGTGCGGAAAATCACCGAAAGCCTATCGGAAACAAGTTGAAACCAGCTTGTAAAAGTTGTATTCCTGTACAAAAAATGCTATAATGTTCAAAATATCTTATGGAGGAAAACATGAAAAAGAATCCTATTTATCTTTGGGTCTTGTTAGTTCTATCAGCCCTTATTTCATCTATGTCACTATTTGGAATCTTGAGTCCATTGCCAAGTAAAGATGCTCTTCGTGCTAGCCTGGCAAATAGCGGGACGCTCACTGCCCAGCAATTAGAAGACACGGTCAACTATACTTACAAAGTATCAGAATCCTCTCACTCTATTTTTAATATGTTGTTGATTATTTTATCTGCAATTTTAGTTGTAGTAGCCTTTGTATTTCTCGTACGTAAAAACGTACAATTCGCAAACTATACTTATGTTGGCTATGTTCTACTAGCTATTGTTGGTTTGGTTTATAGCTATATGAACGTTCAAGATGCGGTTCAATTAATCAAAGATAGTGCCCTTGGCTTAGGAATGGGAGCATTAGCAAAAGGAACGAATATTTTGTTCATCATCATCAATGTTCTCTTTTTAGCCTTAGTCTTTTACAAGATGTGGCGCCAACAAAAGGACTTGGCTGAGGAAGTTGAAGCAGAAGAAGCTGCCTAAGTATTGACAAAAAAGAACTATCAAGTTACAATTTTGGTAGTTCTTTTTATATCGTAAACATAAAAATCGAGGTCAACATGAAAAAAATATCCTTAGTGTATATCAGTCTGAGTGGGAATACAGAAAGTTTTGTAACCCGACTCAAGGACTATCTCTTGTCCCAGTACGAAGGGATTGAGGTCCAAAAAATCCATATCAAGGACCTAGTCAAGGAAGGTCAAGAATTCTTTGAAATGGAACATCCCTATATCGCTTTCTTGCCGACCTATCTGGAAGGTGGAAATGGTGTCGATAACGGCGATGTCGAGATTTTAACAACTCCACTGGGCGACTTTATCGCCTATGGGGACAATGCTAGTAAGTGTTTTGGGGTAGTCGGTTCTGGTAATCGTAATTTTAACAATCAATACTGCCTGACAGCCAAGCAGTATAGTCAGCGCTTTGGTTTCCCAGTTTTGGCTGACTTTGAAATGCGTGGTATGCTGGGAGATATTAAAAAGGTCGCAGCGATCATTGCAGACTTGTATGAGTTAGAAACAGAAAAATAAAGTAGTACTGAGGGGCAGTTGAGATTGTCAACTGCTTTTTGAGTATACAAAAAGCACCCCGTAAGGGTGCCATTTTATAAACTATCCTGCTTTTCCGATGGCAAGTGCATAGATAAAGAAAATAGCAAAGCCAAAGAGGAAAATCAATCCTGCGATAGCGAGGAGTTTTAGCCAAGAAGGAAGATTTTTATTTTCACGTGTCACCAATACATAGTTCAAAAGAGCGAAGAATGGTGTTGTCAGGAAAGAACCAATCATGGCGAAGCGAAGCATAGTTGATACTTGACCAGCAAAGAACTTGATGATGATGATACCGATAACAGCTGTGAGGGTCATCCAGATGTTCAAAGATTTGCTATCATCCTCTTTTTGACTTAACAAGAGTCGTAGGGAAACCTGATTAACGCGGGAATAGCCATCGATAACAGTAATGACTGTTCCAAAGATACAGAGAAAGGCGATGAAGGTGATCAAGTAACGGGACCATTCTCCAAGAACAGAGGCATACATACCCACGAATTGAGAGATGTATTTGGCTGAAGCGGCCTCAACTGCTTGTCCTGTAGGATACTGAATGAGTGCTCCGAGTGCTACAAAGAATACAGCCAGGATAGCAGTTCCAATGTAACCAACGTTAAAGTCGAAAAGGGCGTCCTCTGTATTAAAGTTGACAGTCTTTTTCTTTTCAGCAGACCAGAGTGAGTTGATGGCTGAAATTTCAATAGGGGCAGGCATCCATCCTAGGAGGGAAACGATAAAAGGGAGGGCTGCCATTTGCCAAGGTGTCTTCTCGACAAAATCAGAGCTGTATTCTGGATGCTTAATTGCTGCAATGATAACTGCAAGAACAGTTGCAATAGTCAAAGCAGACATGATCCATTTTGCCATACCATCCAATAGTTTGTAGCCACCAAATAGTAGCATGGCCCAAATGACTGCAACAAGGATCAGGGACCACTGAGTGATGCTAAGGCCAATCATTGGGAAGGCGCTAGCGATGATGGCTGAGCAAAGGATAGCGACTCCAGCTGTGTTGACCATGGCAGAGAAAACATTGAGGACAAAGAAAATCCAGAGATAGATTTTTCCTTTTTCGGCATAGCCTTCGACCAAGGTTTTACCAGTGTCAGCAGTATATTCGGCGCCAAAACGGAAAAATGGGTATTTAAAAACATTGGCCAAGATAACCAAGAGGAGTAGTGACTAACCATAAGAACCACCAGCTTGAGTAGAGGATACAATGTGAGAACCTCCAACGGCGGCAGAAGCCATGAGGATTCCTGGTCCCATTGCCTTTAGTTTGCTTGCCCAGGTTGACTGGTTTGATAACGTAACTTGTGACATAATAAACGCTCCTATTTTTGAATTTTCAGAATAATCTGAATAGATAGCTACTATTCTACAAAAAACTTAAAAGAAATGCAAGAATATTTTGAAAAAAGTTAGAAAATCCTGAAAAAATTCACAAAAATCATATGAAAATAACTGTGGCTGTTTCAAGGGGATGACGTTGACTAGGGCGAATAAAAATCCGAGAAGAAAGCTTCTCGGATTTTGATTATTTCAATTGATCTGTGACGTCTTTTGAGAGCAACATTCCCAGATGGTAAGTTTTATTGATATGTGCAATGACATCATTGATGTTGTCAGTCGTGTGAATTTTCTCTTTGATGTCAGCCTTAAATATTTCATCCTTCAAGAGTTGCTCTTGGTAGAGCTTTTGCAGTCTTTCTTTCTCGTACTTATTGAGCAGAAAAAGGAAAACCAAGCTAATTATAACGAGGATATAAGCATATTGGCTCATAGGAAATCTCCATGTATGATAAAGAAATAGTAGTGAATAGATCGAATTAGTGAAGCGCCTAACCAAATCTATGATAGGCTTTGACATTCGTTGCTTAGATTGACTTGCATTCAAGTGACTTGAAGATTACGACCAGCCCTTAAACTAATTAATAGATTTGATTGACCAATTTAGTGAGGTGTTTAGGCAAGTGTCTCTGGTTACGACGTAAAGAAACATAAATCGAGAATATTTATGTTTCTTTACTAGTGAAGCGCCAAGCCAAATCCCTGATAGGATTTGGTGTTAGTTACTTAGATTGCTTTGCAATCAAGTAACTTTGGCGATTTACATCTTCTCTGGCGCTTCTACCCCGAGCAAACGAAGAGCTTCTTTGAGGACGACTGCGGTTGCGTAGCTGAGGGCCAGACGACTGTCGCGCTCAGGACTTTCATCTAGGATACGTGTATGTGCATAATATTTGTTAAATGCTTGAGCCAAACTAATCGCAAATTTCGCAATGATAGAAGGTTCAAAATTATCTGCTGCACGATTGATAATACGTGGGAAGTCTTGGAGTAGTTTAATGATTTCCCAGCTTTCAGCATCATTCAGGCTGTAGTTGCCAGTCGTATTTGGTTTGAAATCGGCTTTGCGCAAGATAGATTGGATACGAGCGTAGGCGTATTGAACGTAAGGTCCAGTTTCTCCTTCAAAGGATACCATAGCTTCAAGGTCAAAGTCATATCCATTTGTACGGTCGGTCTTAAGATCATAGAACTTGATAGCCCCAACTCCAACAGCATGGGCAACCTGGTCTTTATTTTCTAACTCAGGATTTTTCGCTTCGATTTGGGCCTTGGCACGACTAACAGCCTCAGCGATAGTCGGTTCTAGCAAGATGACATTTCCTTTACGAGTAGAGAGTTTTTTCCCTTCTTTTGTTACCAATCCAAATGGAACATGGACAATGTCTTGACTCCAATCGTAGCCCATCTCTTGTAATACTGCCTTGAGTTGTTTGAAGTGGGCAGATTGTTCTTGGCCAACGACGTAGATAGATTTAGCAAATTGGTATTTGTTTTTACGGTAAAGGGCTGCAGCCAAATCACGAGTGATATAGAGAGTTGCCCCATCAGATTTCTTGATAAGGGCTGGATGTTCAATTCCATATTTCTCAAGATTAACGACTTGGGCTCCTTCTGACTCAACAAGAAGTCCTTTTTCAGCAAGAATGTCTACAACAGCATCCATCTTATCATTGTAGAAGGCTTCCCCGTTGTAACTGTCAAATTCGACTTGCAATTCATTGTAAAGGCGGTTAAATTCCACCAAACTTTCATCACGGAACCATTGCCAGAGAGCGAGAGCTTCCTCATCTCCATTTTCCAGTTTGCGGAACCATTCGCGTGCTTCTTCATCCAAGCTAGGATCCTTTTCAGCTTCAGCGTTGATGCGAACGTAGAGTTTAAGAAGTTCATCGATTGGATGAGCTTTAATAGCTTCCTCGCTTCCCCATTTCTTGTAGGCAACGATCAACATTCCAAACTGTTTACCCCAGTCTCCCAGATGGTTGACCTTAACCGTTTGATAGCCGATCTTTTGGAAAATATGTGACAAGCTATCCCCGATAACGGTTGAACGCAAGTGCCCAATAGAGAATGGTTTTGCGATGTTGGGACTAGACATATCGATAACGACATTTTCTTGCTTGCCAATGGTTTGGTCGGCATAGTGCTCTTTTTCAGTGATAACATTCTGCAATACTTGAGCCGAAATAGCGCTTTTATCAAGGAAAAAGTTGACGTAAGGTCCTGTAGCAACAACCTTCTCAAAGGCTTGACTATTGATTTTTTCAGCAATATCTGCTGCGATCATTTGCGGAGCTTTACGCTCGACCTTTGCTAGAGAAAAGGCAGGGAAGGCGATGTCTCCCATTTCTGAGTTTTTAGGTGTTTCCAGTAAATTTAAAATAGCCTCTTGATCCAGGCTATCAATGACGCTAGCCAACTCGCTAGCAATCAGTTCTTTTGTATTCATAAGGGCTCCTTTTTGGACTTTTCTACTATTTTATCACAATTTACTACATTTTTTGAGAAAGAAAAGAATTTTTTTGAATTCTCTATTTTTTTTGGTATAATGTAGTTATAAAATAAATGTAAAATTTGTTATAAATATTCACTTAAGAGGATAATATGAGAAAAAGAGAACGGCATCAATTGATTAAAAAGATGATCACCGAAGAGAAACTTGGGACACAAAAAGAGATTCAAGATCGTTTAGAAGCTCGTAATGTTTATGTGACACAAACGACTTTGTCGCGTGATTTGCGTGAAATCGGCTTGACCAAGGTTAAGAAAAATGATATGGTGTATTATGTACTAGCAAATGAGACAGATAAGATTGATTTAGTTGAGTTTTTGTCTCATCATTTAGAAGGAGTTGCAAGAGCTGAGTTCACCTTGGTACTTCATACCAAACTTGGGGAAGCTGCAGTCTTAGCAAATATTGTAGATGCAAACAAGGATGAATGGATTTTAGGAACGGTTGCTGGTGCTAATACCTTATTGGTTATTTGTCGAGACCAGCACGTTGCCAAGCTGATGGAAGATCGTTTGCTAGATTTGATGAAAGATAAATAAGGTCTTGGGAGTTGCTCTCAAGACTTATTTTTAGCAAGGAGAGACGGAAAATGGCAACAGAAAAGCTATCACCCGGCATGCAACAGTATGTGGATATTAAGAAACAATACCCAGATGCTTTTTTGCTTTTTCGAATGGGTGATTTTTACGAGTTGTTCTATGAAGATGCAATTAATGCAGCGCAAATTTTAGAAATTTCCTTAACAAGTCGGAATAAAAATGCAGAAAATCCGATACCCATGGCGGGCGTCCCCTATCATTCTGCCCAACAGTATATCGATGTTCTGATTGAGCAGGGCTATAAAGTTGCTATAGCTGAACAGATGGAAGATCCCAAACAAGCGGTCGGTGTTGTCAAGCGAGAGGTGGTCCAGGTCATCACACCTGGAACGGTTGTCGATAGCAGTAAGCCGGATAGTCAGAATAATTTCTTGGTTGCCTTAGATCGTGATGGCAATCAGTTTGGTCTAGCTTATATGGATTTGGTGACGGGTGATTTCTATGTGACAGGTCTATTAGATTTCACGTTGGTTTGTGGGGAAATTCGCAACCTCAAGGCTCGAGAAGTGGTGCTGGGTTATGACTTGTCTGAGGAAGAAGAACAAATCCTCAGCCGTCAGATGAATCTGGTACTTTCTTATGAAAAAGAAGGCTTTGAGGACCTTCATTTACTGGATTCACGACTGGCAGCTGTGGAGCAAGCAGCAGCTAGTAAGCTCCTCCAGTATGTTCACCGGACCCAGATGAGGGAGTTGAACCACCTCAAACCTGTTATCCGCTATGAAATCAAAGATTTCTTGCAGATGGATTATGCGACCAAGGCTAGTCTGGATTTGGTTGAGAATGCCCGTTCAGGTAAGAAGCAAGGCAGTCTTTTCTGGCTTTTGGATGAAACCAAAACGGCTATGGGTATGCGGCTCTTGCGTTCTTGGATTCACCGTCCTTTGATTGATAAGGAGCGAATCGTCCAACGTCAAGAGGTGGTGCAGGTCTTTCTTGACCACTTCTTTGAGCGCAGTGATTTAACGGACAGTCTCAAGGGTGTTTATGACATCGAACGTTTGGCTAGTCGGGTTTCTTTTGGCAAGACCAATCCCAAGGATCTCTTGCAGTTGGCGACCACCTTATCCAGTGTACCACGGATTCGTGCGATTTTAGAAGGCATGGAGCAGCCTGCTCTGGGCTATCTTATCGCACAGTTGGATGCCATTCCTGAGTTGGAGAGCTTGATTAGCGCAGCGATTGCTCCTGAAGCTCCTCACGTGATTACGGAAGGTGGCATTATCCGTACGGGATTTGATGAGACTTTAGACAAGTACCGTCGTGTGCTCAGAGAAGGAACTAGCTGGATTGCTGAGATTGAGGCTAAGGAGAGAGAAAACTCTGGCATCAGCACGCTTAAGATTGACTACAATAAAAAGGACGGTTACTATTTCCATGTGACCAATTCGCAACTGGGAAATGTGCCAGCCCACTTTTTTCGCAAGGCGACACTGAAAAACTCAGAACGCTTTGGTACCGAGGAATTAGCTCGGATCGAGGGGGATATGCTGGAGGCGCGTGAGAAGTCAGCCAACCTAGAATATGAAATCTTTATGCGCATCCGTGAGGAAGTCAGCAAGTACATCCAGCGTTTGCAGGCTCTAGCCCAAGGAATTGCGACAGTTGATGTCTTGCAAAGTCTGGCGGTTGTGGCTGAAATCCAGCATTTAATTCGACCGGAGTTTGGAGAGGATTCACAAATTGATATCCAGAAAGGGCGCCATGCTGTCGTCGAAAAGGTCATGGGAGCTCAGACCTATATTCCTAATACCATTCAGATGGCAGAAGATACGAGTATTCAGCTAATCACAGGGCCAAACATGAGTGGGAAGTCTACCTACATGCGGCAGCTAGCCATAACAGCGGTTATGGCCCAGCTAGGCTCGTATGTGCCAGCAGAAAGTGCGCATTTGCCGATTTTTGATGCCATCTTTACCCGTATCGGAGCAGCAGATGACTTGGTTTCAGGTCAATCAACCTTCATGGTAGAGATGATGGAGGCCAACAATGCCATTTCGCATGCGACCAAGGATTCCTTGATTCTCTTTGATGAGTTAGGTCGAGGAACTGCGACTTATGATGGGATGGCTCTTGCCCAATCCATCATCGAATACATTCATGAACATATCGGAGCCAAGACCCTCTTTGCGACTCACTATCATGAGTTGACCAGTCTGGGGTCTAGCCTGGAACACTTGGTCAATGTTCACGTGGCAACCTTAGAACAGGAAGGACAAGTCACCTTCCTTCACAAGATAGAACCAGGACCAGCTGACAAATCCTACGGTATCCATGTTGCTAAGATTGCTGGTTTACCAGCAGAACTTTTAGCAAGGGCGGATAAGATTTTGACACAACTGGAGAATCAGGGGACGGAAAGTCCTGCTCCAATGAGAGAAACAAGTGCTGTCACAGAGCAGATGTCACTCTTTGATGCGCCTGAAGAACATCCTATCCTAGCAGAATTAGCTAAACTGGATGTGTACAATATGACACCTATGCAGGCTATGAATGTCTTAGTCGAGCTCAAACAAAAATTATAAAAAGAGCCCACTCATGCATTTGTGAGTGGGTTTTTCTCTATTACTTTTTATGGGACAAGAGTTGATTGATGTGGTCTACTTTTTTAGCTTCTCTTTTATAGAGAATAACCCAGATGATGAGGTAGACGATCGCAAACTCTGGAATGAGCTGGAGATAGAAGGTCCAGTGGAAGGGGAACCAACCAGCCAGAGTTGCCAGTGGGACAAAGCCAGCCAGCATGAGGAAGAAATGGGAAAGTGTGGCACGGAGCAGGCTCCAGTCACGGCTGAATAAGCGGCTGCCAAAGCTAAAGAGAACGCCGATAGCTGACCAGATAATCGTGCAGTAGAGCAAGACCAGGGCACCGTGAACCTGATGTTGAACCATCGCTCGGCCGATGAGAGACTCGGGACTCAGTGGCGCATAGGTGTTTGGGGCATAAATGAGTGAAAAAAGGATAGAGAGGATGAGGCCGATAAGTACACCAGCGGCTGCATCGTGAAAGATTTGTTTTTTCATAGTTCTAATTTCTCCTTGATGGTTTTTAGGTAACGGCGTGAAGAGTAGGTGAAGCTTTCATTTTTTAAGAAAATTTCAACCAGACCATTGGGCGTGAGCTTGAGATGAGAGATAGCGTCAATATTAACGATTTCTGATTGGGAAATTTGGATAAAAGTGGTCGGCAGAATGTCAAGAACTTGATAGAGACGCGAATCAATGGTATAGGTCTGAGATGCAGTTTCTGCTAGAACCTTGCGATTCTCGATATAGAAGCGCTGAATCTTACCAATTTCAACTAGATAGACCTGATCATCAATCTTTCCTTTGATTGTTTCTTTTTGGTCAAGATTTTCAGCGAACTCGATGACTTTTTGGACTTTTTTGGTTTCTTGAGGTGCTTGGACAATCAGCTTTTCTTCCTCGTAAAACTCGCTAATCTGTAGTTCTACTTTCATAAATTTTTCTCCTTACATTTCATACAAAATTGTGATCACTTCCTGTACACCTTTATTAAACACTATTTTACGACCCATGGCAAGGGACTTTGTCTATGTGGAGGGATTTGGAGTCTATGTGGCGCTTGATTTTTCGGTCCTATCTGAAATGTGGTATAATAGCACTAATCAATTTCTAGGAAAATAGATACAGAAAGGGGCTGAAAGATGTCTCATATTATTGAATTGCCAGAAGTGCTGGCAAACCAGATTGCGGCAGGGGAAGTGATTGAACGTCCTGCCAGTGTAGTCAAAGAGTTGGTAGAAAATGCCATTGACGCGGGTTCTAGCCAGATTATCATTGAAATTGAGGAAGCCGGTCTCAAGAAGATCCAAATCACAGATAATGGTCATGGAATTGCCCACGATGAGGTGGAATTGGCCTTACGTCGCCATGCGACCAGTAAGATAAAAAATCAAGCAGATCTCTTTCGGATTCGGACGCTCGGCTTTCGTGGTGAAGCCCTGCCTTCTATTGCTTCTGTTAGTGTCCTAACTCTGTTGACTATGGTGGATGGCGCAAGCCACGGGACTAAGCTCATTGCGCGTGGGGGTGAAGTTGAGGAAGTCATCCCAGCGACTAGTCCTGTGGGAACCAAAGTTTGTGTGGAGGACCTCTTTTTCAACACACCTGCCCGTCTCAAGTATATGAAGAGCCAGCAAGCGGAGTTGTCTCATATCATTGATATTGTCAACCGTCTGGGCTTGGCCCGTCCTGAGATTTCTTTTAGCTTGATTAGTGATGGCAAGGAAATGACGCGGACAGCAGGGACTGGTCAACTGCGTCAAGCTATCGCAGGGATTTACGGTTTGGCGAGTGCTAAGAAGATGATTGCCATTGAAAACTCGGACTTAGATTTCGAAATTACAGGTTTTGTGTCTCTGCCTGAGTTGACTCGGGCTAATCGCAACTATATCAGCCTCTTCATCAATGGTCGTTATATCAAGAACTTCTTGCTCAATCGTGCTATTTTGGATGGTTACGGAAGCAAGCTTATGGTGGGCCGTTTTCCACTGGCTGTCATTCACATCCATATTGATCCCTATCTAGCTGATGTCAATGTGCATCCAACCAAACAAGAAGTGCGGATTTCTAAGGAAAGAGAGCTGATGACGCTGGTTTCAGAGGCTATCGCAAAGAGTCTGAAGGAACAGACCTTGATACCTGATGCCTTGGAAAATCTTGCCAAATCTACCGTGCGCAATCGTCAAAAGGTAGAACAGACCATTCTCCCACTCAAAGAAAATACGCTCTACTATGAAAAAACAGAACTCTCAAGACCTTGTCAAGCTGAGGTGGCTGATCATCAGGTTGAATTAACTGAGGAAGGTAGGGACCTAACCCTGTTTGCCAAGGAAACCTTGGACCAGCTAACCAAGCCCGCAAAACTGCATTTTGCGGAGAGAAAGCCGGCTAACTACGACCAACTAGACCATCCAGAGTTGGACCTTGCTAGCCTCGATAAGGCTTATGACAAGCTGGAGCGAGAAGAAGCATCCAGCTTCCCAGAGTTGGAGTTTTTCGGACAAATGCACGGGACCTATCTTTTTGCCCAAGGGCGAGATGGCCTCTACATTATAGACCAACATGCAGCCCAGGAACGGGTCAAGTATGAGGAATACCGTGAAAGCATAGGTAATGTTGACCAGAGCCAGCAACAACTCCTAGTGCCCTACATCTTTGAATTCCCAGCAGATGATGCCCTTCGTCTCAGGGAAAGAATGCCTCTCTTAGAGGAAGTGGGTGTCTTTCTAGCAGAGTACGGAGAAAATCAATTTATCCTACGTGAACATCCTATTTGGATGGCAGAGGAAGAAATCGAGTCTGGTATCTATGAAATGTGTGACATGCTGCTCTTGACCAAGGAAGTTTCGATCAAGAAATACCGAGCAGAGCTAGCCATCATGATGTCCTGCAAGCGGTCTATCAAGGCTAACCATCGTATCGATGACCATTCAGCCAGACAACTCCTTTATCAGCTCTCTCAATGCGACAACCCCTATAACTGCCCCCACGGACGTCCTGTTTTGGTGCATTTCACCAAGTCAGATATGGAAAAAATGTTTCGACGCATTCAGGAAAATCACACCAGCCTCCGTGAGTTGGGGAAATATTAATACTCTTCGAAAATCTCTTCAAACCACGTCAACGTCGCCTTGCCGTATATATATAGATAACTGACTTCGTCAGTTTTATCTACAACCTCAAAGCAGTGCTTTGAGCTGACTTCGTCAGTTCTATCTGCAACCTCAAAACAGTGTTTTGAGC
>NZ_JATS01000008.1:0-15842 GCF_000526095.1 Streptococcus sp. CM6 | reverse complement strand
TGTGACAGAGTTTGCCATTCCAAATAGCACACAGAAATTGTATTTATCGCCAGTTTTAGATGGCTTTAATAGCAAAATTATCGCCTATAATTTGTCTACCTCACCCAACTTAGAACAAGTGAAAACCATGTTGGAACAGGCATTCACAGAGAAACACTACGAGAATACGAGTCTCCATAGTGATCAAGGATGGCAATACCAACACGATTCTTATCACAGGTTTTTAGAGAGTAAGGGAATCCAAACATCTATGTCACGTAAAGGTAATAGCCCAGACAATGGGATGATGGAATCTTTCTTTGGCATTTTAAAATACGAAATGTTTTACGGCTATGAGAAGTCGTTTCAGTCGCTTAAGCAATTAGAACAAGCCATTGTAGACTATATCAATTACTACAACAATAAAAGAATTAAAGTCAAACTAAAAGGACTTAGTCCTGTGCAATACAGAACTAAATCCTTCGCTTAAATTATTTGTCTAACTTTTTGGGGTCAGTACATTTTGAGAGTTATTATCTACATTATTTGCCTTTTTCTTTTGTCAACCAATATGTGATTCCTGCTGATGAAATTGCTGATAAAATAATCGCTAAAATAACCCATACTCTGTTATTATCCACTGAAATTGGCGCTTCATATGTTTCTTTTTTAGTTTCAATTGGATTAGATAAAAAATTCATCACATTTTGATTGGTCGTTCCACCATCACGAATATTCTTCATAACAGTTTTAAAGGACTCTGCGTAGTCTCTATTTCCTTGAATAACTTCTGCTTCATTAGATATCAAATCATTCGTAGTTGAAACAGTCTTATCAACATTACCTTTAATAGTCTGAACTTGGTCAACAAATTGAGTAAACTGATCCTTCATAGTTCCAACCGCTTCATGATTTTGACTAGTTTCTTTTGATCCAGTAGAAGTTGTAGACACTAATGATTCAATTGAACTATATAAGCGATTTGATGACTCACTATCATTTATTAATATTCCGCTATTAGCATCTGAAGCTGTACCCGTCACTTCCAACTGTTTCGCTTTCGTTTCCTTCCACTTATCGTACTCGGTTGATAAGGTCTTAATCGAATTGTTATACCAATCAGCTAAGTTTGTAATTTGATTTTTGAAATAATCATTTGGTAACTCAGCTTCAGCCAATTCAGGCAATGTGTCACTTGATTTTTCTAATGACTCCAAAGAGTTTTGAATTTGTTCCAACAAAGCTATACCTGACTCTTTAAACTTAGCAACTTGATCTTCTGACAACTGAGTCGCTATATCATCACGACTGATATTACCATACATATTGTAAACAGAATCTGGTGATAAGGCAGAAAAATTAATAGAGGAGCTACTTGGACTTCCATAAATTGCTTGAATCATACCAGTTGTACGATCGATTTTGCTTAATTTATCAAGAATATGTTTTAAATCTTTTTTCACCAAAACATCTGACTCTTCTTTATCGCTACGATAAATAGTTTTCTTGACAGGAATTGTAGTTTCACCAATGTGTACTTCAAATGAAATTTCATTTTTCCCATAATGTGGTTCTAAAGTATATTCAACCGTCATAGTATAAAGCTTATCATCTGTTATAGTTTGCTCTCCTCCAACTAAAGTAGCATTTCCTGTAACATAAATTTTAGCTTTAGGAGATAAATATTTTGTCCCTTTAGAACTGCTAGAATCTCCGCCACCCTCAACTACCGTTGATGATTCAGGCAAACTACTGGATGGTTTTGTCACAGAAGCTTCGACGGTTTCAGACTCAGCCTGGGGTAATTTAACTGTCAATTCCATAGTTTCTGTTACTTTATCGAGCTTATCATTTTCAATCGATAAAAATTCAAAAATAGGTAATCCACTTATAGAGGTAGCCTTCTTATCAAATTTAGTATAATTCTTAAGTAAATCTATTTTTTCATTATATTCTTTGACTTGATCAGCTGTTAGGACATTGAGTTTCTCCAATTTACTAAATAAAGTTTGGTAATCAGTTGATTCAATACTAATATCTGTTAGATTTGAACGAATCAAATTTTGATAAGTTTCAGGCAAATGATTTTCAGTAATCAAACTTTTATTAATCTGATCTACAAGTGTTGCTTTAGCATCCGAAGTAAGGTCCGATTTTAAATCAACATCTTCTTTACCAAAGTAAAAGAGTGATATTTTCTTTTTCTCTTCTTCTAATTCTGTTTTAAGATGTTCAAATTCAGATTTTCTATCTTTTATTTTACCTTGATAATCAACAATAACCTTATGATAATCAACTACTAAATCTTCTAGTTTAGCTTGTTCAGATTTTTCCTCATCTGTACTATTTCCAAATTGATACAAAGATTTAAGCACCGAATCATTTAAACCATCTATAATTTTAGAATTTTCTTCATGCTGTTCTTTCAAGGTGCTATTGGTTGTTAAGACATTCTTTTCAAATATATCCTTCTGAAAATCAAAATAAGTTTTAACTTCCGTAAGTTGTTTTTCTAATCCGATTCCTGTATTATTTAAAAGGCTAGCAACAGAATCAGAAAAAGCCTTTTGAGAATCTTCATAAGACGAATTCGTTTTCTGTAGATTTGAAGCTAATTCCAAAGTGCTTAACATAGACTGACTTGCTTCGTTTGACGGACCATAGATATATTGAGAAATTTTTGAATGCGTTCCAGACTGTTCATTTACAATATTATCAACATTTCTTTTAGCATCATCTAGATTGTTGATAACACTTGAAAAATACATTTTTATAACATTTTGGTTAATAGTATTAAGGTACTCGCCTACTCGTAACTCAACATTCTTAGATTTAACTGGGTCTAAATTTGATTTCGTTTTATATGTTATCTTTGCTCTATCAGGATTAAAACTTTCCAGTTGAGCTATTTTTTCTGAAAACTGTTGTTCGATATAAACAATTACATCAACCGACCCATTTTCAAATCGATTTTCAGCAACATTACGAGTCATGACAGTCCATTGATTTGTATTCTCTTTTGATAATAAATTTGTGAAATCATTTCCTAGATTATAGGCATTGCCATTTAATACGCCTCCAGCATCTTCATTTACCAGAGCAATATTCAATTTACGATCGTTAACCTTATTTGTTACAGAAATCTCTTGATTCTTTAAATAAATAAATGTTGCTCCTGAACCAACCAACAAAGTTACAAAAACACTACTACTTATAATTATTTTTTTCATAGCTAACCTCTCTCATTTATCTCTTTATTATACCACGAATACTAGAGTCAGGCAAGGAGGGCTTATAATCTTTATTCTATTAATAAAACTTACCAATTCGTAACTTGCTTATGCACCGACCTATATACTAAATTTTAGGTGTTTTATTTTCTCATCATATAGAAAATCCTAGAATAGAATCCTAGGATTTGTATGTCATTTTTTGAAGTCTTCTACGATGAAGTGGTCATAGGTGATTTTTGAGACTTCCTTCTTTTTGGGTTCTACCAACTTTTAATCTTTTTTATCTCGTATCCCTACCATGATATCTGTATATAAAACATCATTTATCTTACTTGAAATATAAAATACGGGTGTAGATTCTTCTAAGTCATTGTCGATCAATAAATTGGTTAAGCCGTATATAGCCTTATCAAAGTTGACTGCTTCCTCCCCAGTAACTCTAGCTCCTACCATTTGAGGAACTAAAAAATAACTGTTATAAGCTGTCCCTTCAAGCAATTCATTCTCTCCTAAATAATCCTCATGAACGGGAAGATAAACTGTGATGTTGTATGTCCCATCATCCAACTCTCCGATATGAGGACATGAGTAAAATGGATTGCTTTTAGGTGTATATCCAGCTGCTACGGCTGTTTGAACCATATCTTGAAAGGCTACTGCAATTTCATCACCAGTAATGTTGTAATCGACACTTAAGACATTACTCATCATTAATGATTGATTCATACCATATGTAATTTCTGCCATTTTACTTCTCCACTGGGATAATCAAATCTACAAACAAATCATCATAAACTGGAATCAAGACCAGATACAACTTGTCTTGCAACTTCCAACCGTGGTCTCTGATGTAATCCTTCATCTCGTAGATGGACTGGTCCAAGCCATCCTCAAATGGCACACGTTTGCTGATACCCTCAATACTTAAACTAGCTTGGTATCTTAGTTGGCTCGTTGAGTTTGTTTCTGAAATGACCGGTATATAAAGGGTAACATCCTGTTCTTCTTCGTCAAATTGAGTTGGAGTCATTTCAAAAATGGTCGGACCATCTTTATAGATGCCATTGGTATAGGGTAAGAGTTCTGTGTGGACAAACAACTCTAATAGTTCGTCCGCTTGAATCTGGACCTGGTCTGTCATCAAATGTTCCATATGAATTTGGATTTCTTTAATCATGTTTCTTTTCCTTTTTAAATCTATTTTTATCAAATTCTTTATTTTGAATCAAATCCGAAGACACTTCTATATGCTTGATTGGTCTTGTTTCCTCAATATCATGACGATGTTGATAGGCATAGATAATATAAAACCATGTTTGGTATAAAGCAGAGCCAAAAATCATTAACAATAAGGATACTCCCCACCCCATTAAAAAATCATATCCAATGATAGCTAGAAAAATAAAGCAAAGAGATAAAAGTATTATCGGTCCCACTACAAAATTAAGCATAATTTTTCCAGCCTTCTCCGGGATAATTTCTTCAGAGTCCAAGTCAACCAAACAGCTCATAACGATAATAATTACAATGGCATAGATAAGGGGGAGAGATAACTTTAGAACAATAAAGTTATGGTCCCCACTCAAACTACTAAATCCAATAATAGTATAAACATGACCAGTCAAATACATGAGATAGGTTCCAAAACTGGTTAAAATCCCTCTCTTAAGATCTAGTAAAAATACTAAATTTAAAACCCAAACAACAATCCCTGAAATAAGCAGTCCTTGATATAAGTCCTCATTTTTTAGAACCTCTAACCCTCCTGCAAGAAAAAACAAAAATGCCAAAGGATATAAAATAAAAATCCCATTTAATACGCCCCAGAGAGGAACTGGTCCCTTTATTCTACTTCTTTGAAACTCAAAATATTTTTTGATTCGTTCCAGTATCATTTAAACCATCCTCTCATGCCTTTAATTAGGCTATTGACACCTTTTTTTAGGTTATCTGTAATTTTAAAGCGTTTATCCAGCTCGCTAATACCCCATCCAACAAGAGCTGCTGTTCCTATTGCCGCAGCCCCTGTTAACCATGCAGGAGCTGTAGCAATGCCTACCGCCCCTGCTACAACTCCTGCAAATGCAGCTCCTGCACTCGCTGCGGCAGTTGCCGCAACAGTTGTTCCTGCTGCCTTGGCCGCATCTATCACAAAACCTGTTGCCACACTGGCCTTAACTTCATTTCCTCTTAGACCTTGACGTTTGGCCTCTTGTTTATTATCGCTGATTTTTGAAAAAGTATCAACTACATCTAAAGCAACACCAACAACCGCTGCTCCTTTTAAAAACTTACCAAACTTCGTAGCTGATTTAAAACCTTCTTTGTAATTTTTAAAGCTATCTGTAGCAGACTTAACTAAACCTTTAAATCCTCCCGATGTGCCTGCCTTTCCTAAACTCCACAGGCCTTTACCAGCACCTTTGAAAGTAATCTCTTTAATAAATTCTTCTTTCAATAGGCTTCCAGTTGTAGACACAATTGATTTTCCGACACTTGCCACTTTGGTACTAAATCGAGTTGTATCTGTAAAAGATTTGAAAACCTTACTCAACTCTTCATTATATTTAGTATAGCCTAGCTTTTTCATTATGGATTTGAAGGTCTGTGGAACACCACCATTTTTATATTGAACAACCTTATAAGTACGATTGCCACTTAACTTCTTGCTAACTTCAAAAAAGTCATCTAGTAATTGACCAAATTTTGTCGTTTCTTTTAGGACAATAGTGTCACCTCTTGTATTTTTGCTAAAACGATATAACGCATATAAAGCTGGCAAAATAGATTTTAAATGTTTTTTATAGTCCTTACTATTTTTATATAAATCACTCTTTGTGACATTTTTATAAACATTAAAGAATGAATCTATTAAGTTCTCATTTTCGGCCACCGTACCACTATACTTAGACTCGGCAAGCTGTTTTGCGAGAGCATTTTGATACTTCACAGCTTTGGAGTTGCTATGGATAGCTGTGTGTATCTCTGAAACTGAGTTTTTAAACTGAGTTCGATTATAATAATTTCTCGATACGCGGTTCCCATACGGAAGAGGGGCATAACCTGATAGTGTAGCGATTTCACTATTTTGCATATCTATGAGGTCAAAAGTATCTGTTTTTAGAAGAACACTATTAAAAGCTTCCATGTTCTTTATGGTATCATCTAAACTCTTGACTGCTTGATTATAACTTGTATTCACACTATCCAAACTAGGATTCGTTAATGTTAGGATATCACTTATCCCTGCATAGATATTTTTAGTCTTACTGGAACTACTCTTCAATCCCTCGATCGGATCTTTCATCCGTTGCTTGATGCGTTCTAGGTATTCTGTCTTAATAATGGCACTGTTGTCAGTCTCTGACACCGTGTCTTGAAAGAGCTTCACAAGTCCATCATAGCGACTGACAATGCTATCTAGGGCATTGACATAGTTATCAACCAGTGGTATCTGATAGTTAGTCACCTTCTGGTTAATGGCATCCTTCACTGCCCCTTTGAGGCTATCGGTTGAAACGACCTCTGATAGACGGCTTCTCGAAACAGATAGCTGTTCCTTGATACTATTTACCGAAATAACTAACAACTCTTTTTGAACTCGAACTTCGGATACATCAATCTTCATTCACTTCCTCCTCTGCGTAAACACTGGAAATCAGTCCTGCGTCTAGATAGTCCTTACGCAGAGCTTCTTGGCAGTAGTGTTCATCCACGGTATCCGAATACCCTTCTGATACTACTCTCTTAATCAAGAGATTGCTTAAAAACAAGGGGGAAGTGTCAAAGCGTAATCCAAATGGATAGCCATGACCGATGTAGTCCATATAATGACCATTATCCAAATCAACTCGACGACCTGAAAGAACTACAAAAAAGTCCATCTGTTCGCTTTCAAATGACTCAACCAACTCCTTAGGAAGAAGCTCACGATCAAGTTCCACAACAGTACCCAAAGGATAGATACGACTTAAACAGAGATCCACATAGGAAGCATACTGGATAAAAACTGAACGAGGTAAGGTGACTTCTTCTTGGAGACGCCGAATCCGCACGAGTTCTTTTTCATAGAAAAACTCCAACGGCGCCCCTATCATTGGATGATAATGATAACTAGGCTCGTCATTCATAAAAGCTATATAACACGCCCTAAAAACATCCGGATGTCCTGATAAGGTCATCGCTACCGCTGTCAATACTTCCTGATCCTTTTCAGACAGGTTACATCTAGACAAAGCTCGGGCGAATAAAATCATTTGTTCTTCCTTCATGGTAGCACCCCTCCTGATGCAATAGCTCCTGCTGCGATAGCTCCTGCTTCATGCGCGTCATCATCTATCTTATTCTGTCCTGCTTGTTCCATTTTTAGAGCATCTGAGCTGGTAAAATTTTTCAAAGTAACAATAGACTTGTTAAAGTGCTCCAAAACGTCATTAAAAGTGGTAAAAGGGGTAAGATCTGTGCGACTAAACCGCATATCACTTAGTTTACCGATTCCTTTAGTTGATGTAGAAACATCTCTTGTAATAGTGTTCCAACTGGATTGATTTACACCTGTATCTACCATTTCTCTCCCTAATCCTCCATATATTCATAGACACGAGCCTGATGATAATAAGATGCTATTGCAGACTGTAGTTCACTTGATTGAGTTTCCAGACTACGTATCTTATCCTCAATAGCAGTTTTATTATTGTTATGGCTATCTCGAAAATTAGTAATATTCGTTCCTAAATTATAAAAATGACCTTCAAAATCTTGCTGACGACTCCCCTTAAAACTAGAGGAATCTAAAGGAAGAATCTGACCTAAAGATCTTGCACGATTATCAATAGACTGTATCTCACTTGCTAAACTACTGCTAGCTTTTCTTAATCTAGATATTTTCCCGTCAACTACACTTTTTTCTCTTTGAGCTTCAGTAGCTTGTCGACGAAATCTAGCCGCAATTTGTTTATAATACGACCCCATTTCCCTTCTCCTTTTTATAAACTGTACTTCATTTTAGCATATTTTGCTTAGAATCAACAACCCATATACATATCCTTATGATTAAACTTACTCCCTTTGAATCAATCCCCAAAAGTGAGAACTCCTATAGTTAACTTTTGGGGAAAGGCTCTTATCAAGTTCAAGCGTGAAGGGTTGCTGATATTATCTTGGTAACTTAATTCTGCAAACTTCTCTTCCAACAAAGAAATGAGTTTCATCGACTTCTAGAAGAGTTTCTTTGTAATTTGACTTACCTTTAATCATTCCTTGATCCATAAATCTAGTACCAAATATACCTGCTGGCATATTTGCACGCAATCTCTTACTAAATTCATCAAATTTACTTTCGATACTTTTCTGATAGCCATGGAAAATAAAGTAAACTTCCGCTTTAGAGGCATTTTTGATAATCGTTTCTAACACATTTGCAGAAAGTAACATTTTTTCATTTACGGTATGAATGTCTGGCATGTAAACAAACATCATTTGATTATCGCCACCATGTAGTCTTCGTTCAATTTCACTAACAAGATCTGTTAAAGCTGTACTAAAGTTATTTAACAAGATGATTGAATCAAAACTATCTGGATTTGCAAGACGTCCATCAATATCAAAAAGAATACGTTGAGCTTGCCCATTCAAATTTTCAAATGCCATCAATAACACTGCTTCGAGTAGTTCCGTTTGCTGTGGCGTGTCATCCATAATGACAAAATAGCCATGTTTTTTAGGATTAAAACCTACCACCTTAGTTGTCTCTTTATCATATCCGATTGGGATTTGACCTTGTTTCAGCATCTCTTGAACTGTAGCTGATTGTTTAAATTCATCAAGCGTCACTTCATTTGGCAACATTGGGATTGGCTCTGGGCAAACTCCTGTCCAGCTTCTTGCAATCAACTTGACTTCTTCTTCCAAGTTATATAGGCGCTCAATGTCCCCTTCTCCACTTATCGGGAGATAAACCTGAATGGCATAAGGGATATCTTCTTTCAACTGGGCACGACCAAAAATTTCTTGTTGAATTAAAGCATCGCGTCCGATAATTTCCTTAGAAGCTCCTTCATCAACTAGGTAAAAGGCCAAGCGCGAGGTGATATTACTTGACATACTGATTTTAAGGCTATTTGAACGAAGTGCTGTCAAAATCACATAGCATCCAAGACTCGCTCCCTCACGTAGGAGGCGGTTAATCGTACTTTCAATAGCTTCTTCTAGCGGTGTATCTTTTATAGTATCAAAGCCGTCGAAAATAGTAAGAATAGCAGGAAGCTTCTCACCTGATTTTTGTTCGTATTGGGAAAGACTTGCTACATTATAGAGCGCAAACTTCTCCTTGCGAATCTTCAACTCATGGTCAATACGTTTTAAAAACTTAACCAGTTTTTCTTCTTCGTCAAACCGTGTCAAATCAACCACATGTGGTAAATCTTTTAGTGGCAAGAGTCCATTTGTCCCAAAGTCAAATAAATTGATTTGTACTTGCTCTGGAGTATTCAAACGAGCGAGATTTAACACTAGAGTTTGAAGAGCTAGGGATTTCCCAAAACCAGGTGAACCATAGAAAACTGTATGCCCCATTTTTTCCAAATCAAAATGATAATCCTTTTGACGTTGCTCTGTCGGAATATCCATTCGAGCAAAGGGAACGGCCAATACTTTTTCATCGGTCCAGTGAATATCTGTTTGAGGGGATATGATGGCTGTCTCTAGTGGTTCTAACCACGGTTTATCTGGCAGGTTGAGAGGCACAGTCTTGCTCACTCTTGCTATGTAGTTTACAACAGCTGAGAGTTCCGTGATTTCTTCCGTCTGATCAGCAGTATAATTTTCATCCTTAGATAGGTCATCAGATAGCAATTCATATTGTCCCAGGTCATTTATCAACCAAATTCGTTCATCAACAACTTCTTGAACTCCCTCTGTTTGTGGGGCATACTGCGCACCACTCCAAGCAGACTGGAACAACTCATAGATTTCGTTATTTCCTACTTGTAAGTAGGCACGCCCTGGTTCAGTAATACTCGCTGCATCTGGTGTTTTGATAATTTCATTTGAATCAGACTCATCTGACACTTTCAAAGCTAGTTTGAAACGCGAGTTTGACCATATTTGATCATTCACGACACCTGATGGCTTTTGTGTAGCAAGAATTAGATGGACCCCAAGCGAACGTCCGATACGGGCTGTCGAAACCAGCTCTGTCATAAATTCTGGTTCATGTTCTTTCAATTCAGCAAACTCATCACTAATAAGGAACAGATGAGGTAATGGTTTGTCTGGATAGCCTGATTTGTCAGTAGCATTTTGGCCTTCCTTATATAATTTAGTGTATCCATTAATATGGTTGACACCAAATTGATTAAATAGTCGTTGGCGTTTTTGTAACTCTGCTTTGATAGAAGCTAAGGCACGCGCACTAGCCGCGCCATCTAAGTTAGTAATAGACCCAAGCATATGTGGGAGATCTTTGAAAAGATTCGCCATCCCTCCACCCTTGAAGTCAATGGTAAGAAATCCAACATCCTCTGGACTAAAATTTACAGCCATGGATAAGATATACGACTGCAGAATCTCTGATTTACCCGAACCAGTAGTTCCTGCTACGAGGCCATGTGGTCCATGTGCACGTTCATGTAAGTTGAGCTCCACCTGATCATCTTTCCCACGCAATCCTAATGGCACCGCTAACGTTTTAAAAGTATCCGCTTTGGACCATCTAGACGCAACCTGTAACTCTTCAACTTCTCTGACTTGATAAAGTTCCAAAAAAGTAACAGATTTAGGAATCGTATTCTTCTCTACTTCCATATGTTTTAGATTTGCTAAAGTACGAATAGAATCTTCATAGCAATCCAACAGCGGGTGGGGAATAAAGGTTTGAGCACTATAGGCACCTTCATCATTAATGATTTGACCTAGATTTTGATTCTTATATTCAATCAGAGTTGTGATAGTTTCTGGCAAAAGACGACGTGCCTCTTTCACCCAAATGACTGTTACACCCAACTCTGTCAAATCCTTGGCTAGATACTCATTCAAACTATGGCCAAGTAAATGGGAGTCATCCATAATCGTTAAGACATAATGAGGTTTAAAGCGCGCATCTTTTTCCCCCATTTCACGTTTAATTTGAGAACGTTTTTGAATAATACGGTAAAGCGAATTTAGAACAGCATCACGGCTTCTGGCATCATGAACAAAACCACGAATATTTCGTTCCTGCATATTAAAATGAGGAAGAAAGCGCCACTCAGACCAATCTTTCTCATATCTCTGTTCTTGAACAAGGTTGATAAAATTAACATCTAAGTAGCTATGGAACATTGCCATCTGTAAGAGCATATTATATACCGCTGTCCTAGTTACTTCACTGTTTCCAACAAGACCAACTGTCGCTTCAAAGATATTAACCGTGATCGGAACTTTCTTTTGCAAACTGTAGTCTTGCAAGACTGTTCGAGCAAACTGCGATATTTCATCTTTACTTTGATCATCAAAATTTGTTTGCAACTCTAGCTGACTTAATTTATCTCCTAATCCTAAAGACACCTGTAAGAAATCTTCATTATAATCCATTCGCTCATAAATTCTAGAATCATACTTTGCAATCAGCTCAGTAATGGTTGATATTGACGGTTGATTGTAGTGTAGAATATTAGTTTCTTCTTTGTAGTATCTTTCTAAGTCGGATACTTGTTTTAATAAATATGCTTCGTAATCTTGAATCCGATTTTTTTCCTGTTCTTTGGTATCCTTTCTCTCCTCAAAATACTGACTCATAGTTGTCGCTGCCGTCAGGAGGCTAAAACCACCCATCCCTAGCATCATTACAGGATTCCCTTTTGTCCAAATTGAACTCAATGCAGTCAAAGTAAACATTCCTAAAGCTGGGACAATGGCTCGGATGAGCGAGTTTTTTGGTGGCTTTATCGGCTGTGGAGGTTGATTGATAATGATTTTCCCACTATGGATAATAGGGTTGACTCTCGGACTCCTTCTATACTCTGGAAAATCCATCGGATACTCATTGTTTTTTTCTTGTATCAGAATTCGATTCTTATTCAATTGTGGTTCTTCAAAAAGACATCCAATCTTCCACTGGTTTTTTCTTTTTTCTATAAAATAGTTAGAAACCTTCATTCGATTTCCCACTTCAAACGAATAAAGCCCTTCCTCTTTGATAAGACGGTCGTTTAGATAAATTGGAGATTCCCTAAGAGTAACCTGTACTTGATTATTTGAGAAAATAAGTTGGTTTGAAAGTGACCAACTAATGTCAGCTGATTCTTTCTTGCTACAAATAAATCGTTGTGGCGGAAAAATATAAGTGATAAAAATATCTTCTTCAGGGACCAATAAGGTTACAGTTTCTTTATCAAAGGTAGATTCTCCTCTTTCTAATTCTTTACCGTTTCGATAGACTCTTCTTCCTTCTACTGTATACTCGTTAGTACCTACTCTTACCTCTTGTCCTTCAAACAAATCAATTTTTTCCAATTTTTCTTGTTCAATCAACAAGGTATAAATAGGTTTATGAAGTTCTCCTAATTGGTCTCCCAGTTGATGATCATATTCTAGCTTTTTTGCCTTCATTTATCGCTCACTCTTTTCTTTTGTTTGGTTGTCCTTAGGAGTTGTTGTCTCAGTAGATGCTTTTGTGTCACTACTATTTGTAGTCGCTTCTCCAATCTCAGCAGAAAGTTCTTTTATTTTCTTTTCATATTCTTCAAGTTTCTTTTGTTTTTCAGAACCGTTCATATTGATATCTGCTTTAACTGATTCATATAGATTTGTATAAGCGTGTAAAATCAATTGTGTGTCCCCGATATTTTGTGCCACATCTAGAGCTTTTTCAAATTTTCCACGTCCAAGATAAATCCAATAATAGAAAATTGTATCATCTGTTGATTCTGTAATCGTATTTAAAATAACTTCCTTTTGCTTATCGCTCAAACTATCTAAACGGACATAGCTTGCTGCTAAGATATACTTAGCTTCTTTTGGCAATGATTCTGCACCATAATTTTTTAATGATTCAACTGTTTCAGAATAGTCTTTTCGCATGAAATTTGATTGGGCCATAATGACTGATGATTTTAGGGGGCCGTCTTTAAACATAGACTTATACGTTGCAAAACTTAAAATGACTGTGGTTGTAGCAAGCAAGGCTCCCCCTATTAACAAAGCCTTCCATTTTTTCTTGTTCACCAACAAATTAGATTTTGAACTCTCTTCTGATAATTTTGCATACTTTTCTGCAATATATTTATTAACATCAGCTACACTCTCTAAGGGACTAATATCCTGTGCCACCTTTTCCTTTATTGCATCAATCCCATGGATGACTAAGTCAAAATCTACCTTGGGTAGTAAAATGGAAATCATTAAAGCTTTATAAGATTCTAAATAGAATTCCGAACTATACTGCTGTGGTGCAAGTAATTTTTCGATTCCATAATGTAACATTTGTACATTACTGCCAAAAACAATGATGTTTTCAGGATGGATATATGGAATTTTATAATCATTTTCAGAATGAACTAATACTGACATGCTTTGTGCCAAACTAAAACGCTCAAGCTCCGTACTTCTATTTAAAATTTCTTCTTTAACAGTTTTAAAATACTCTGGAATAATATAATGCAAAGAAAGAACTCCATCTTTCTGCACTATTTCTACTGGACAATATTCTTTAATCAATTCAAGCTGTTCTCTATGATAACCTGATGAAGAAATTTGAACTGACATTTGGTTGTCTTCTCTCACAAATTGTAGTTGATCTGCTTCAAACATTTTTTTCTCCTATGATACATCTTCAATCTCTATATAATCCCCATCACTAACTGGATAAGCAGCCAAGATGTCCGTTGTCTCGATATGAATTTGTTTATTTCTAACTTTGAAACAAAACGAACTATTTAGAGGTAAATTCAACTGTTCTCTAACTTTGGTATCTTTTAATAATTCTTCTAATCTTAACCAAGTAAGAGCTTTTGAAACTCGAATATCTATTTGTTTTGCTCTATACTCTAGAGTTAACTTTATTTTTCCGTAATCCATGCCATTTCCTTCCTAGATAGACTCCCAACAAAACCATAAACAGCAAGAAAACACTTGTAAATACACTTCCCATCCAATCCTTAAGAATTGAATAATCCCTTTGTTTAAAAGAGGGTTTCTCCTCTACAGTGTATTGATTAAACAATGATGTTTGAACGGCAGTAGTTTCTAAACGATAAATAGAATGTTTTTCACTGTCTGTAAATATAGTATTTTCTGCCCCCTGTAACAGTTCGTTCGTCGTTTGAGTTCTCTGATCCACAACCTTTTGGGTACGATTTAAAAATAAATTTGGGGCATATTTGGATTCTATCCTATTTTTGACCGTATCCTGTGTACTATTTGTAATGATATCTGTATCAAGTTTTAAGCTACCATCGTCTGCATAAACTATCACAGGAAATACGATACAAAGAATTAATAGATATTTTTTAATTTTCTTCATCATGGTATAAAAATAAGCGTCAAGTTTCCCTGACGCTCCTCAAAATTAACTACAAACCAAAGCTTTGTGCATCTTGTTGGTCACGTTCAGCTACTGTTTGAGCATAGTTGTTCAATTGTTTGTTGATGCTCACTAGAAGCTCCTCGAATTTTTGAACATGTGTATACAACTGGTTGTATTGCTCAAGGTAAGCATTAAATGCTTGTCCTTTCCATTGTGATGCCATTTCTCCATTTGTTCGATTAACGGTTTGTACTGCTTGTTCAATTTGATCTTTAGCACTAAGATAAATTGCCGCCTGAGATTGTAACTGTTCTGGAGTTAAACTAATTGCTGACATAAGGATTCTCCTTTTAAATTTTTTCCTACTTTAGTTTATCATATATTTTAGTGTTTGTCTATCAGTTACACACTCGTAATACAAATTTGTACAAAAAAGTATCTGCAAAAACATTTAGATAGAAAGAAACCTGTATTCAAAGTTTTCATACGCCCTAAAATGTCAAATCAAGTGCACATTTTCCTCATAGAAAACTTCATATTCTCATTTCATAGTATGTTGAATTAAAGTATCAATTATGATTTTCTTATTACTATAAGAAGAAACTAAAATAATTCTGGTATATTTTATCTGAATCATGTGTAATTACGGCCTGTTTTTCAGTATATAATTACTTCTTTAAGATAAGAATATTCTATGGCCAAATTTTGTCTAATTAATTTAGGAATCATTAACAATGGGGATATTATGGCTGAAAGAATAATACATCAAGCTGATCTTCGAGCTATCGAGAACAACTTGCGCTCTATCCATGAAGGATTGCGAACAATTGGTTTTCATACTTAAGTTTTGTCCCAGCTTTATCCTTTTGATATTCCTTTTGAAGCTCATGAAGTTCTAGTCTCTCATGATTGTAAATACAGTATTGAAATTTGTTTTTTGCAAACATAATAATCCTTTCTAGTTATCAACAATTAAATCTTGTTTAAAAAATCTGAAATGTGTAGTTATCTAAAGCCAACATCTAATTTTCTTAAACAACACAAAAACGCTCTAGATAATATGAACTGCACCCCAAAAGTTAGACAGAAAAAATCTAACTTTTGGGGTGTTTTTATTATGAAATTGA
>NZ_JATS01000007.1:0-1976 GCF_000526095.1 Streptococcus sp. CM6 | reverse complement strand
GAAGTGGAAAGATAAAAACCTGCAAAGCTTGTCCTTCCTTTCAAATGTCGGTGGAGACCTGGTTGTAGATTACCCAAATATCGAAGCCAGCCAAATCAAGGTCAATGGCAAACCAGTCAAGGCAACTGTGCTTAAAGATAATCGTATCCAGCTTGCAACGCAAAAAGGTGACGTCATTACCTTTGAACACTTCCCTGGTCGTGTAACCAGTCTGACAGCCGTTCGACAAAATGGTGTCACCGCCGAACTTACCTTCAACCAAGTAGAAGGCGCTACCCACTATGTCATCCAAAGACAAGTGAAAGACGAAACTGGCCAAACCTCTGCGACCAGAGAATTTGTAACCAATCAAACCCACTTTATTGACCGATCACTCAATCCTCAACATGCCTACACCTATACTGTCAAGGCGATGCTGGGCGAGCTTGCCACACAAGTTTCTGAACAGGCCACTGTCGAAACCTATAGCGAGTTGATGGACGACCGAGATAGCCGCATCCAGTACGGAGCTGCCTTTGGAAACTGGGCAGACTCAGAATTATTTGGAGGAACAGAAAAATTTGCTGACCTTTCAAAAGGAGACTACACAGACGAAGATATCACTGCAACCATTCCTTTCAATGGTGTTGGTATCGAAATCTATGGACTAAAATCGTCTGAGCTAGGTCTTGCTACTGCTAAAATTGATGGCAAAGAGGTCGGCGAACTTGATTTCCACACTGCTGGGGCAACTGAAAAAGGTAGCCTCATCGGCCGCTTCACAGGATTGTCAGAAGGACCTCATACATTGACTCTTTCTGTTAAACGCGAGAACAAGGGACGTGGAAATGAACGCTCGAAAATTTCCTTAGACTACTTCAAGGTCCTATCTGGAAAAGGAAGCACAATTGAAAAAATGGATGACCGTGATTCGCGCATTCAGTATGGTTCCCAGTTTAAGGACTGGTCTGACCCTGAACTCTACGGAGGTACGGAAAAATACGCTGACATCAACAGCAGCGACTCTAGTGCAGCTTCAGAAGCTCAGGCAACTATTTCCTTTACTGGTACAGGTATTCGTATCTATGGCTTGAAAACTACCGAGCTAGGTAAAGCACTTGTGACACTGGATGGAAAAGAAATGCCTGCTTTGGATTTCTATACGTCAGGCGCAACTGAAAAGAGAGCCTTTATTGGCGAATTTACAAATCTCACTGACGGTCCGCACACCCTGACATTACGTGTTGACCCAGATTCACCAGAAGGTCGCAAGAAAATTTCTCTGGACTCTTTTGACATCATCAAAGCCCCAGCTGTTGGTATAGATAGTCCAAGTATCGCTCCTCTCAAGGAAAACGACAAAGAAATTTCCTTAACCCTACCATCTGGAGACTGGGAAGCCATCGCTGTAACCTTCCCAGGTGTCAAAGATCCTCTAGTTTTGCGTAAGGTGGATGAAACGCATCTAGTTACAAGTGGAGATCAGACTATCCTATCAATCCAAGACAATCAAGTTCAAATCCCAATCCCTGACGAAACCAATCGCAAAGCTGGAAATGCCATTGAAGCTTATTCCATTCAAGGAAATACCACAAGTAGTCCTATCGTAGCCGTCTTTACTAAAAAGGATGAAAAGAAAGTTGATGAGAAACAACCAACTACAAGCAAGGGAGAGGAACCAGCTCCAACTGTTGACATTCCTGAATACACTGAGCCTATCGGGACTGCAGGGCAAGAAGTGCCACCCACTGTAGAAAAGCCTGAATACACCGAACCTATCGGAACGGCGGGGCAAGAAGAGCCTCCTACTTTAGAAAAGCCTGAATACACCGATCCTATCGGAACAGCAGGTCAAGAGGAAGCTCCTACCGTAGAAAAACCTGAATACAATAAGCCTATCGGGACTGCAGGGCAAGAGGAGGCCCCTACCGTAGAAAAACCTGAATACACTAAACCTATCGGAACGGCAGGAAGTGCGAAGCTCCTACCGTAGCCTA
>NZ_JATS01000006.1:0-205250 GCF_000526095.1 Streptococcus sp. CM6 | reverse complement strand
CTTGATAAGCACATATCCGTTATGTTTTTGTACTCTCAAGATTTAAGTAACTGTACAACGCCAATGATATTGATGTCGGAGGTTTTTGTACTCTCAAGATTTAAGTAACTGTACAACAACTCGACAAGTGTTGTTCTGGCCGCTTCTGTTTTTGTACTCTCAAGATTTAAGTAACTGTACAACGTATTCGCACTCGCTCGTTTACTGGGAGAGTTTTTGTACTCTCAAGATTTAAGTAACTGTACAACCTTGATAAGCAACCGTATATCTGGCAACTTGTTTTTGTACTCTCAAGATTTAAGTAACTGTACAACATCTTGGACATCGCAAGTTCCTGCGCTTATGTTTTTGTACTCTCAAGATTTAAGTAACTGTACAACACCTCATGCTTGAAGATGGCCGATTGGCTGAAAAAGAAAGTTTCAACATCGAGCCTGACGGATTGATCACTACAAAATAATTTTTTAAAAATAGAAAGGAAATTTTCTAAAATATTGTTCGAATTGTAACCGCAGGCTCAGGCTTGCGGGCTTTTTTGTTTGCAATAATAAAAGCAGTGACGGAAATCACTGCTTATCAGCTGTAGCAAATTCATAAAGTTTTTCTGCTGTGAGAAGTGCCATTTTGTCCATGCTTGTTTTTCCTTTTCTGAGGTCAGAAACGGTAGTCCATGGCACACCGGCACCTTGTGAAATAGCAGATGTAGAAATAGAACTATTAAGTAATTCTTGAATAATTTTTCTCATATTTTTCTTTACCTCAATTTTTATCTTAATCATATTATATAACGGAGAACCGAGATGTCAAGTGTTTTGATAAATTATTTCTAATTCTAAGATGAAATAGATAAAACCCGCTCAGTTGAGCGGGTTTCGTCTATTCTTACTTTTTTACAATACCCACGTACGGATGGCATGGGCAACGCCAGATTCATCATTTGTTTTAGTGATGTATTTGGCGATTTTTTTGAGTTCTGGATTTCCGTTTTCCATGACTACAGGGTTGCCAACGACTTCCAGCATGGTACGGTCATTTTCTTCGTCTCCGATTGCCATGGTTTCATCTGTGGTCAATCCGAGTTTTTCAGCTAGGTGAGTGATGGCTGAACCCTTGTCTACATTCTTTTTAAGGAGTTCGAGGTAGAAAGGAGCAGATTTGTTGATGGAGTAGCGTTCGTAAAATTCTGCTGGTATCTTTTCAATCGCAACGTCGAGAATTTTCGGTTCATCGATAAACATACACTTGACGATTTCCTTGTCAGCCATTTCTTCAGGAGTGCGGTAAAAGATAGGCATGTTGACGAGGGTTGATTCGTGCACTGTGTATTTTCCGATATTGCGATTGGCAGTATAGATACCGTCCTTGGTAATAGCGTGCATGTGGACACCGAGTTTGCGACTGAGAAATTCCATATCGAGATAGTCCTCATAGGCTAAAGATTCGCTGATAATCTCATGGCCAGTAGCAGTTTCTTGGACAAGGGCACCGTTGAAGGTTACCACATAGTCACCCTTGTCTCTCAACTGCAAGTCGTCCAGAAGTTTAGCAACACCTGCGATAGGGCGGCCAGTTGCAATCACGACTTTGACGCCAGCTTGTTTGGCATCTTGGATGGCAGAAAAGACTTCAGGAGTGATTTCCTTTTTACTGTTAACCAGGGTACCATCGATATCGACAGCGATTAGTTTAATACTCATAAATTTCCTCTTCTAGTTTTTATTTGGGGTAAAATGATCGTTCTCAATCAAGTGTAAAAATTGCTGGGTGATACTTGCGAAGATGCTATTTTGATCCAACATTTCTTTTGGAAAATAGAAACGATTGTCACCGTGGCGGCTGCCAGCAAGGGATTGGACGATAGGGGACAGGCTAGATAGTTCTGCCAGTTCACCATTTTTTTGTAAAATCTCAATCTGTGTCCTTGGATTTTCAGATTCGGGTCGATAGATATCATAAGGTAGGTCAAAGTTCTTATGAATAGCAGTATAGTAGTCTGGATCAAAACCGATATCTTCAACCAGTTGTCTCATGGTTGCGAGTTGGTCTTGGTCTTTTTCTGAAAAAGTAATGGATTTAAAGACCTTGCGGTTGACAAAGCGTTGCGACAAGTCGGCTAGTATCTTGTCAGGACTAGTCATCCAGAGCTGGAAGTAGGTATTCATCACGCCATCATCCAGAGCTAGATAGTCAGATAGAGTAACTTTCTTTTCAAAAAAAGGTAGCAAATGAGGAGAAGTTCGTGCAAAGAAATCTTTGTCTTCAGGATAGAGTTCCTTAGCGCGTTTGAGGAGATTTTGTAGGAGAACTTCCATGGCCCGTGTTGCTGGGTGGAAATAAACCTGCATATACATCTGGTAGCGGCTGAGAACATAGTCTTCGATGGCATGCATACCATTGCGCTGAAAGGCGATACCATTTTCGACAGGACGAATCACTCGGAGGATGCGAGTCAGGTCAAATTCCCCATAAGATGCTCCTGTAAAATAGGAGTCGCGCAAGAGATAGTCCATGCGGTCTGCATCAATCTGACTGGAAATGAGCTGTACGACCTGCTTGTTAGGGTAGGTATGATCGATGACACTAGCCACCTTTTTGGGGAAATCAGGTGCTACTTGTAGCAGGACTTGGTGAATCTCTGTCTCAGGACTTTGGATGATTTCCTGGGTAATGGCCTCATGATCTGTATCAAAGAGATGTTCAAAAGTATGGGAGTAGGCACCATGCCCGAGGTCATGAAGGAGCGCAGCGGTCATGGTCAAGAGAGACTCAGCAGGATCCCATTCTTTAGGATATTTTTCTTCAAAAATCTCCGTGATACGTCGAGCAATCTCATAGACTCCCAAACAGTGGGAAAAGCGACTGTGCTCACCACCATGGAAGGTATAACTGGAAGTCCCTAGCTGTTTGATACGGCGAAGACGTTGAAATTCTTTTGTATTGATCAAGTCATAGATGACCTGATTGTTTACATGGATGTAGTTGTGAACTGGGTCACGGAATACTTTTTCGTTCATATGACCATTATAGCAAAAAGCTAGAGTTTTTGGTAAAATAGTAGGACAAGAGAGAAGAAAGAGGACCTGATGTGAAGATTCGGATGCGAAATAGGATTCAGTTTGATGAACAGTTGGAAGTCATTGACCAACTCTATGACGTGGAGGTGCGTGAAAAGGGAGATTATCGCTATCTGCTTTTCTACAATGAGGGAAAGGAAAAAGTGGTTCTCAAGTTTCATAGTCAAGAACTGGTGATGACCCGTTTCTCGAGTCCCAAGACCGTCATGCATTTTCTAAAGGATAGTGATAGTTTGGCCTATATTCCTACTCCAATGGGGATGCAGGAGTTCATCATTCAAACAAGTCACTACAAACTGGATGGACAAAAGATTGAGCTAGCCTATCAACTACAAAATCCAGAGGGACACCCTTTTGCCAGCTATCAATTGGAAATTACTTGGGGATAAGAAAAAGGTTGGTGTGAGCCAACCTTATTTGATATAGAGTTCTTGGTTTTTTAGGACAATTTCACCTACACTTGCGAATTTCTTGAGTTTTTTAAGTTCTTCAGGATGGGTTACGAGAGTGATAACATAGCCCTCTTTACCCATGCGACCTGTACGACCAGCGCGGTGAGTGTAAGTTTCGATATCTCTGGGAATATCAAAGTTTATGACACATTCTAGACTATCGATATCAATTCCACGAGCCAGAAGGTCTGTTGCAAGAAGAAGAGTTAGTTGCTTGTCCTTAAACTTTTCCAAGATAACTTTTCTAAACTTGACATTGACATCACTAGCGAGGGAAACAGCCAAGACATCTCGATATTGCAGTTTTTCTTCTGCACTTCCTAGATCTGACAAGCTGTTAAAGAAGACCAGACCACGGAAATCCTCTACATGAGCCAGCTTTCGTAGCATATCCACACGATGGCGTTGGTCCACCTGCATGTAGAAGTGTTGAATGTTGTCCAACTTTTGATCAGAAAGATCAATGGTGCGCGTGTTGGTAGCAATCTTTTCTTGGTCAAACTTGGTCGTCGCACTCATGTAGATGAGTTGGTGGTCACGAGGTGCGTAGTGAGTGATTTTCTCGACAAAGTGAATCTGAGAATCATCAAGCAATTGGTCAAATTCATCCAGAATGATGGTTTCCACATTCATCATCTTGATTTTTTTCAATTTAATCAACTCAAAGATACGGCCAGGAGTTCCAATCAGAATTTCTGGTCCTTTTTTTAGGCGTTCAATCTGACGTTTCTGACTCGAACCTGATAAGAAGAGCTGAGCAGTCAAGCCGATAGCCTCTGCCCACGTTTTACATACATCAAAAATCTGTCCAGCAAGTTCCGTATTTGGTGCTAGAATCAAGAGTTGCTGGGCTTTTTTCTTTTGTAGCCTGAGAAGGCTTGGCAGGAGGTAAGCGAGGGTCTTACCAGTTCCTGTTGGGCTCACTCCTAGGAGGTTTTCTCCAGCAAGAATAGGTTCAAATAGTTGAGTTTGAATGGGGGTGAATTCTTGGAAACCGAGTTGGTCACTTAGTTCTTGCCATTCAGTCGGTAGTTTGGTTTTCATTTTTCTGCCTCAAATCTAATGCCAGCAGTCTGGCGCATGGTATATAATAGGTCATGAACAGAACCTGCATCATCCAGCCAGTTCTGGTAAAGTGTCTGGTCTGGTTGCTGGATCATGTGTGCAAATGCAGCGACTTCCTCAGTCATCGTATGAGGAGCCTGTTGGATAGGGAGCTGGACTTGATTTCCTCGGTGGTCGGTAAAAATAGCTGAGCGGACATGCTCAATCGTGTTAAGGGTCAAGGTTCCATCTACTGTATAAATCTCGCAAGGAAGATTGGAAGTGATGTTTTTCCCAGCTTTAATGTGAACTTGAAAGTCAGGGTAGAAGAGGATACCGTCGCCATTTAGGTCAATGCTATTGTCAAGCTGTTGAGCCTGATAAGTCGCGTCCTGAGCCTTCCCAAAGAGACGAACAGCGGCATAGATAGGATAAATCCCCAAATCCATAAGGGCTCCACCAGCAAAACGATCTGAAAAGACATTTGGCGTCTCCCCAGCCAACAAATCCGGCATCTTGGAAGAATACTTGGCATAGTTGAAATCTGCTCCCAGCACTTGCTTGTCTGCTAAAAAGTTTTTGATAGTGGTAAAGGCTTCCTCGTGGTAATTACGAGCTGCCTCAAAGATAAAACAGTGATTTTTCTCAGCCGTTTGAATCAGATTAAGCCATTCTTGTGGCTGAGTGACAGCTGGTTTTTCAAGAATGACGTGCTTACCAGTAGACAAGGCAACCTTGGCTTGTACAAAATGCAAGGAGTTTGGACTGGCGATATAGACTACATCAAAGGAAGACTTAAAGAAGTCTTCTAATTGATCAAAGAGTTTGATATCTTGATAACGAGAAGCAAAGGTTGCGGCAGTTTCTAGTTTTCTAGAGTAGACAGCAACCAGCTGGTATTGGCCACTGGTATGGGCTGCCTCTATGAAGTGATGGCTGATAGCCCCTGTTCCGATGACACCTAATTTAAGCATAAATACTCCTTTTCCGACTTCAATTCCTTCCTTCATTATATCATAGAAAAGAAGGACTATCCAACAGATGGTAAAAATTTTCAAATGGACTACGCATTTTTAGGAGAAAGTGGTACAATATTTAGATAAGTAGATGAAATGAAAAGGGGGAAAAAATGAGATTATTACCAATAAGAAAAATATCACGTCAGTCTAAGAGACTAGCGCTTTTTTTGACTTTTTGTGCAGGATATGTAGATGCCTACACCTTTATCGTGCGAGGAAATACCCTTGTGGCAGGACAGACTGGGAATGTGGTTTTTCTATCAGTAGGACTCATTCAACACAATGTGTCAGATGCCAGTGCCAAAGTAATGACCTTGCTAGCTTTTATGATGGGAGTCCTTTTATTAACTGTTTATAAGGAAAAATTGAGAATTGTTAAAAAGCCAATTTTGTCCGTAATTCCACTTGCAGTCTTGTCCCTAATTATTGGCTTTGTGCCGCAAACTGTAGAGAATATCTATCTCGTACCGCCATTGGCCTTCTGTATGGGACTGGTGACAACTGCTTTTGGAGAAGTATCAGGGATTGCCTATAATAATGCTTTTATGACTGGGAATATTAAACGTACCATGTTGGCTTTTGGTGATTATTTCCGGACCAAGCATACGCCTTTCCTACGAGAGGGCTTGATTTTTGTTAGCTTGCTTAGCAGTTTTGTCTTCGGAGTTGTTTTTTCAGCTTATTTGACGATTTATTATCAGGAAAAGACAATTCTAGGTATTCCCCTTATGATGAGTATCTTTTACTTCAGTATGCTTTTTGCTTCTTGGAGAAAAAAAGGAGAGAAAAAACTTAATTTTAATTGATTTTACTTGTAAGAAAAAAGAAGATATGCTATAATCGAAGAGTTGACTATGCACAGTCCTGTGCAACCGCACGAACATCGTTGCTCATCGTATACAAAATTTAAACTTTGTTATACTTAGAGCTCTTCTTTTAAGTGGTTCGTCCCACGATGCTAGGCGAGTCTTCACAAAAATACGGGGAAACCCTAAAAATCATAGGAGGTGCATAATGAGCACATACGCAATTATCAAAACTGGCGGAAAACAAGTTAAAGTTGAAGTTGGTCAAGCAGTTTACGTTGAAAAATTGAACGTTGAAGCTGGTCAAGAAGTTACTTTTAACGAAGTTGTTCTTGTTGGTGGTGAAAACACTGTTGTCGGAACTCCACTTGTTGCTGGAGCTACTGTAGTTGGAACTGTTGAAAAACAAGGAAAACAAAAGAAAGTTGTTACTTACAAGTACAAACCTAAAAAAGGTAGCCACCGCAAACAAGGTCACCGTCAACCATATACAAAAGTTGTCATCAACGCGATCAACGCTTAATTTTTAAGGAGAACACATGATACAAGCAGTCTTTGAGAGAGCCGAAGATGGCGAGCTGAGGAGTGCGGAAATTACTGGACACGCCGAAAGTGGCGAATACGGCTTAGATGTCGTGTGTGCATCGGTTTCTACGCTTGCCATTAACTTTATCAATTCCATTGAGAAATTTGCAGGCTATGAACCAATCTTAGAATTAAACGAAGATGAAGGTGGCTATCTAAAGGTTGAAATACCAGCGGATCTTCCTTCGCACCAGAGAGAAATGACCCAGTTATTCTTCGAATCATTTTTCTTAGGTATGGCAAACTTATCGGAGAACTCTTCTGAGTTCGTCCAAACCAGAGTTATCACAGAAAACTAACACGGAGGAAAACATTATGTTAAAAATGACTCTTAACAACTTGCAACTTTTCGCCCACAAAAAAGGTGGAGGTTCTACATCAAACGGACGTGATTCACAAGCGAAACGTCTTGGAGCTAAAGCAGCTGATGGACAAACTGTAACAGGTGGATCAATCCTTTACCGTCAACGTGGTACACACATCTACCCAGGTGTAAACGTTGGACGTGGTGGAGACGATACTTTGTTCGCTAAAGTTGAAGGCGTAGTACGCTTTGAACGTAAAGGACGCGATAAAAAACAAGTTTCTGTTTATCCAATCGCAAAATAAAAAGGTTCAGTGAACCTTTTTATCCCGAGCCTTGAAATGTAAAGGCGAGGAAGCTAGAAGTAGCATAAAATAGGCTTTCCGAGTTTTCGGAGAGCCTATTTTTTTGTTTTGATACCCATAATTCTTTGTTACTAGTGTAGATGAAATTTATGAGTGGCATTATTTTTCCTCGGTGGAAAACTTCTAAAATATGGTATAATGAACAGATAGAGAAGTTGGGGGTAGAAGATGAATATTCAACAATTACGCTATGTTGTGGCCATTGCCAATAGTGGTACTTTCCGTGAAGCTGCTGAAAAGATGTATGTTAGTCAGCCGAGTCTGTCTATTTCTGTGCGCGATTTGGAAAAAGAGTTAGGCTTTAAGATTTTCCGTCGGACGAGTTCAGGAACGTTTTTGACACGTCGCGGTATGGAATTTTATGAGAAAGCGCAAGAATTGGTCAAGGGCTTTGATGTTTTTCAAAATCAGTATGCTAATCCTGAGGAAGAAAAGGATGAATTTTCTATTGCCAGCCAGCACTATGACTTCTTGCCACCAACGATTACGGCCTTTTCAGAGGGTTATCCTGATTATAAGAACTTTCGTATTTTTGAGTCTACCACAGTTCAAATATTAGACGAAGTAGCCCAAGGACACAGTGAGATTGGGATTATCTACCTCAACAATCAAAATCAAAAAGGAATTATGCAACGGGTTGAAAAGTTAGGTCTTGAAGTCATTGAGTTGATTCCTTTTCATACCCATATCTATCTGCGTGAAGGTCATCCCTTGGCGGACAAAGAAGAACTGGTCATGGAGGACCTAGCAGATTTACCAACGGTTCGTTTTACTCAGGAAAAGGATGAGTATCTATACTATTCAGAGAACTTTGTCGACACAAGCGCGAGCTCGCAGATGTTCAATGTGACCGACCGTGCTACTTTGAATGGTATTTTGGAGCGGACGGATGCCTATGCGACAGGTTCAGGATTTTTAGATAGTGACAGTGTCAATGGCATCACAGTCATTCGTCTCAAGGATAATCTAGATAATCGCATGGTCTACGTCAAACGGGAAGAGGTGGAGCTTAGCCAAGCTGGGACTCTTTTCGTTGAGGTTATGCAAGAATATTTTGATCAAAAGAGGAAGTCATGAAAAAAAGAGGAATAGTAGCAGTCATTGTACTGCTTTTGATTGGGCTGGATCAGTGGGTTAAAGCCTATGTTCTCCAGCAGATTCCACTGGGTGAAGTTCGTTCGTGGATCCCCAATCTTGTTAGCTTGACCTACCTGCAAAATCGTGGGGCAGCCTTCTCCATGCTACAAGATCAGCAGTGGTTATTTGCTGTCATTACACTGATCGTCATGGTAGGTGCCATTTGGTATTTACATAAACACATGGAGGATTCTCTCTGGTTGGTTTTTGGACTGACCCTGATAATAGCGGGAGGTCTGGGCAACTTTATCGACAGAATGAGTCAAGGTTTTGTGGTGGATATGTTTCACTTAGACTTTATCAACTTTGCGATTTTCAATGTTGCTGACAGCTATTTGACAGTTGGTGTGATTGTTTTATTGATTGCAATGCTTAAAGAGGAAGTAAATGGAAATAAAAATTGAAACTGGGGGGCAACGTCTAGACAAGGCTCTGTCGGACCTGACAGAATTGTCACGTAGTCTCGCGAATGAACAAATCAAGGCTGGACAAGTTTTGGTGAATGGGCAAGCCAAGAAAGCAAAATACACTGTCCAAGAGGGCGATGTGGTCACTTATCATGTGCCAGAACCAGAGGTTTTAGAATATGTAGCTGAGAATTTGCCACTCGAAATCATCTACCAAGATGAGGACGTAGCCGTCGTTAACAAGCCTCAAGGGATGGTGGTTCATCCCAGCGCCGGTCATACCAGTGGAACCTTGGTCAATGCCCTCATGTACCATATCAAGGACTTATCAGGTATCAATGGGGTTCTGCGTCCAGGTATCGTTCACCGCATTGACAAGGACACATCTGGTCTCCTTATGATTGCTAAGAATGACGAGGCCCACTTGGCACTTGCCCAAGAACTCAAGGATAAGAAGTCTCTCCGCAAATACTGGGCGATTGTTCATGGCAATCTTCCCAATGATCGTGGTGTGATTGAAGCGCCGATTGGTCGTAGTGAAAAAGACCGTAAGAAACAGGCTGTAACTGCTAAAGGGAAGCCTGCAGTAACGCGTTTCCACGTCTTAGAACGTTTTGGTGATTATACTTTAGTGGAGTTGCAACTGGAAACAGGGCGTACCCACCAAATTCGTGTTCATATGGCTTATATTGGCCATCCGGTCGCTGGTGATGAGGTCTATGGTCCTCGAAAAACGCTGAAAGGACATGGACAATTTCTCCATGCTAAGACTCTAGGTTTTACCCATCCGAGAATAGGTGAAACCTTGGAGTTCACAGCAGATATTCCAGAAATTTTTAAGGAAACGCTGGAAAGATTGCGCAAAAATGAGAATAGATAAAAGAGTTGAGATGCCTTGTCTCAACCTTTTTCATTTCAAGTCTTTTCTATTTTAAAGTATTCATGTTATAATGGATAAATATGAAGAATCGGAGTGAGAATATGAAGTACAAACGAATCGTCTTTAAGGTGGGGACCTCCTCCTTGACAAATGAAGACGGGAGTTTATCAAGAAGCAAAGTAAAGGCAATTACCCAGCAATTGGCTATGCTGCATGAGGCTGGACATGAGTTGATTTTAGTGTCATCTGGGGCAGTAGCTGCTGGATTTGGAGCTTTGGGTTTTAAAAAACGTCCGACCAAGATTGCAGATAAGCAGGCTTCGGCTGCAGTAGGACAAGGTTTGCTCCTAGAAGAATACACAACCAACCTCCTCATGCGCCAAATCGTCTCTGCGCAAATCTTGCTGACACAGGATGATTTTGTAGATAAACGTCGTTATAAGAACGCCCACCAGGCTTTGTCTGTATTGCTTCATCGTGGAGCCATTCCAATCATCAACGAGAATGACAGTGTCGTTATTGATGAGCTCAAGGTTGGGGACAATGATACTCTGAGTGCTCAGGTAGCGGCTATGGTACAAGCAGATCTCTTAGTTCTCTTAACGGATGTAGACGGTCTCTATACTGGAAATCCCAACTCAGATCCAAGAGCTAAACGTCTTGAGAAAATCGAGACTATCAATCGTGAGATTATTGATATGGCTGATGGAGCAGGTTCGTCTAATGGTACAGGTGGCATGTTGACTAAGATCAAGGCGGCTACGATCGCGACGGAGTCGGGTGTGCCAGTCTATATCTGCTCGTCTATGAAATCAGATGCCTTGATTGAGGCAGCGGAGGAGACCAAGGATGGTTCCTTCTTTGTTGCGCAAGAGAAGGGACTTCGTACCCAGAAACAATGGCTGGCCTTCTATGCTCAAAGTCAGGGAACGATTTGGGTAGATGGTGGAGCTGCAGAGGCACTTTCAAAAAACGGGAAAAGTCTCCTTTTATCAGGCGTTGTAGAAGTGGAAGGGGATTTCTCTTACCATGATATTGTCACAGTAGCAGATAAAGAAACAGGTCAATCTCTTGGAAAGGGACGTGTCCAATTTGGTGTCTCAGCCCTAGAAGATATGCTCCGTTTTCAAAAAGCTAAGGGAGTCTTGATTCACCGTGATGACTGGATTTCCATCACTCCTGAAATCCAGCTGCTCTTTACAGAATTTTAGAGGTGAACGATGGTAAGTACACAAGAACAATTTGAACAGGTACAAGCTGTTAAAAAATCGATTAACACAGCTAGTGAAATAGTGAAAAACCAAGCCTTGCTAGCTATGGCTGATCATTTATTGGCGGCTACTGAGGAGATTTTAGTGGCAAATGCCCTCGATATGGCAGCGGCCAAAGGGAAAATCTCAGATGTCATGCTAGACCGTCTTTATTTGGATGAGGGACGTATAGAAGCGATGGCAAGAGGGATTCGTGAAGTGGTTGCTTTACCAGATCCTATCGGTGAAGTCCTAGAAACAAGTCATCTTGAAAATGGTTTGGTTATTACCAAGAAGCGTGTGGCCATGGGAGTTATTGGGATTATCTATGAAAGTCGTCCAAATGTGACGTCTGATGCGGCTGCTTTGGCTCTCAAAAGTGGCAATGCGGTCGTTCTTCGTAGTGGTAAGGACGCCTACCAAACAGCTCATGCTATTGTTACAGCCTTGAAGAAGGGCTTGGAGACGACGACCATCCATCCAGAGGTGATTCAACTGGTGGAAGACACCAGCCGAGAAAGTAGCTATGCCATGATGAAGGCCAAGGGCTACCTAGACCTTCTCATTCCTCGTGGAGGCGCTGGCTTGATCAATGCTGTTGTTGAAAATGCTATCGTGCCTGTTATCGAGACAGGAACTGGGATTGTCCATGTCTATGTAGATAAGGATGCAGACGAAGACAAGGCACTATCGATTATCAACAATGCTAAAACCAGCCGTCCTTCTGTCTGCAATGCCATGGAGGTCTTGCTGGTTCATGAAGACAAGGCAGCAAGCTTCCTTCCTCGTTTGGAGCAAGTGCTGGTTGCAGAGCGTAAGGAAGCTGGACTGGAACCAATTCAATTTCGTTTGGATAGCACAGCAAGTCAGTTTGTTTCAGGTCGAGCAGCTGAGGCACAAGACTTTGACACCGAGTTTTTAGACTATATACTAGCGGTTAAGGTTGTGAGCAGTCTAGAAGAAGCGGTTGCGCATATTGAAGCCCACAGTACCCATCATTCGGATGCCATTGTGACGGAAAATGCTGCAACTGCAGCTTACTTTACAGATCAAGTGGACTCAGCAGCGGTTTATGTCAATGCCTCAACGCGTTTCACTGACGGGGGCCAGTTTGGACTTGGATGTGAGATGGGGATTTCTACTCAGAAACTGCATGCGCGTGGGCCTATGGGCTTGAAAGAGTTGACCAGCTACAAGTATGTGGTTACTGGGGACGGACAGATAAGGGAGTAAGAGATGAAGATTGGATTTATCGGTTTGGGGAATATGGGAGCTAGCTTGGCTAAGGCTGTTTTGCAGGCCAAGACGGGTGCTCAGATTCTCCTTGCCAATCGCAGTCAAGCGAAAGTAGATGCTTTCATCGCCAATTTCGGTGCTCAGGCTTCTAGCAATGAAGAAATTTTTGCAGAAGCTGATGTGATTTTTCTAGGAGTTAAGCCTGCTCAGTTTTCTGAACTGCTTTCTCAATACCAGACCATCCTTGAAAAAAGAGAAAGTCTTCTTTTGATTTCCATGGCAGCTGGATTGACTTTAGAAAAACTAGCAAGTCTTATCCCAAATCAACACAGAATTATTCGTATGATGCCAAATACTCCTGCTTCTATCGGTCAAGGAGTGATTAGCTATGCCTTGTCTCCTAATTGCAGGGTTGAGGACAGTGATCTCTTTTGTCAGCTTTTAACTAAGGCTGGTCTCTTGGTTGAACTAGGAGAAGGCTTAATCGACGCGGCGACAGGTCTTGCAGGTTGTGGACCAGCCTTTGTCTATCTCTTTATTGAGGCCTTGGCAGATGCAGGTGTTCAGACAGGATTACCACGAGAAATAGCATTGAAAATGGCAGCTCAAACTGTGGTAGGAGCTGGGCAATTGGTCCTTGAAAGTCAGCAACATCCTGGAGTATTGAAAGACCAAGTCTGTAGCCCAGGCGGTTCGACTATCGCTGGTGTAGCAAGCCTAGAAGCACATGCTTTTCGAGGAACAGTCATGGATGGAGTTCATCAAGCCTACAAACGAACACAAGAATTAGGTAAATAAGAGGTAGTTTTGTCTGCCTCTTTTATGGTGGCTGATACTCTTCGAAAATCAAATTCAAACTGCGTCAGCTTCACCTTGCCGTACTCAAGTACAGCCTGCGGCTAGCTTCCTAGTTTGCTCTTTGATTTTCATTGAGTATTAAATGAGAAGACAAAAAAGATTGTCACAAACCCCTATTTTTTGATAGAATAGAAGTAGTAAAAAAGAAATGAGTTAGACATGTCAAAAGGATTTTTAGTCTCTCTTGAGGGACCAGAGGGAGCAGGAAAGACCAGTGTTTTAGAGGCTCTGCTACCAATTTTAGAGGAAAAAGGGGTAGAGGTGCTGACGACCCGTGAACCTGGCGGAGTCTTGATTGGGGAGAAGATTCGGGAAGTGATTTTGGACCCAAGTCATACTCAGATGGATCCTAAAACGGAACTCCTTCTCTATATCGCCAGTCGCAGACAGCACTTGGTGGAAAAAGTTCTCCCTGCCCTTGAAGCTGGCAAGTTGGTCATTATGGATCGCTTCATCGATAGTTCTCTTGCCTATCAGGGATTTGGTCGTGGCTTGAATATTGACGCCATTGATTGGCTCAATCAGTTTGCGACAGATGGCCTTAAACCCGATTTGACCCTCTATTTTGACATCGAGGTGGAAGCAGGACTGGCTCGCATTGCTGCTAATAGCAATCGTGAGGTCAATCGTTTGGACTTAGAAGGTTTGGACTTGCATAAAAAAGTCCGTCAAGGTTACCTTTCTCTTCTGGACAAAGAAGGAAATCGCATAGTCAAGATTGATGCGAGTCTTCCTTTGGAGCAAGTTGTGGAAACTACCAAGGCTGTCTTGTTTGACAGAATGGGCTTGGCCAAATGAAACAAGATCAACTAAAAGATTGGCAACCAGACCAGTTTGACCGCTTTGTTCGTATCCTAGAACAAGACCAGCTCAATCATGCCTATCTCTTTTCAGGTTTCTTTGGAAGCTTGGAAATGGCGCAGTTTTTGGCTAAGAGCCTCTTTTGTACGGATAAAGTAGGCGTTTTACCATGTGAGAAATGCCGAAATTGTAAGCTGATTGAACTGGGAGAATTTCCCGATGTCACTTTGATTAAGCCAGTCAATCAGGTCATCAAGACAGAACGGATTCGAGAATTGGTGGGCCAGTTTTCCCAAGCAGGGATTGAAAGTCAGCAACAGGTCTTTATTATCGAGCAAGCTGAGAAAATGCATCCTAATGCAGCCAATTCTCTGCTCAAGGTCATCGAAGAACCCCAGAGCGAGGTTTATATTTTCTTCTTGACCAGCGATGAGGAAAAGATTTTACCGACAATCCGCAGTCGAACCCAGATTTTCCACTTTAAAAAGCAAGAAGAGAAGCTCATCCATCAATTAGAACAAGCAGGTCTGGTCAAGAAAAAAGCAACTCTTTTAGCCCAGTTTAGTCAATCGCGAGCTGAAGCAGAAAAGTTAGCCAATCAGGCAAGTTTTTGGATCTTGGTTGATGAAAGTGAACGCCTGCTGACTTGGTTAGTAGCTAAGAAAAAAGAAAGTTATTTGCAAGTTGCCAAACTAGCTAGCTTGGCAGATGATAAGGAAAAACAAGATCAGGTTTTACGGATTCTTGAAGTCCTCTGTGGACAAGATATCCTACAAGCAAGAGTAAGAGTGATTCTACAAGATTTGCTAGAAGCTAGAAAAATGTGGCAAGCTAATGTCAGCTTTCAAAATGCCATGGAATATCTGGTCTTGAAAGAAATGTAAACTCAAAAATGAACGATAAAGAAAGGAAAGGGCTGTTTTATGGACAAAAAAGAATTATTTGACGCGCTGGATGATTTTTCCCAACAGTTATTGGTAACCTTGGCCGATGTGGAAGCCATCAAGAAAAATCTCAAGAGCCTGGTAGAGGAAAATACAGCTCTTCGTTTGGAAAATAGTAAGTTGCGCGAACGCTTAGGTGAGGTGGAAGCAGATGCTCCCGTCAAGGCCAAGCATGTTCGTGAAAGCGTCCGTCGGATCTATAAGGACGGGTTTCACGTTTGTAATGATTTTTACGGCCAACGCCGAGAGCAGGACGAGGAATGTATGTTCTGTGACGAGTTGTTGTACAGGGAGTAGGCATGCAGATTCAAAAAAGTTTTAAGGGGCAGTCTTCCTATGGCAAGCTTTACCTTGTAGCAACGCCGATTGGCAATCTAGACGATATGACCTTTCGTGCCATCCAGACTCTAAAAGAAGTGGACTGGATTGCGGCTGAGGACACCCGTAATACGGGGCTTTTGCTCAAGCATTTTGATATTTCAACCAAACAGATCAGTTTTCACGAACACAATGCCAAGGAAAAAATTCCTGATTTGATTAGTTTTTTGAAAGCAGGGCAAAGTATTGCTCAAGTTTCTGACGCGGGTCTGCCTAGTATCTCGGACCCTGGTCATGATTTGGTCAAGGCAGCTATTGAGGAAGAAATCGCAGTTGTTACCGTTCCAGGTGCCTCTGCAGGAATTTCTGCCTTGATTGCCAGTGGCCTAGCGCCACAGCCACATATCTTTTACGGTTTCTTACCGAGAAAGTCTGGCCAGCAAAAGCAATTTTTCGACTTAAAAAAAGATTACCCAGAAACTCAGATTTTCTATGAATCCCCCCACCGTGTAGCGGATACGTTAGAAAATATGCTAGAAGTCTACGGTGATCGCTCGGTAGTCTTGGTCAGAGAATTGACTAAAATCTATGAAGAATACCAACGAGGAAAGATTTCAGAGCTACTAGAAAGCATCGCTGAAACGCCACTCAAGGGGGAATGCCTTCTCATCGTTGAAGGTGCCAGTCAAGATGTGGAGGAAAAGGACGAGGAGGACTTGTTTTCAGAAATCCAATCTCGTATCCAGCAAGGCATGAAGAAAAATCAAGCCATTAAGGAAGTTGCGAAACTCTACCAGTGGAATAAAAGTCAGCTCTACGCTGCCTACCACGATTGGGAAGAGAAACAATCCAACGACTAAACAGGGAAGTTTGCCTTCTTCCCTTTTTTTGTTATACTAGTAAAAGAAAAATTAGAAAGATTTGTGGGTGTCAAATAGTCTAGTAGCTTGTTTTTATTTGGACTTAGTTTCCACCCAAAGAGGTATTAGTGTCGTGTCTCAATCTTATATCAATGTTATCGGAGCAGGTTTGGCAGGTTCTGAAGCAGCCTACCAAATCGCAGAACGTGGTATTCCAGTTAAGCTCTATGAAATGCGTGGGGTCAAGTCAACACCTCAGCACAAAACAGACAATTTTGCTGAATTGGTTTGTTCCAATTCCTTACGTGGGGATGCTTTGACCAATGCAGTTGGGCTTCTTAAGGAAGAAATGCGTCGCTTGGGTTCGGTCATCTTGGAATCTGCTGAGGCTACACGTGTTCCTGCAGGTGGTGCGCTTGCGGTGGACCGCGATGGTTTCTCAAAGATGGTGACTGAGAAAGTAGCTAATCATCCCTTAATTGAGGTGGTTCGTGATGAAATTACAGAATTGCCAACTGACGTTATTACTGTTGTCGCTACTGGTCCTTTGACCAGCGATGCCCTAGCTGAGAAGATTCATGCCCTTAATGATGGGGATGGATTCTATTTCTATGACGCGGCGGCGCCAATTATTGACGTTAACACCATCGATATGAGTAAGGTCTATCTCAAATCTCGTTATGATAAGGGAGAGGCGGCCTACCTCAATGCTCCAATGACCAAGCAAGAGTTTATGGATTTTCATGAAGCCTTGGTCAATGCGGAAGAAGCACCGCTCAATTCGTTTGAAAAAGAAAAGTACTTTGAAGGTTGTATGCCTATCGAAGTCATGGCTAAGCGTGGCATTAAAACTATGCTTTATGGTCCGATGAAGCCAGTCGGTCTGGAGTATCCAGACGACTACACAGGCCCTCGAGATGGAGAATTTAAAACACCTTATGCGGTTGTCCAGCTCCGTCAGGACAATGCGGCTGGTAGCCTCTACAATATCGTCGGTTTCCAGACCCACCTCAAATGGGGAGAACAAAAGCGTGTCTTCCAAATGATTCCAGGTCTTGAAAATGCGGAGTTTGTCCGTTATGGGGTCATGCACCGCAATTCTTACATGGATTCACCAAATCTTCTCGAGCAAACCTATCGTTCTAAGAAACAGCCCAACCTCTTCTTTGCTGGTCAAATGACGGGTGTGGAAGGCTATGTTGAGTCAGCAGCCTCAGGCTTGGTTGCAGGTATTAACGCAGCTCGCCTCTTCAAGGGTGAAAGTGAAGCTATCTTCCCAGAGACCACAGCGATCGGAAGTCTAGCTCATTATATCACTCATGCGGACAGCAAACATTTCCAACCAATGAATGTCAATTTTGGGATTATCAAGGAATTGGATGGCGAGCGTATCCGTGATAAGAAGGCTCGTTATGAAAAAATTGCAGAGCGCGCCCTTACCGACTTAGAGGAATTTTTAACGGTCTAATTTTTTTGAAAGAATTGCTCATGATACTATAAAAATCTTAGAAATTGTGATAAAATAGGTAGGATAAAAAAAGGAGAGTAAAAATGGCGAATCCCAAGTATAAACGTATTTTAATCAAGTTATCAGGTGAAGCCCTTGCCGGTGAACGTGGCGTAGGGATTGATATCCAAACAGTTCAAACAATCGCAAAAGAGATTCAAGAAGTTCATAGCTTAGGTATCGAAATTGCCCTTGTTATTGGTGGAGGAAATCTCTGGCGTGGAGAACCTGCTGCAGAAGCTGGAATGGACCGCGTTCAGGCCGATTACACTGGAATGCTTGGGACCGTGATGAATGCTCTTGTGATGGCAGATTCATTGCAGCAAGTTGGCGTCGATACGCGTGTGCAAACTGCCATTGCTATGCAACAAGTGGCAGAACCTTACGTACGTGGACGTGCCCTTCGCCACCTTGAAAAAGGCCGTATCGTTATCTTTGGTGCCGGAATTGGTTCACCTTACTTCTCAACAGATACAACAGCGGCTCTTCGTGCAGCTGAAATCGAAGCAGATGCCATCCTTATGGCTAAAAATGGCGTAGATGGTGTTTACAATGCCGATCCTAAGAAAGACAAGACAGCTGTTAAGTTTGAAGAATTGACCCACCGTGACGTTATCAACAAAGGTCTTCGTATCATGGACTCAACAGCTTCAACCCTCTCTATGGACAACGACATTGACTTGGTTGTCTTTAACATGAACCAACCAGGCAACATCAAACGTGTCGTATTTGGTGAAAATATCGGAACAACAGTTTCAAATAATATCGAAGAAAAGGAATAAGAAAATTATGGCTAATGCAATTATAGAAAAAGCTAAAGAGAGAATGACCCAGTCTCACCAATCACTTGCTCGTGAATTTGGTGGTATCCGTGCCGGTCGTGCCAACGCAAGCTTGCTAGACCGTATCCACGTAGAATACTATGGAGTCGAAACTCCTCTTAACCAAATCGCTTCTATTACTATTCCAGAAGCGCGTGTTTTGTTGGTAACACCATTTGACAAGTCTTCATTGAAAGACATCGAACGTGCCTTGAACGCTTCTGACCTTGGTATTACACCAGCTAATGACGGTTCTGTGATCCGCTTGGTTATCCCAGCTCTTACAGAAGAAACTCGTCGTGACCTTGCCAAAGAAGTGAAGAAAGTCGGTGAGAATGCTAAAGTGGCTGTCCGTAACATCCGCCGCGACGCTATGGACGAAGCTAAAAAGCAAGAAAAAGCAAAAGAAATCACTGAAGACGAATTGAAGACTCTTGAAAAAGATATTCAAAAAGTAACAGATGATGCTGTGAAACACATCGACGACATGACTGCCAATAAAGAAAAAGAAATCTTGGAAGTCTAAAAATAAACAGAAAAACTCAGTTGGCATTGCTGGCTGAGTTTTATTCGAAAGAAGGAAATATGAATACAAATCTTGCAAGTTTTATCGTTGGACTCATCATCGATGAAAATGACCGTTTTTACTTTGTGCAAAAGGATGGTCAGACCTATGCTCTTGCCAAGGAAGAAGGTCAACATACAGTCGGGGATACGGTCAAAGGTTTTGCCTATACGGATATGAAGCAGAAACTCCGATTGACCACTTTAGAAGTGACTGCCACTCAGGACCAATTTGGTTGGGGAACGGTAACGGAAGTTCGTAAGGACTTGGGTGTTTTTGTCGATACCGGTCTGCCTGAAAAGGAGATCGTAGTGTCACTCGATATCCTCCCTGAGCTCAAGGAACTCTGGCCTAAGAAGGGCGATAGACTTTACATCCGCCTTGAAGTGGACAAGAAAGACCGCATCTGGGGACTCTTGGCGTATCAGGAAGACTTCCAACGTTTGGCGCGTCCTGCCTACAACAACATGCAGAACCAAAACTGGCCAGCTATTGTTTACCGCCTCAAGCTATCAGGGACCTTTGTCTATCTGCCAGAGAATAACATGCTTGGTTTCATTCACCCAAGTGAGCGCTACGCAGAGCCACGTTTGGGGCAAGTGCTAGATGCGCGTGTCATCGGTTTCCGTGAGGTGGATCGTACCTTGAACCTCTCCCTCAAACCACGTTCTTTTGAAATGTTGGAAAATGATGCCCAGATGATTTTGACCTACTTGGAAAGCAATGGCGGTTTCATGACCTTAAATGATAAGTCGTCTCCTGAGGATATCAAGGCAACCTTTGGAATTTCTAAAGGTCAGTTCAAGAAAGCACTCGGAGGCTTGATGAAGGCTGGCAAAATCAAGCAGGACCAGTTTGGGACAGAGTTGATTTAGGTCTTATAGACATGAAAAAGAAACTTGAAGAAATGAGTTTAGAGTAACTCTGGCAACTTTTTCCGATTTTTTTAGTGGAGCACAAGTCAGAGTGGAAAGACTGGTATGAATTGGAAAAAGCAAATCTGAAAAAAATATTGTTTGCAAATGTTATTCAAAGAATAGAACATATCGGCAGCACTGCTATCCCTAATATTTGGGCTAAAAATATCGTTGATATTCTGTTAGAAGTAGGTAAAATAGAGGATTTAGCAAGAGTTAGGGATTTATTGGTGAAGAATGGTTGGCTAGTGATGTCGGAAAGTCCTAACAGGATTTCGCTAAATAAAGGATATACAGAGCAGGGATTTGCTGAAAAAGTTTTTCATCTACATTTGCGAATGACGGGAGATCATGACGAGATTTATTTTAGAGATTATCTCTGCCAGCATCCTGATATCGCCCAAGCGTATCAGGAATTAAAACTAAGTTTGTGGAAAAAATTTGAACACAACCGAGACGCCTATACAGATGCGAAAACGGATTTTATAAACCACTACGTTTCAGAGGTTAAGTCCAGTAATTTTCAAGAATCAGAAAAGTGTCATCAAAAAACTCTTGATAGGAGAAAGAATTGAGAAAATCATTTTACACTTGGCTCATGACTGAGCGCAATCCTAAAAGTAATAGCCCAAAAGCCATCTTGGCAGACCTCGCTTTTGAGGAGTCGGCCTTTCCAAAACACACAGATGATTTTGATGAGGTGAGTCGCTTTTTGGAGGAGCATGCCAGTTTCTCTTTTAACCTAGGAGACTTTGACGCTATCTGGCAAGAATACTTAGAACACTAGAGACAATGAGATGAGGCTAGTATTTTATTGTTCTCTTTGCTATAATAAAAAGAAATAAACGGATTAGAGAGGTTCTTTATTTGAAGGAACATTCAATAGACATTCAACTGAGTCATCCAGATGACTTGTTCCATCTTTTTGGTTCCAATGAGCGCCATCTTCGTTTGATGGAAGAAGAGCTCGATGTGGTGATTCATGCTCGTACGGAGATTGTGCAGGTTATCGGAGAAGAGTCTGCCTGTGAGGAAGCCCGTCAGGTTATTCAGGCTTTGATGGTCTTGGTGAATCGGGGGATGACAGTCGGCACACCAGATGTGGTCACTGCGATTGGCATGGTCAAAAATGATGAAATCGACAAGTTTGTCGCCCTTTACGAAGAAGAAATTATCAAGGACAATACAGGGAAGCCGATCCGTGTCAAAACCTTAGGTCAAAAGCTTTATGTGGACAGTGTCAAACAGCATGATGTGACCTTTGGAATCGGACCTGCAGGGACTGGGAAGACCTTTCTTGCAGTGACCTTGGCAGTGACAGCCCTTAAACGTGGGCAGGTCAAGCGAATTATCCTCACTCGACCAGCAGTGGAAGCAGGTGAGAGTCTAGGATTTCTTCCAGGCGATCTTAAGGAGAAGGTTGATCCTTATCTTCGACCAGTTTATGATGCCTTGTATCAGATTCTCGGCAAAGACCAAACGACTCGTCTCATGGAGCGTGAAATCATTGAAATCGCGCCCCTTGCGTACATGCGTGGTCGGACCTTGGACGATGCTTTTGTCATTCTCGATGAGGCACAAAATACGACCATCATGCAGATGAAGATGTTCCTGACTCGTTTAGGATTTAATTCGAAGATGATTGTCAATGGAGATATCAGCCAGATTGACCTGCCACGTAATGTTAAATCCGGTTTGATTGATGCTCAAGAAAAGCTCAAGAACATTCACCAAATCGACTTTGTTCATTTTTCAGCCAAGGATGTGGTTCGCCATCCAGTTGTCGCTCAGATTATCCGAGCTTATGAACCGGCTCCAGTTAAGGTTGAAGAAAAGAAACAAGAAACAGAATAGCAAAAAAAGCAGTTCAGATGTGAACTGCTTTTTTTAATGAGTGTCTAGTTTTAAACAAGTTCGTCGATAGACGTATAATCTTTATCGAGGCCTTGAGCAACTGGGAGGCTAGTTAAGTAACCTTTATAAGTGGTCACACCTTGACGCAAGCCCTCATCTTCAGAGATTGCATGTGCAAAACCTTTGTCAGCCAATGCTTCGATATAAGGAAGAGTGACATTGGTTAGGGCGATGGTTGAAGTACGAGCAACCGCACCAGGGATATTGGCAACGGCATAGTGGAGAACACCGTGTTTTTCATAGACAGGTTCATCGTGCGTTGTCACACGGTCAGCTGTCTCGATAACGCCACCTTGGTCAACGGCAACGTCAACAATGACAGAGCCTGGACGCATTTGTTTGACCATCTCATCTGTCACCAATTTTGGTGCTTTGGCACCAGGGATGAGAACCGCACCAATCACCACATCAGCATCTCTCACACTTGCTTCGATGTTGAATGAATTAGACATAAGAGTTTGGATTTGGTTTCCAAAGACTTCTTCTAGAGCTGAGAGACGCTTAGCACTGATATCTAAAATAGTTACTTGAGCACCAAGACCAAGGGCGATGCGGGCAGCATGTGTACCGACGACACCACCACCGATGATGGTTACTTTTCCTTTTGGAACACCTGGTACACCACCTAGTAGGACACCAGAACCACCAGCTTGCTTAGTAAGGAAGTGAGCTCCGATTTGAACAGCCATACGACCTGCAACCTCACTCATAGGAACGAGGAGTGGTAGTTGTCCTTGATTGTCACGAACAGTTTCATAGGCAATTCCTGTTGTTTTGGCTGCTAACATAGCACCTGCTAATTCTGGTGCAGCGGCCATGTGCAAGTAAGTGAAGAGGAGAAGATCATCGCGCAAATAACCGTATTCAGAAGCTAGTGGTTCTTTTACTTTCACGACTAATTCGGCTGCCCAGGCTTCAGCAGCAGTTGCGACAATCTCAGCTCCTTGCTTTTGATAGTCTGCATCAGTAAATCCTGAACCGAGACCAGCATTTGTTTCGATGAGAACACGATGTCCACGACTGACTAAACTGTGGACGCCAGCAGGAGTGAGGGCAACACGGTTTTCATTATTTTTAATTTCTTTTGGGATTCCGATTAACATAGAGATAACCTACCTTTCAATTGACGGTCTTGTTTTGGTTGTCACATTCCAGTTCATAAATCAAAAATGTGATGGTTTTATTGTATATGAAACCGCTTCAAAAATCAAGAAAAACTTGTCATCCAAATTTATTTATGCTAGACTAGTGAGAATCAAGCTCTAATGGAGGGAAAAGTATGGAATCAATATTTGTGAAATTTGCCCAGTACCCAACTATAGAAACGAAGCGTTTATTGCTCCGACCTGTAACCTTGGATGATGCAGAAGCTATGTTTGAGTATGCTTCAGACAGAGAAAATACACGATACACTTTTCCAACAAATCAAAGCTTAGAAGAAACTAAGAACAACATTGCTCAGTTTTACTTGTCTAATCCCTTGGGCCGTTGGGGAATCGAATTAAAAAGCAATGGTCAGTTTATTGGAACTATTGATTTGCACAAGATTGACCACATTCTCAAAAAAGCAGCTATTGGCTACATTATCAATAAAAAGTATTGGAATCAAGGATTGACGACAGAAGCCAATCGCGCCGTGATTGAGCTGGCTTTTGAGAAAGTTGGAATGAACAAGTTGACCGCTCTTCACGATAAGGATAATCCCGCATCAGGAAAGGTCATGGAGAAATCAGGTATGCGCTTTTCCCACGAAGAACCCTATGCTAGAATGGATAACAAAGAACCAGGTCGAATTATCACAAGGGTTCATTATGTCTTGACTAAGGAAGACTATTTTGCAAATAAATAAGCAGTTGAAAAGAAATTTTCGACTGTTTTTTCTTTCTCTTGCGAATAACTTAAGAGAGGAGAAAATATGGAAGCAATTATCGAGAAAATCAAAGAGTATAAAATCATTGTCATCTGTGCTGTTTTAGGCTTGGCCTTAGGCGGATTTTTCCTACTAAAGCCATCTACACAGACACCTGTGAAAGAAACAAACTTGCAAGCTGAAGTCTCGGCCGTTTCAAAGGATTCATCGTCTGAAAAGGAAGTCAAGAAGGAAGAAAAGGAAGAGTCTCCTGAACAAGATCTGATCACAGTGGATGTCAAAGGTGCTGTCAAATCGCCAGGGATTTATGATTTGCCAGTAGGAAGTCGAGTTCATGATGCCGTTCAGAAGGCGGGTGGATTGACAGAGGAAGCAGATAGTAAGTCGCTTAATCTAGCACAGAAAGTCAGTGACGAGGCTCTTGTCTATGTTCCAACTAAGGGAGAAGAATCAGCTAGTCAGCAGACTGCCTCTGGAACGACTCCTTCGTCAAGTAAAGAAAAGAAGATCAACCTAAATAAAGCTAGTCTGGAAGAACTCAAGCAGGTCAAAGGCTTGGGAGGAAAACGAGCCAAGGATATTATCGACCATCGTGAGGCAAATGGCAAGTTCAAGTCGGTTGATGAACTCAAGAAGGTCTCTGGCATTGGTGCCAAGACCATAGAAAAGTTAAAAGACTATGTTACAGTGGATTAAGAATTTCCCAATTCCCCTAATCTATCTGAGTTTTCTATTGCTCTGGCTTTACTATGCCATTTTTGGAGCGTCCTATCTCTCACTGCTAGGTTTTGTTTTTTTGCTTGTCTGTCTCTTTTTCCAATTTCCATGGAAATCTGCTGGAAAAGTTTTAGCGATTTGTGGAGTTTTCGGATTTTGGTTTTTGTTTCAAAACTGGCAACAGACACAAGCTAGTCAAAACCTAGTGGATTCTGTTGAAAGGGTACGAATTTTACCAGATACCATCAAAGTCAATGGAGACAGTCTGTCCTTTCGGGGCAAGGCTGAGGGCCGCACCTTCCAAGTTTACTATAAACTCCAGTCTGAGGAGGAGAAAGAGCTCTTTCAGACCTTAACAGACCTTCACGAGATAGAGCTAGAAGGAAAACTTTCAGAGCCTGAAGGGCAGAGAAATTTTGGTGGATTTGACTACCGAGCCTATCTGAAGACTCAGGGGATTTACCAGACACTGACTATCAAGAACATCCAGTCACTTAAAAAGGTTAACAGTTGGGATATAGGTGAAAATTTGTCGGCTTTACGTCGAAAGGCTGTAGTTTGGATCAAGACGCACTTTCCAGATCCTATGCGCAATTATATGACTGGGCTCTTGCTGGGATATTTGGACACAGACTTTGAGGAGATGAATGAGCTCTATTCCAGTCTTGGAATTATCCATCTCTTTGCCTTGTCGGGTATGCAGGTGGGCTTTTTCATGGATGCCTTTAAGAAACTCCTCTTGCAATTGGGCTTGACTCAAGAAAAGTTGAAGTGGCTAACTTATCCCTTTTCTCTTATCTATGCAGGTCTGACAGGATTTTCAGCTTCGGTCATTCGCAGTCTCTTGCAAAAGTTACTAGCCCAACATGGTGTTAAAGGTTTGGATAATTTTGCCTTGACGATCCTTGTCCTCTTTATCATCATGCCCAACTTTTTCTTGACAGCTGGAGGGGTCTTGTCCTGCGCTTATGCTTTTATCTTGACTATGACTAGCAAAGAAGGCGATGGGATCAAGGCTGTTGCCAGAGAAAGTCTGGTCATTTCTTTGGGAATATTGCCTATTCTATCCTTCTATTTTGCAGAATTTCAGCCTTGGTCTATCCTTTTGACCTTTGTCTTTTCCTTTCTGTTTGATGTGGTCTTCTTACCGCTTTTGTCCATCTTATTCATTCTGTCTTTTGTTTACCCAGTCACTCAGTTTAACTTTGTCTTTGAGTGGTTGGAGGGCGTCATTCGCTTGGTATCGCAGCTGGCAAGTAGGCCCCTGGTCTTTGGTCAACCCAACGCATGGCTGTTGATTCTACTGTTAATTTCCTTGGCAATACTGTATGATTTTAGGAAAAACATCAAAAGACTAGCAGGATTCAGTCTCTTTGTCGTAGGGCTCTTTTTCTTAATCAAGCATCCTCTGGAAAATGAAATTACCATGCTGGATGTAGGGCAGGGAGAAAGTATTTTCCTACGGGATGTAACTGGAAAAAACATTCTCATAGACGTGGGAGGCAAGGCAGAGTCTGATAAGAAAATTGAAAAATGGCAAGAAAAGGCGACGACCAGCAATGCCCAGAGAACCTTGATTCCCTATCTTAAAAGTCGAGGAGTAGACAAGATTGACCAGCTGGTTTTGACCAATACAGACAAGGAGCATGTTGGAGATTTGCTGGAGGTGACCAAGGCTTTCCATGTGGGCGAAATTTTAGTGTCAAAAGGAAGTTTGACACAGAATGAATTTGTGGCGAAACTAGAAGCAAGCCAAACCGAGGTGCGCAGTGTGGCAGCAGGGGAGAACTTGCCGATTTTTGGCAGTTACTTAGAAGTCCTATCTCCAAGGAAGATTGGAGATAGGAATCGTGATGATTCTCTGGTTCTTTATGGAAAACTCTTGGATAAGCATTTTCTCTTTACTGGAAACTTGGAGGAAAAAGGAGAGAAGGACTTGCTGAAGCAATATCCTGACTTAGAGGTGGATGTCTTGAAAGCAAGCCAACATGGTGCTAAAACATCATCCAATCCAGCTCTCCTAGAAAAAATCAAACCAGAAATTACTCTCATCTCAGTTGGAAGAAACAATCGTGCGAAACTTCCCCATCAGGAAACCTTGACACGAATGGAAAGTATCAAGAGTAAGATTTACAGAACTGACCAGCAAGGGGCTATCCGCTTTAAAGGATGGAATAGTTGGCGAATTGAAACGGTGCGATAAAATAGACAAAGTTTTTCGAAAAATTGACTTTTTATCTTGACAAGGAATAGAAAACTTGGTATCATATAAAAGTTGAGAAAAGCAGAAGTGAGAGCTTCTCGCCTTGTGACATCAAGTTGCCTGGCCCTACGGATGAAAAGTTTCTAAGAAACGCTATCATAACGTGCGGGCTTGTATCATTACGGGTCCGCTCTTGTTTTTCTCTAATAATAAAAAAGAGGTGAAAACCATAGCAAAGCAAGACTTATTCATCAATGATGAAATTCGTGTACGTGAAGTTCGCTTGATCGGTCTTGAGGGAGAACAGCTAGGCATCAAGCCACTCAGCGAAGCGCAAGCATTGGCTGATAGTGCAAATGTTGACTTAGTATTGATTCAACCCCAAGCAAAACCGCCTGTTGCTAAAATTATGGACTACGGTAAGTTCAAATTTGAGTATCAGAAAAAGCAAAAAGAACAACGTAAAAAACAAAGTGTTGTTACGGTGAAAGAAGTTCGTCTGAGTCCAACTATTGACAAGGGTGACTTTGACACAAAACTTCGCAATGCACGCAAGTTCCTTGAAAAAGGAAATAAAGTTAAGGTATCCATTCGCTTTAAAGGGCGTATGATCACCCATAAAGAGATTGGTGCAAAAGTTTTAGCCGAGTTTGCTGAAGCAACACAAGATATTGCAATCATCGAACAACGAGCTAAGATGGATGGACGCCAAATGTTCATGCAGTTGGCGCCAGCAACTGACAAAAAGTAATTGTCAGAAAGTTTAAATAAAGGAGAAAAAATCATGCCAAAACAAAAAACACACCGCGCATCAGCTAAACGTTTCAAACGTACAGGTTCTGGTGGACTTAAACGTTTCCGTGCTTACACTTCTCACCGTTTCCACGGAAAAACTAAGAAACAACGTCGTCATCTTCGTAAAGCATCTATGGTGCATTCAGGAGATTTCAAACGTATCAAAGCAATGCTTACTCGCTTGAAATAATAGCCTAACAGTAAGTAAACAATTCTAGGAAATATTTGGAGGAAATAAAACATGGCACGTGTTAAAGGTGGCGTTGTATCACGCAAACGTCGTAAACGTATTCTTAAATTAGCAAAAGGTTACTATGGAGCTAAACACATCTTGTTCCGTACTGCAAAAGAACAAGTAATGAACTCTTACTACTATGCATACCGTGACCGTCGTCAGAAAAAACGTGACTTCCGTAAATTGTGGATCACTCGTATCAATGCGGCAGCTCGTTTGAACGGACTTTCATACTCACAATTGATGCATGGTTTGAAATTGGCTGAAATCGAAGTTAACCGTAAAATGCTTGCTGATTTGGCTGTTAATGATGCAGCAGCTTTCACAGCTCTTGCAGATGCAGCTAAAGCAAAACTTGGTAAATAATAATTGATAAGACTGGAACAGGATTGTCCCAGTCTTTTTAAAAATAAAGGAGAATATATGGCTTCAAAAATGCTACACACTTGTTTGCGAGTAGAAAACCTTGAAAAATCAATCGCATTTTATCAAGATGCTTTTGGATTTAAAGAATTGCGTCGCAGAGATTTTCCAGATCATGCCTTCACGATTGTCTATCTAGGACTTGAGGGTGACGACTATGAGTTGGAATTGACTTATAACTACGATCACGGCCCTTATGTGGTGGGAGATGGTTTTGCACATATCGCCCTCAGTACACCTGACCTTGAAGCGCTTCATCAAGAGCACAGTGCAAAAGGATATGAAGTGACTGAGCCAAATGGTCTACCAGGAACTGCACCAAACTATTACTTTGTCAAGGATCCTGATGGCTACAAAGTCGAAGTGATTCGTGAAAAATAATCGAGTAATGTCAAGTAGAATGTTCGTTTTCTACTTGACTTTTTTTCTTTGAAAGGGTATACTAATACAAATTTAACCTTTAAGGGGAGTCCAGAGAGACTCACAAGGTGTCAGATAAAAGGGATAGGGGACTCTCTGTGGAGACTTTTTAAGTGTGCGCATGAGTTCTAGCCTAACCTAACTGAGGCCTTGCATTAGCAAGGCCTTTTCTTTATCTGGTCCCCTTAAATTTAAGGAGGAAAATCATGAATCCCACATGTAAGAAGCGTTTGGGTGCCATTCGTTTGGAAACCATGAAGGTGGTTGAACAGGAGGAAATTGCGCCAGCAATCTTTGAATTAGTTCTAGAAGGAGAAATGGTTGAAGCTATGCGAGCAGGCCAATTTCTACATCTACGTGTGCCTGATGATGCCCATCTCTTGCGCCGTCCTATTTCAATTTCGTCTATTGACAAGGCAAATAAGCAGTGTCATCTCATTTATCGGATAGAGGGTGCTGGAACCGCTATTTTTTCAACCTTAAGTCAGGGAGATACTCTTGATGTGATGGGGCCTCAGGGAAATGGTTTTGACTTGTCTGATTTAGACAATCAGAGCCAAGTTCTCCTCGTTGGTGGTGGGATCGGTGTTCCACCCTTGCTTGAGGTGGCTAAGGAATTGCATGCGCGTGGGGTGACAGTAGTGACAGTCCTCGGTTTTGCGACTAAGGATGCTGTTATTCTCGAAACCGAATTGGCCCAATATGGTCAGGTATTTGTAACGACAGATGATGGTTCTTATAGCATCAAGGGAAATGTTTCTGTTGTTATCAATGATTTAGGTAGTCAATTTGATGCGGTTTACTCATGTGGGGCACCTGGAATGATGAAGTACATCAATCAAACCTTTTATGACCACCCAAGAGCCTACCTATCTCTGGAATCTCGTATGGCTTGTGGGATGGGGGCTTGCTATGCCTGCGTTCTAAAAGTGCCAGATAGTGAGACTGTCAGTCAACGCGTCTGTGAAGATGGCCCTGTTTTCCGCACAGGAACAGTTGTGTTATAAGGAGAAAATGATGACTAAAAATCGTTTACAAGTTTCTCTTCCTGGTTTGGATTTGAAAAATCCAATTATACCAGCATCAGGCTGTTTTGGTTTTGGTCAGGAATATGCCAAGTACTATGATTTAGACCTTTTAGGCTCTATTATGATTAAGGCAACGACTCTAGAACCCCGTTTTGGCAATCCTACTCCAAGAGTTGCAGAGACGCCTGCTGGTATGCTCAATGCAATCGGCTTGCAAAATCCTGGTTTAGAAGCTGTTTTAGCTGAAAAGTTGCCTTGGCTGGAAAGAGAGTATCCTACGCTTCCCATCATCGCAAATGTTGCAGGCTTTTCAAAACAAGAGTACGCTGCTGTTTCTCGAGGAATTTCCAAGGCAGCAAATGTAAAAGCTATCGAGCTTAATATCTCTTGTCCGAATGTGGATCACGGCAATCATGGACTTTTGATTGGGCAAGATCCTGACTTGGCTTATGAAGTGGTAAAGGCAGCTGTGGAAGCCTCTGATGTGCCAGTCTATGTCAAGCTTACTCCTAGTGTAACAGATATTGTCACCGTCGCCAAAGCCGCAGAAGATGCAGGGGCAAGTGGCTTAACCATGATCAATACTCTAGTCGGTATGCGCTTTAACCTCAAAACTCGCAAACCAATCTTGGCCAATGGAACGGGTGGAATGTCTGGCCCAGCAGTCTTTCCAGTAGCCCTCAAACTCATCCGTCAAGTCGCCCAAACAACAGACCTTCCCATTATTGGAATGGGAGGAGTGGATTCGGCAGAAGCTGCTTTAGAAATGTATCTGGCTGGAGCGTCTGCCATCGGAGTTGGAACAGCCAACTTTACCAATCCTTATGCCTGTCCTGATATCATCGAACATTTACCAACAGTCATGGACAAATATGGCATTAGCAGCTTGGAAGATCTCCGTCAGGAAGTCAAAGCCAGTCTGAGATAAGCTAGACACTCCTTATCGTCAACAAGAAATAGAATCTTCATCAATTTGTAATATTTCCGTTGGTTAACTATGTTACAATAGGGTTTAGAAAACGTTATTGGAGCATTTAAATGAAACGATGGAAAGTGGCCCTAGTAAGTGCTGGCTTATTGGGGTGTTTTTTTACTGTAGTAGAAACAGCAAAAGCAGATGAAGGGACTTGGAAAGGAAAGACTTACCTCAAAGCTGATGGAAAACAAGTAACCAACCAATGGATCTTTGACCAAACGTATCAGAATTGGTTTTATCTTAAGGCTGATGGACAACGTGCAGAAAACGGATGGCTGACTGTTGGTGATAAGGATTACTATTTTAACGAAGCTGGAAAATTAGCTACAAAAACGTGGATTAACCAGTACTATGTAGCTGAAAGTGGTGCTAGGGTCAAGAATCAATGGGTGTTTGACCAAGAAAAACAATCCTGGTATTATCTCAAGTCTGATGGTCAGAAAGCTCAAAATGAGTGGATCCAACAAGGTCAGGAAAAATATTACCTTAAAGAAGATGGCAAGATGGCCAAAGATGAGTGGGTCACTCAAGGTGGGAACCAATACTACGTTAATTCTCAAGGTAAAATGCTGAAAAGTACTTGGCTTGGTAAGAACTATTTGTCAGAAAATGGTAATAAGGTCAAACAAGGTTGGATTTATGATGACAACTATAGCAGTTGGTTCTACATTCAACAAGATGGTACCTATGCTGAAAATGGCTGGCGAACCATAGACGGAAAGGACTACCATTTCAAATTTGGAGGCTATCTTTCTACCGAGCGCTGGATTGGCCACTTCTATGTTGCAAAGAGTGGAGCCAAACTGAAATCCGAATGGCTCTTTGATAAGAATTACGATTCTTGGTTTTACTTGAAAGCTGACGGAACCTATGCCGAAAAAGGCTGGGAAACGATTAAAGAAAAAGATTACCATTTCAAATCAGGCGGCTATCTTTCTACCGAGCGCTGGATAGATCGTTTCTATGTTGCGAAGAGTGGAGCTAAATTGAAATCGGAATGGCTCTTTGACAAGAATTATAACTCTTGGTTTTACTTGAAAGCTGACGGAACCTATGCTGAAAAAGGTTGGCAAACCATCAAAGGAAAGGATTACCATTTCAAATCTGGTGGCTACCTCTCTACGGAAACTTGGATTGACCGTAATTATGTGACAAGTAGTGGATCAAAAGCTGGTAAAGGATGGCTCTTTGATAAGAATTATAACTCATGGTTCTATATCAACTCTGATGGAAATTATGCCAATAAAGAATGGCTCTGGGATAATGGTTACTACTATCTCAAATCTGGTGGTTATATGGCTGCGAGTGAGTGGGTATGGTACAAGAATAACTGGTTCTACCTCAAGTCAAATGGAAAGATGGCTGAGAAAGAATTAATCTACGATTCATCCGACCAATCATGGTACTACCTTAAATCAGGCGGTTATATGGCAAAAAATGAAACTGTGGATGGTCATACCTTGGATGCTTCTGGTAGATGGCATGTTGCGGATAAAACCAAATATTACAAAGTTAAACCAATCACTGCCTATGTCTATAGTGCATCTGGAGAAATCTTGAGTTACATTAACCAAGGAAGCATTGTTTCACTGGATAGCTCGACGCGAAAAGGCGGCCGACTTGCAGTTTCGATTTCTGGCTTGTCTGGCTATATGAATCAAAGTGATTTGACAGCAGTAGATGAAGGTAGCGAGTTTATCCCTCATTATACTAGTGATGGGAAATTCCTCTACCATGAACTCTCTCCATATACGAGTATCAAAGTAGCTCCACACACCTCTGCTATGGTTATTGGTAAGAAGTACTACTCAACTGATGGAGAGCACTTTGATGGCTTTACCATTAAAAATCCTTTCCTCTATAAAAACTTAAGAGAACCAAGTAATTATAGTGCAGCTGAATTGGATAAACTGTATTCGATGATGAACTTGCAGGATAGTCCTCTAGCAGGTAAAGGAGCGACTTTCAAAGAAGCTGAGGAACGCTACGGTGTCAATGCCCTTTACTTGATGGCACATAGCGCTCTTGAAAGTGCGTGGGGACGTAGTCAAATTGCCAGAGATAAGAACAACTTCTTTGGTATTGCTGCTTATGATACTAGCCCATATCTCTCAGCCAAGAGTTTTGATAATGTGGATAAAGGAATCCTTGGAGCGGCCAAGTGGATTCGTGAAAATTACATTGACTACGGCAGAGACCACCTTGGAAATAAAGCAACCGGAATGAATGTTCGCTATGCTTCTGATCCATACTGGGGTGAGAAGATAGCCAGTATCATGATGACCATTAACAGCAAACTTGGTGGGAAAGACTAATCAAAAGAAATCAACGGTAACTACTGAGAAGTGGTTATCGTTTTTGTTTTAAACATTGGAGGAGAAATAGTATAATAACAGTCTCTTTATTCTTGAACAATTAACAAAATGATAGTAAAATGTAATAGGAGATATTAATCTAATTACTATATAAAGAGGAGACTTTTATGAAAAAAGCTACTATCCTTCTCAATTGCCTTGCTTTCAATCACAACACTAGTTGCTTGTTCTGGACATAAGGCGGAATCAAAGGTCCCAGAAGAAAAAATTGAACAGAAGCAAATCAAGTTCGATGAAAAGTTGTTTAAAGAAGCTGGACTCTTGCCTTTTAAAAATGAGAAACAACTAGAACTTGGGGAATTGGACTCTAAATCACGCGCAACAGGTGCTCATATTCAACTTAAGGATGGTGATGAACCAAAAGAGAAGAGAGAGTCCAAGTTGACTTATGATCCAGTTGGATGGCACAATTATAAATTTTTTTATGGTGATGGTAAAAAAGAAGCTTGGTTGATGAGTCGAGGCCATCTGATCGGGTACCAGTTTAGCGGATTAAACGATGAAAAGAGGAATCTGGTTCCAATGACTAACTGGCTAAATGCTGGAAATTATTATGGTACAGATAATACTAATCAAGAAAGTATGCTTTACTATGAGAATCGATTGGACTCTTGGTTAGCCAATCATCCGAACTACTATCTTGACTACAAGGTGACCCCAATCTATCAGAAAGATGAATTGATTCCGAGACAAATTGAATTGCAGTATGTGGGAATAGATGAAAACGGCAAACTCTTGGAAATCAAGTTGGGTGGTAGTAAGGAAAAGGTTGATCAGTATTCTGTGACGCATGTTATTTTAGACAATGTTTCAGCTAATGCGGAAATCAATTATTTGGATGGTACTGCTAAAAATACAGTTGAAGATGCAAAGATAAAAGAAAAGGCTAAGAAGGAAGCTGAGGAAAAAGCCAAGAAAGAGGCTGAAGAAAAAGAAGCGGCTGAAAAGAAAGCAAAAGAAGAAGAGCAAGAAAAAGCTCGCCAAGCCACACAAGAAAAGGAAGAAAGCCAGGAATCAAACTCGCAATCAACAAATTCAGGTGGCTACTTTAGAGATAGAAAAGGAAGATGGCACAGACCAAATGGTAAATTCGCTTCCAAGAAAGAAATTAGAGAAGCCGGATTGCAGTGGTAAGAAGAATTTAGTAGATACACAGTCAAAAAGCCGTTGGGAAACGGTTTTTTTGTTGCTTGTTTTGGTGTATTATAGTAAAATTGTAAAGATATTAAATACTTTTTGGAGATTGAAATGAAGAAAAAAATAATGATATTGTCAATGTGTCTCATCATAGGAATTTCTGGTCTGGGATACTATTTCTTATCCTATGCGCCTTATCAAGCTGCTGTAACTAAGTTTGAAGATGTAGTAAAGGATTTAAATGAAAAGAATAAAGAAGTTGAAAATCAAATAGCTGAGGCTGAAAAGGTTGTTGATAATGATGAAGAACCTCTTGATTCTAAGACATTGGAAGAATTGAAATCAACTATAAAGGATAGCAAAGATTCACTTCGTAAAGTACCAGAAATGGAGAAAGTGACTGCTAAGATTGAGAAGCAAATTGAAGAATTAAGTCAACCATTAGATTATAGTGAAACAAAAAAGAATTTGTCTGAAAAATTGACTCACTATCAAAATAGCATTCTTCAATTAAAACAAATTACAAATCCTTCTAGTTCTTTTATTGAAGAAAGACTCAAAGAAATTGAATCAATTACTGGAGTACAATCTGTTACGGAGGATAATGACCCTAATAAAAAATTAAATAAACAAGGAGGATATACAGCGTCTGTATATTTCGTTGACAAGCAAGTGAATGAATCTGTAGAAGGCTCAGATATTGTTCAAAAAGGTAATGATGCTGGTGGAAATATAGAAGTTTATAAGACAAAAGAAGATGCAGAGAAACGCAATACTTATATTAGTGCTTTTGATGGAACTGCTTTGAATCCGGGATCACACTATGTTTATGGAACTGTATTAATTCGCACTTCGCACCATTTAACAGGAACGCAACAGAAAGAACTGACTGAGAAAATCTACAATAAATTAATTGAACTAAAATAATAAAAAAATTGGATAGCTATTTGTTTTATTGAACTGAGACACAGTCAAAAAGCCGTTGGAAAACGGTTTTTTGTTATAATTAATTGAAGAATGTAGAATTAAAGGAGAACACCATGACTTTTGAAGAAATCCTGCCTGGATTAAAGGCCAAGAAAAAATATGTACGAACTGGTTGGGGAGGAGCTGAAAACTATGTCCAACTCTTTGACACTATCGAACAAAACGGGGTTGAACTTGAAGTGACGCCTTATTTCCTCATCAACGTGTCAGGAGAAGGGGAAGGTTATTCCATGTGGAGCCCGACACCTTGTGATGTTTTAGCGACGGACTGGGTAGAAGTCCATGACTAGACGTGTATTGATTACGGGAGTAAGTTCAGGGATTGGTCTGGCTCAAGCCCGCCTCTTTTTAGAGAAGGGTTATCAAGTATATGGAGTTGATCAAGGTGAAAATCCATTCTTGGAGGGTGATTTCTACTTTTTACAGAGAGATTTGACCTTGGACTTGAAACCTGTTTTTGACTGGTGCCCTCGGGTGGATGTTTTGTGCAATACTGCAGGAGTTTTGGATGCTTACAAACCCCTATTGGAACAATCAGCCCAGGAAATTCAAGAGATTTTTGAAATCAACTATATGACTCCTGTCGAGTTGACTCGTTATTATTTGACGCAAATGCTGGAAAATAAAAAAGGAATCATCATCAATATGTGTTCGATTGCTTCAAGTCTAGCTGGCGGAGGTGGTCACGCCTATACCTCGTCTAAGCACGCCTTAGCTGGCTTTACCAAGCAGTTGGCTCTAGACTATGCTGAGGCTGGTATTCAGGTTTTTGGAATTGCTCCAGGGGCAGTCAAGACAGCCATGACTGCTGCCGACTTTGAACCAGGTGGATTGGCTGACTGGGTGGCTAGTGAAACGCCAATCAAGCGCTGGATTGAGCCAGAGGAAGTAGCAGAGATTAGCCTTTTCTTAGCAAGCGGAAAAGCGAGCGCCATGCAAGGGCAAATCCTCACGATTGATGGTGGTTGGTCTTTGAAGTAGGAGGAGTTAGATGGAAATCAAAAAACACTTTGGAGTCTATGCTGTTTGCTTTGAAAACGGGAAGTTACTCTGCATTGAAAAAACGAGAGGCCCTTATCAACATCGTTATGATCTACCTGGTGGTAGTCAGCAACTTGGTGAAGGACTGACGGAAACGCTGATTAGAGAAGTTATGGAAGAGACAGGATTTACTGTTAGAAGCTACTCCAATCCTCGAATCTACGATGTTTTCGTCAGGGAAGAGTTAAAAAATTTTATGGTTCACCATGTCATGGCCTTGTATGATGTTGAAATGAATGAGAGTGCACCTCAGGTTACGATTTCGGAAGCTGTCTCTGATGGTGCGAATGATTCACTCGGATATATTTGGATGGATATTCAGAAAATCACAGAAGAAAATGCATCGCCATTAGTTTTGAAGGCTAAGACAGAGTTACTAGGATTTCCAGAGCTGGACAAGACCTTGTATATGAATTGGAAGGTGAGAGATGAAAAATTATTCAATGGATGAAAGTATATTTCAGTATCCTGAATCATTTAAAAAATGGTAGAACTCAATTTAGTTGATTTTGATATTTGGTATTTTTTAGATTCAGAATGGGCGTTATCTCTGTACAAGGGCTTGCAGGAAAGGTACCCAACAAGAAAGTTGATTCCATTCGCTAAAAGAGGAGATTGTGATGATACAGCTTGTTTTGAAATAGGAAAGAGCAATAGGGTTCAACTCATTCATGACTTTGCTGCAGAAGGCTGGGAGCAACGGGAAGAGTTTAATGACTTTTGGGAATGGGGAGAATATGCAGTCAACTGCATGATAGAATATAATAAAGATGATGGGATAGAGTAAAGGCTTATTGTAAGTATTAAAAGGAGTAGATACATGAATGTTAAAGAACTAATCGAAGAGGTTGAAAATGATGCTGAGTTAGTATCGTATTTAAACCTGGTCCCCAAAAAGAATAAGAAAACTCAGATGGATGCTATGCATGTTCTCAATCGCTTAAGTTATATCTTGTATCTGTCCGATAATACTGCTTTAGCTCAGTCAATGATTGATAAAATGGTTCAAGTTGACTTTGACGGTGATTATCGCTATGGGGAACCTGTGCAAAATTCTGCTTTACTGGCTATTCTGATAGATGAAGAAAAATATCTAACACAAGTAAGAGATAGGATTCTCTATGCATTAAATTATGGTGATGAAGCGAGTGTATTTGGGAAAAGAAAGGTACACAAACGTTTTTTGATAGGTTTTAGATTAAACTCTCTACAAACAGATTTAGAGAAAGTCAAGGATGAAGTTTCGCAAATGAATAAAAGAATGGGAATCTTATTTCATTTATTGTATTTAAAAGCTTTTTCCAATGAATTGGAAATCGAGCGGGACTTAGTTAATAATGAGATTCAAAGCACGATTTTAATTCTTCGTGACTATATCTTAATAAATGGATTTAAGCAACTCTATCCCTTTAAATAAAAAAGTAAATGAAAAGGAGTACCCATGACACCGCAAGAAATGTGGAATGCATACAAGCAAATTAACCCCTCGATTGGAGATGAGATAGATGCCTGGGCTTTTGGAGTGGAAGCCGATACCTTGGCAGATTTGGTACTAAGAGGCGAAAAGACAGCAACTGCCTCAGCCTACGATCTTTACGCAGTAGAGGACGAATCTCTTCCACAAGAAGGGACCTTCGATGTCATTTTAGACAGTCAAAATCAGGCTGTCTGTATTGTCGAAATTACCAAGGTTTCCGTTCAGCCCTTTCATCAAGTTTCAGCTGACCATGCTTACAAGGAAGGGGAAGGTGATAAATCCCTAGCCTATTGGCGCCAGGTTCATGAGGACTGTTTCACCGAGTGGATGAGAGAGGCTGGACTAACTTTTACACCTGACAGCAAGGTTGTATTAGAAGAATTTCGCAAGGTCTACCCTCTGTAGACCGCTAGTAGAAAGAAAGTTTTGGAAATCACCGTCCAATCCTTTTTTCTTAAGCAAAACATGATATAATAAGTTTGTTTGAAGAAGAGTAAAACTCTTAAACTTAGAATAGGAGAAAACTATGCAAGCAGTTGAACATTTTATTGCGCAATTTGTTCCTGAACACTATGATTTATTTTTAGACTTGAGTCGTGAGACCAAGACCTTTTCTGGGAAGGTGACCATTACTGGTCAAGCACAGAGTGACCGTATTTCCCTTCACCAAAAAGACTTGGAAATCACTTCTGTAGAAGTTGCGGGTCAAGCTCGTCCATTTACAGTTGACCATGAAAATGAAGCCCTTCATGTCGAAGTGGCTGAGGCTGGTCAAGTTGAATTGGTCATCGCCTTTTCAGGAAAAATCACAGACAACATGACAGGTATTTACCCTTCTTATTACACAGTGGATGGTGTCAAGAAGGAAGTCTTGTCTACCCAGTTCGAGAGCCATTTCGCACGCGAAGCCTTCCCATGTGTGGATGAGCCAGAAGCCAAAGCAACCTTTGATCTCGCTCTCCGTTTTGACCAGGCAGAAGGTGAGTTAGCCTTGTCGAACATGCCAGAAATCGATGTGGAAAACCGTAAGGAAACAGGCATCTGGAAGTTTGAGACAACACCTCGCATGTCTTCTTACTTGTTAGCTTTTGTTGCTGGTGATTTACAAGGTGTGACCGCTAAAACTAAAAACGGTACCCTCGTAGGTGTCTACTCAACCAAAGCCCACCCACTATCTAACCTTGATTTCTCACTGGACATCGCCGTTCGCTCGATTGAGTTTTACGAAGATTACTACGGAGTTAAATATCCAATTCCTCAATCACTCCACATCGCCCTTCCTGACTTCTCAGCAGGTGCCATGGAAAACTGGGGTCTTGTGACTTACCGTGAAGTTTACTTGGTTGTGGATGAGAACTCAACCTTTGCTAGCCGTCAACAAGTTGCCCTTGTTGTGGCACATGAGCTTGCCCATCAATGGTTTGGGAACCTCGTGACTATGAAATGGTGGGATGATCTTTGGCTCAATGAAAGCTTCGCTAACATGATGGAATACGTCTGTGTGGATGCCATCGAGCCAAGTTGGAATATCTTTGAAGACTTCCAAACAGGCGGTGTTCCAGCGGCGCTTAAACGAGATGCGACGGATGGCGTTCAGTCTGTTCACGTTGAAGTTAAACACCCAGATGAAATCAACACGCTCTTTGATGGCGCTATCGTCTATGCTAAAGGAAGCCGTCTCATGCATATGCTTCGCCGTTGGCTCGGTGATGCGGATTTCGCTAAAGGCTTGCATGCTTACTTTGAAAAGCACCAGTACAGCAACACCATTGGTCGTGACCTTTGGAATGCCCTTGGTCAGGCATCAGGACGTGATGTTGCAGCCTTCATGGATTCTTGGTTGGAACAACCTGGATATCCAGTTCTCACTGTCAAAGTTGAAAATGATGTCTTGAAGATTTCGCAAAAACAATTCTTCATCGGTGAGCACGAAGACAAGAACCGTCTCTGGGTGGTGCCACTCAACAGCAACTGGAAAGGTTTGCCAGACACACTCGAAACTGAAAGTATCGAAATCCCTGGCTACGCAGCCCTTCTTGCTGAAAATAAAACAGCTCTTCGTCTTAACACTGAAAATACTGCCCACTACATTACAGACTATCAAGGAGACTTGTTAGATGCCGTTCTTGCTGAGCTAGAGACACTTGATAATACAAGCAAACTGCAAATCGTTCAAGAACGTCGTCTGCTTGCTGAAGCAGGGCACATTTCTTATGCAGACTTGCTCCCAGTCCTTGATAAACTTGCTAAGGAAGAATCTTACCTTGTCGTTTCAGCTGTTTCTCAAGTGATTTCTGCCCTTGAGCGCTTTATCGATGAAGGAACAGAAGCAGAAACAGCCTTCAAAGCACTGGTTGCTAAATTGGCTCGTCACAACTATGACCGTCTTGGCTTTGAAGCCAAAGATGGAGAATCAGATGAGGATGAATTGGTTCGTCAGTTGACCATTTCCATGATGATTCGCTCCAATGATGCAGAAGCTAGTCAAGTCGCTAGCCAAATCTTTGCAGCTCATAAGGAAAACCTTGCAGGACTTCCAGCAGCCATCCGTGCACAAGTTCTCATCAATGAAATGAAGCACCATGAGACCAAGGACTTGGTGGCAACTTATCTGGACCTCTACACTCATGCCACAGATGCTGTTTTCAAACGCCAGTTGGCAGCTGCTCTAGCCTACAGTACAGATGCTGACAATATCCAAACCTTGATTCGTTCATGGAAGGATAAATTTGTGGTGAAACCACAAGACTTGTCTGCTTGGTATTACCAGTTCCTAGATCATCAAACAACTCAAGAAACTGTTTGGGTATGGGCGCGTGAAAACTGGGATTGGATCAAGGCAGCTCTTGGTGGGGATATGAGCTTTGATAGCTTTGTTATCCTACCTGCCCATGTATTTAAGACTGAGCAACGCTTGGCAGAGTACAAGGAATTCTTTGAACCACAACTTTCTGACCTAGCTCTTAGCCGTAACATCCGCATGGGAATCAAGGATATCGCAGCGCGTGTTGACTTGATTAAGCGTGAGAAAGCAGCAGTAGAAACTGTTGTAGCCCAATATGCTAAAGCTTAATTCGTTTATGTAAACAAAAACTCAACTTTCTATCTGAAAAGAAGAGAGAGTTGAGTTTTTTTTAAGGCAATTTTGGTATAATAATCATAACAAGGAGGAGTTTCTGATGATAAAAATCTTATTAGTAGAAGATGACCTGGGTCTGTCAAACTCAGTATTTGACTTTTTAGATGATTTTGCAGATGTCATGCAGGTTTTTGATGGAGAAGAAGGTCTCTACGAAGCAGAAAGTGGCGTCTATGACTTGATTTTGCTTGACCTGATGTTGCCGGAAAAAAATGGCTTCCAAGTTCTGAAAGAATTGCGTGAAAAAGGAATTACGACACCAGTCCTTATCATGACAGCTAAGGAAAGTTTGGATGACAAGGGACATGGTTTTGAGTTGGGAGCGGATGACTATCTGACCAAACCTTTCTATCTAGAAGAACTCAAAATGCGGATCCAAGCCCTTCTCAAACGTTCAGGTAAGTTTAACGAAAACACCTTGACTTATGGGGATATTGTCGTCAACCTTTCAACGAATGAAGTGAAGGTGGAAGATACTCCTGTGGAACTACTCGGAAAAGAGTTTGAGTTATTGGTTTATTTCCTTCAAAATCAAAATGTTATTCTTCCCAAGACGCAAATTTTTGACCGCCTATGGGGATTTGATAGCGATACGACGATTTCCGTTGTAGAAGTCTATGTCTCAAAAGTTCGTAAGAAATTGAAGGGAACAGCCTTTGCTGAAAATCTTCAAACCTTACGTAGTGTCGGGTATATTTTAAAAGATGTTCAATAAACTAAAAAAAACATGGTATGCGGATGATTTCAGCTATTTCATTCGAAACTTTGGAGTGTTCACACTAATCTTCTCTGCTATGACCTTGATTATCCTCCAGGTCATGCACTCGAGTCTCTACACTTCTGTAGATGAAAAACTCCAAGCCCTTAGTAGTAGTCCCCAAGCGGTTATCCAGTTAGCCCTGAATCGGGCAACTGAGGAAGTCAAGGATATTCAACCAGCAACAGCGGATGCCAGCAAGGCTGAAATCAAACCCAATGTCAGCTCCAATACGGAAGTCTTGCTCTTTGACAAGGATTTTAACCAACTCTTACTGGGCAATCGTTTTTTAGGTTTGGACAAGATCAAGCTGGACAAGAAAGAGTTGAATCACATTCGTCAAATTCAAGTTGTCAATAGCTACGGTCAGGAAGAAACCTACCGAATGATCTTGATGGAAACCAATTCATCCACTGTTTCAAGTAATGTCAAATATGCAGCGGTTTTAATCAATACTAGCCAGCTTGAGCAAATCAGCCAAAACCACGAGCATTTAATCGTAGTGGTCATGGCTAGTTTCTGGCTCCTATCTTTAATTGCCAGTGTTTACCTGGCACGTGTCAGTGTCAAACCTCTGCTGGAAAGTATGCAAAAGCAGAAGTCCTTTGTTGAAAATGCGAGCCACGAACTGAGAACGCCTTTGGCTGTTTTACAAAATCGTTTAGAGACTCTCTTTCGAAAACCAGAAGCGACGATTATGGAATCCAGCGAAAGCATTGCTTCTAGTCTTGAAGAAGTTCGCAACATGCGTTTCCTCACGACAAATCTTCTCAATCTTGCACGTCGAGATGATGGAATCAAACCTGAAATAGCAGAAGTTTCTCCGCAATTCTTTAAAACAACCTTTGCTAACTATGAGTTGATTGCTTCTGAAAATGATCGTGTTTTTGAATATGAAAATCGGATTTATCGTTCCTTCATGACCGATCAGTTGCTCCTAAAACAGCTCATGACTATCTTGTTTGATAATGCTATCAAGTATACTGAAGAAGATGGAAAAATTGAGTTTGTGGTCCATGCTACGGATCGCCACCTCTATCTATCAGTAACGGATAACGGAATTGGGATCTCAGCTGCCGATAAGAAGAAAATCTTTGACCGCTTTTATCGTGTAGACAAGGCGAGAACCCGTCAGAAAGGTGGGTTTGGTCTTGGACTATCTTTGGCCAAGCAGATCGTAGATGCCTTACGAGGAACGATTACCGTTAAAGATAACAAACCTAGAGGAACGATTTTTGAAGTTAAAATTGCTATCCAATCTCCTCCCAAACGTAAGAATAAATAAAAAGACAGTTTTAAAACTGTCTTTTTTGATAACTAGAAAAGAGGTTGGTACCACTACCAACCTTTATTTTGAAATTTTTCGTTTAATGATCTTTCGTTGGAGTTGGAGGAGTGCCAAGCTTGCCCCTATAGCAGCAACAAATGATAAAGCTGTGTTCAATTTTAAGGCTAAAAAGATAAAACTAAAAAACACCATAAAAATACAAAAACAAGCAATATTTACAAAAAATAAAATCTCTTTTAAATTCGAGCTAACAGGAGCTTCCAGTGTATAGTCTTGATAAAGCGGAGTTTGATTCGATTCGGAAGTTTGTTCAAACTCATAAGCTTCTAATTTTCTTGCGGGCATGATTCTCTCCTTAACAGTACATAACTATTTTATCATTTTTTATGCAGAGAATTATTACAGGATTGTTACAAAACTACTAAAGTCTCTTATCATCTTCTAAGTCACTCTTCTTGACACCCACTAGAGAAAGTGATAGCATGGATGTTACACTTAAAACAGATGACCTGACTTTCTCTATTATAAATATACTGAGAAAGGAAAGGATAACTTATATAAATTGATAGCAAGCTGAGGCTTTTTCCTAAGATGATTTGTTAAGTTGCTACCTGGATACTTTTGAAGAGTATTGGTAGGAGTTGTTTTGAATGGATGGAAGGACAGAGATTCTGTCTATTGGTCTGGGTGGCTTTTAAACTACCTCTGGGGAAAAGTTAAAGGAGATAAGCATGTATCTTGCTATCAAAGAAATACTACGAAATAAACTTCGATATAGTTTGATTCTAACTACCATTTTTCTTATCGCTTTTATGGTCTTTTTTATGACCAGTCTAGCTCTTGGTCTTGTGCGAAACAACCGGGCAGCTATTGATAATTGGCAGGCGACGGGTGTGGTTTTATCTGACTACGCAAATGATAATTTGACAGCATCTTTTATTCCTGAAAAGGACTACAAGGATAAGAATTCAGAAGAGGCTGCTCCATTGGGCTATATGTTCGCTGTAACCAATCTAGTCGATGGTAGTGAAAAGGTCAATGTTTCCATCTTTGCTCAAAACTGGGACTCTTTTATCTCTCCTAGTTTGACGGAGGGTCGTTATCCTGAAAGATATGATGAGGTTGTCGTGGATCAGTCTTTTGAGAACTATGGGATGAAGCTAGGTGATGCCATTCAACTCAATGGAAGCGAGGCAAGCTACAAGATTGTAGGCCTGACTCAAGGAAATAAATTTTTCACCGAGCCTGTTGTCTTTACGAGTCTGACAACTTATTGGACCTTACAAGGAACCTTGAAAGCCAATCGTTCCATCTCTGCCTTAGTTTTGAAAAATGACATAGAAGTGTCTGGCGATGGACTGAAACAGATTTCCATTCCAAAAATGATATCAAAAATTCCTGGTTACACACCTCAGGTTAATGTATTTTCAGGGATGATTCTCGCTATGATTGTTATCACAGGCTTGATTGTGGGGATTTTTGTTTATATCATTACCATCCAAAAACTAGGTCTTTATGGAATAATGCGAGCTCAGGGAATACAAATCAAAACCATTGTATGGTCTCTATTCTGTCAAATCTTCCTCCTAGCTGGTATGGGGATTGCTTTAGCCTTGCTTGCTATTGGTGGAGTGATTTTGGTCTTACCAGCTACCTTCTTTTTCTATCCAAGTTGGATTGCCTACTCTGTCCTAAGCTTGGTAATTTCCTTGATGGCCCTTTTAGGTGGTGTCATTTCACTTCCACGCTTGCTAAAGGTGGACCCGATTACTGCAATTGCAGAATGATAAGGAGAATAGTATGACAGCATTGATTGAAATGACTCAAGCGACAAAAACCTACGGGGAAGGAAAGATGAAAGTCGTTGCCCTACATGAGACGAATTTTCAGCTAAATGCGGGAGAGTTCGTAGCTATCGTTGGGCCCTCTGGCTCTGGAAAGACGACCTTTCTAACAACTCTAGGACAACTTCAGGAAGCATCGAGTGGAAAGATTCTAGTCAAAGGGAAGGAAACAGGCAGTTTGACGGAGAAGGAAAAAACAGATCTCCGTTTTAGAGAGTTTGGTTTCATTCTCCAGGCTTCAAACTTAATTCCTTTTCTAACGGTCAAGGAACAGCTGGATTTGATTGACAGACTGGATAAGGGAAAAAATAGCAAAAGTGACCGAAAAGAGCTGTTTGACTTGTTGGATTTGGAAAAAGTTCAAAATCATTATCCCAAAGCTCTATCGGGTGGCGAACGTCAGCGTGCCGCGATTGCTAGAGCGCTCTATAACAATCCGAGCATTGTGCTTGCAGATGAGCCGACAGCCAGTCTTGACACCCAGCGTGCTTACCAAGTAACAGAAATGCTGGCTGCCATTGCCCATGAACAAGGTAGAGGAGTTGTCATGATTACACATGATACACGCCTTCTTGATAAGGTCGACCGTATCTATGTTATGAACGATGGCCACCTAGTTGAAGAAACACAGGCATAAAAAAGAGTGAATGGTACAAGTTACTGTTCACTTTTTTGATTGCAACCTTTAAAAAATGACTTTGACTTTTTATAAAACTACTAGTATTCATAGCTGATTTTTGAGAAATGTGGTATAATTTTTCTTATGGAAAAGATTATCATTACAGCAACTGCTGAAAGTATTGAACAAGTTGAACAACTGCTTGAAGCTGGTGTAGACCGTATCTATGTCGGTGAGAAAGATTTTGGTCTTCGTCTGCCAACAACCTTTAGTTATGACCAATTGCGTGAGATTGCTAAGTTGGTTCATGAAGCAGGCAAGGAATTGATTGTTGCAGTTAATGCCCTCATGCACCAAGATATGATGAACCGTATCAAGCCTTTCCTAGACTTCTTGGAAGAAATCAAGACAGACTATATTACTGTTGGGGATGCAGGCGTTTTTTACGTAGTCAACCGTGATGGCTATTCCTTTAAGACCATCTACGATGCTTCAACCATGGTGACAAGCAGTCGTCAGATTAACTTCTGGGGTCAAAAGGCAGGCGCCTCTGAGGCTGTTTTGGCGCGTGAAATTCCATCTGCTGAACTCTTCAAGATGCCTGAGATTTTGGAAATTCCGGCTGAAGTGTTGGTTTACGGAGCTAGTGTCATTCACCATTCTAAGCGACCACTTTTGCAAAACTATTATAACTTTACGCATATCGATGACGAAAAGACGCGTAAACGTGACCTCTTCTTGGCAGAGCCAAGTGACCCAGAGAGCCATTACTCTATCTTTGAAGACAATCATGGTACCCATATCTTTGCCAACAATGACCTTGATTTGATGACCAAATTGACAGAGTTGGTGGATCACGGCTTTACTCACTGGAAGCTAGAAGGTCTCTACACCCCAGGTCAAAACTTTGTGGAGATTGCAAAACTCTTTATTCAAGCGCGTGGCTTAATCCAAGAGGGAAATTTCAGCCATGACCAAGCCTTCTTGTTAGATGAGGAAGTGCGCAAGTTACACCCTAAAAACCGTTTCCTCGACACAGGATTCTATGATTACGATCCCGATATGGTTAAATAGGACACCAAAACCCGAAATAAAAATGTTCGGGTTTTTCAAGTGTATTCATGAAATAAAAACGGATACATGTTATAATAAAAGTAGCTCTTTAATGGAGGTGTTTAAGTGGAGAATCTGAAAAAGATGGCAGGTATCAAGGCTGCTGAGTTTGTCAAGGATGGTATGGTAGTCGGTCTGGGAACTGGCTCTACTGCCTATTATTTTGTCGAAGAAATTGGTCGTCAGATTAAGGAAGAAGGTTTGCAGATTACTGCTGTGACAACTTCCAGTGTGACCAGTAAACAGGCTGAAGAACTAAACATCCCGCTCAAGTCGATTGATCAAGTGGATTTTGTCGATGTGACGGTTGACGGGGCGGATGAAGTAGATAGCCAGTTTAACGGAATCAAAGGCGGTGGTGGTGCCCTTCTGATGGAGAAGGTTGTCGCAACGCCCTCAAAAGAATATATTTGGGTGGTGGATGAAAGCAAACTGGTAGAGAAACTAGGTGCTTTTAAATTGCCAGTAGAAGTGGTTCAGTATGGTGCGGAACAGGTCTTTCGTCGGTTTGAGCGAGCTGGCTACAAACCAAGTTTCCGTGAAAAAGACGGTCAACGTTTTGTGACCGATATGCAGAACTTTATCATTGACCTAGCCTTGGATGTCATCGAAGATCCAATTGCTTTTGGGCAAGAATTGGACCATGTCGTTGGTGTCGTAGAGCATGGCTTGTTCAACCAAATGGTGGATAAGGTCATTGTTGCTGGACGAGACGGGGTTCAGATTTTAACTTCAACAAAAGGAAAATAGAAAATAAAAGGAGACACACTATGTCAAAATTTAATCGTATTCACTTGGTAGTACTCGATTCTGTGGGAATCGGTGCTGCACCAGATGCCAATAACTTTGTCAATGCAGGGGTGCCAGACGGTGCTTCTGACACACTAGGACACATTTCAAAAACAGTTGGTTTGAATGTGCCAAACATGGCTAAAATTGGTCTTGGAAATATTCCTCGCGAAACGCCTCTTAAGACTGTACCAGCTGAAAGCAATCCAACAGGTTATGCAACAAAATTGGAAGAAGTTTCCCTTGGTAAGGATACCATGACTGGTCACTGGGAAATCATGGGACTCAACATTACCGAGCCTTTCGATACTTTCTGGAACGGATTCCCAGAAGAAATCCTGACAAAAATCGAAGAATTTTCAGGACGCAAGGTCATTCGTGAAGCCAACAAACCTTACTCAGGTACGGCTGTTATCGATGATTTCGGACCACGTCAAATGGAAACTGGAGAGTTGATTATCTATACTTCAGCTGACCCTGTTTTGCAGATTGCTGCCCACGAAGATATCATTCCTTTAGATGAACTTTATCGTATTTGTGAATACGCTCGTTCGATTACCCTTGAGCGTCCTGCCCTTTTAGGTCGTATCATTGCCCGTCCATATGTTGGTGAACCTGGTAACTTCACTCGTACAGCAAATCGTCGTGACTTGGCAGTATCTCCATTTGCACCAACTGTTTTAGATAAATTGAACGAAGCTGGTATCGATACTTACGCTGTTGGTAAAATCAACGATATCTTTAACGGAGCTGGTATCAATCATGACATGGGCCACAACAAGTCAAATAGCCATGGGATTGATACACTTTTGAAAACGATGGGACTTCCTGAATTTGAAAAAGGGTTCTCCTTCACAAACTTGGTAGACTTTGATGCTCTTTACGGCCACCGTCGCAATGCTCATGGTTACCGTGATTGCTTGCATGAGTTTGATGAACGCTTGCCTGAAATTATCGCAGCCATGAGAGATAATGACCTTCTCTTGATTACAGCGGACCATGGAAATGACCCAACCTATGCAGGAACAGACCACACTCGTGAATACATTCCACTTTTAGCCTACAGCCCTGCTTTTAAGGGAAATGGTGTCATTCCAGTCGGACATTTTGCAGATATCTCAGCGACAGTTGCGGATAACTTTGGTGTTGAAACTGCCATGATTGGGGAAAGTTTCTTAGATAAATTGGTATAAGATGAAACGCTATGCTTTGCTTGTGAGAGGTATCAATGTTGGTGGAAAAAATAAGGTTGTCATGGCGCAACTTCGTCAAGAATTGACAGAGTTGGGACTGGAAAAAGTTGATACCTACATCAACAGTGGCAATATTTTCTTTACTTCGACAGATCCCAAAGTCCAATTGGTTGAAAAGTTAGAGGCATTCTTTGAAGTCCATTATCCATTTATTCAGAGCTTTTCGTTGCTGAGTCAAGAGGATTTTGAAACGGAACTTGAAAATCTGCCTGAATGGTGGACCAAAGATCTGGCTCGAAAAGATGTTCTCTTTTATACAGAAGGCTTGGATGAGGCTCAAGTCATTGAGAAAGTTGAAAGTTTGGAACTGGAAGATGAAGTGGTTCATTTTGGAAAACTTGGTATTTTCTGGGGAAAATACTCCGAAGAATCATACTACGAAACAGCCTATCACAAATACTTACTCAAGATGCCTTTCTACCGCCAAATCACCATTCGCAATGCCAAAACCTTTGACAAAATCGGTCAAATGCTAAAAAATAATAAAGGAGATACACAATGACATTTTTAGATAAAATCAAGGAAACAGCTGCTTTCCTGAAAGACAAGGGAATCCAAGCGCCTGAGTTCGGTCTAATCCTTGGATCAGGACTTGGAGAATTGGCAGAAGAAATCGAAAATCCAGTTGTAGTAGACTATGCTGAGATTCCAAACTGGGGTCGCTCTACAGTAGTTGGTCACGCTGGTAAATTGGTATATGGTGACCTTGCAGGTCGAAAAGTCTTGGCTCTTCAAGGTCGTTTCCACTTCTACGAGGGAAATCCTCTTGAAATCGTGACTTTCCCAGTACGTGTGATGAAAGTTATCGGATGTGAAGGTGTCATTGTAACCAATGCAGCTGGAGGTATTGGATTTGGTCCTGGTACATTGATGGCTATCTCAGACCATATCAATATGACGGGGCAAAATCCATTGATGGGTGAAAACTTGGATGACTTTGGTCCACGTTTCCCTGATATGTCTAAAGCCTACACACCAGAATACCGTGCTATTGCCCATGAAGTGGCTAAGAAACTTGGTATCAAGCTTGATGAAGGTGTCTATATTGGTGTAACAGGTCCGACTTATGAAACCCCAGCAGAGATTCGTGCCTATAAGACACTTGGTGCAGATGCAGTTGGTATGTCTACAGTTCCTGAAGTTATTGTGGCAGCCCACTCTGGCTTGAAAGTTCTCGGTATTTCATGTATTACTAACCATGCTGCAGGTTTCCAAGAAGAACTCAACCACGAAGAAGTTGTAGAAGTGACTGAACGTGTCAAAGGTGACTTCAAAGGCTTGGTTAAAGCTATTCTTGCAGAATTGTAATCCTATGAAAGCACGACTCCAAAGACTGCCCTACGAATGGCGTTTGCTTTTTGCAACTCTTGCTTTGGGAGTAGGTACGGGTCTAGTCGGAATTGCCTGTCATTATCTGCTAGAAGGCGTGCAAATGTTGGCTTTTGGCCAAGAGAGATCTGATCTGCTCCAGCAATTTCAAGAAGCTGGAGGACTTCGTAGATTTCTTGTCTTATGTGTGACAGGGACTTTGGCAGCTGGTTTTTGGTATATTCTACAAGAGCGTTATAAAATTCTCTCTATTCGCAGGCAAATCGACCTGGTTGGAGATAGAGATCCAGCGCCCCTAGCCCACCTCCTTCATGCAACTATGCAGGTTGCGATTGTTGGAGCTGGCGCTTCGGTCGGAAAAGAAGGAGCCCCACGTGAGGTTGGGGCTCTTCTAGCTGGTCGTTTGGGGAAAGTCTTGTCCTTGACGATCAAAGAGCGAAGAGTTTTGATTGCTTGTGGAGCTGGAGCAGGTTTGGCTGCGGTTTATCAGGTTCCCTTTGCAAGTAGCTTGTTTGTCTTTGAGACATTAGGGTTGGCCTATCACTGGAAAAATATCTTACTGGTCTTGTCTAGTTCTTATTTGGCGACTTGGATTGCCCAGCCAATCGTTGGACATGGTGCTATATATCATATGTCGCCAGTTCATTGGTCAGCCAGTAGTTTTATCCAGGCTGTCATAGTGGCTCTATTGCTTACTCCTTTGGCACTGGCCTTTCGTTTTCTAGCCAATCGGGCTAGTCGCAAACGGCGGAAGGATTGGACCATTCTTTTGGCTCTGCCTTTAGCATTTGTGGTGTTCGCTGGCATTGTGATCTTTTACCCGATTTTTATGGGAAATGGACAGGTTCTAGCCCAAACCCTCTTATCAGGCCAGCCACTTTCTAGTCTAGCCTTGACCTTGGCCGTAAAAGGGTTCCTAACCTATCTCCTCTTACGAAATGGGGCTTACGGAGGGACCTTGACACCGTCATTTGCCTTGGGGATTGGATCTGGCTACTTAGCGAGTTTGCTTTTGACAGTCGTTGGCATTCACCTAGATCCTGCTCTAGGAATGTTGCTTGGAGCGACCGTCTTTTTAGGGACGACCTTACAAGCTCCCTTGACTGCCATTGCCCTAAGTCTTGGTTTTACAGGACAGAGCTGGGCTTTGATTCTACCACTAGCACTAGCTGCTAGTATGTCTTATGTGATTCAAAATAGATGGGAGAATAAACGATGAGAGTGCATTTTGTCTTGCACGAAACTTTTGAAGTACCGGGTGCTTATCTAAAGTGGGCGCAGGAGCGTGGTCATCAGGTGACGATGTCCAAGGTCTACGAGCGAGAAGCTCTACTTGAGACAGTGGATGAGATCGATTTTTTGATTGTCATGGGAGGACCACAATCACCAGATGAGGATCGCGCAACCTTCCCTTACTATGATCCGCAAGCTGAGATTAAACTTATTCAAAAAGCAATGAAGGCGGATTGCTACATCGTTGGTGTCTGTCTGGGTGCGCAGCTCCTGTCTGTTGCTTATGGCGCGGAGTATGAACACAGTCCAGAGCGGGAAATTGGAGTGTATCCTGTGGATTTAACGCCTGAAGGATTGGCGGATCCGCATGTCAGCTTGTTTGGCGCCAGCTTTGATTCTGGTCACTGGCATGGTGATATGCCGGGATTGACGGATGATGCCGTTGTCCTTGCGACCAGTCAAGGTTGTCCACGTCAGATTGTCCGTTTTTCTCCCAAGCACTATGCCTTCCAAGCCCACTTGGAATTCGATCCAGAAGCAGTCGATCTCTTGATTGCGGCTGACGGAGCAGCTGCTTTGGAAGAGCAAAGTAAACAATTGCCATTGGTCGAAAAACCTGAAGCTATTCGTGCTTACGATTATCAAGAAATGAATGCAAAATTGTACGCATTTTTGGATTCACTAACAAACTAAATAAAAAAGAAAGGTAGAGCGTGTGTTTTTATTTGAACACGAGCGGAAAACTTTTCATAACAACAATAAAAGAAAGGATGGGTAAACCGTATTTGCTGAACTGAATACGGGCGGAGAACTATGTAAAAAAGATAAACTGTCTAGCATCTGCGATGCGTCGTCAGTTTCCTATTTTTACTTTGTTCTCTGTCGCCCTTTATATCTTAACTATGTCTATCCATATTGCTGCTCAGCAGGGTGAAATTGCTGATAAAATTCTTCTTCCTGGGGATCCTCTTCGTGCGAAATTTATTGCGGAGAATTTCCTTGAAGATGCTGTTTGTTTTAACGAAGTGCGTAACATGTTTGGTTACACTGGGACTTACAAGGGTCACCGTATATCTGTCATGGGAACTGGGATGGGAATGCCATCAATTTCTATCTATGCGCGTGAGTTGATTGTTGACTACGGAGTGAAAAAATTGATCCGTGTAGGAACTGCAGGTTCCTTAAACGAAGATGTCCATGTCCGTGAATTGGTCTTGGCGCAAGCTGCTGCGACTAACTCAAACATCATCCGTAATGACTGGCCACAGTACGATTTCCCACAAATCGCTAGCTTTGATTTGCTGGATAAGGCCTATCATATCGCCAAAGAACTTGGTATGACCACCCACGTTGGGAACGTTTTGTCATCAGATGTCTTTTACTCAAACTACTTTGAAAAGAACATCGAGCTTGGTAAATGGGGAGTCAAGGCTGTGGAAATGGAAGCAGCAGCTCTTTACTATCTTGCTGCCCAACACCACGTTGATGCACTTGCTATCATGACCATTTCTGATAGTTTGGTCAATCCAGAAGAAGACACAACAGCTGAAGAACGCCAAAACACCTTCACCGATATGATGAAGGTTGGATTGGAAACCTTGATTGCAGACTAAACATCGTATTACTTTGAGATAAGGTTATTTCTAAGATTGATTCAAATGCTTTAATCTCAAATATATCAGTAATGATAAAGGAAGAGTTGAAAATCAGATTGCTGGAACTATTGATTTTCAACTTTTTTAGAACCCAGCTTAAGGAGAGATGTGATGGATAAAATAGAACTATTACAAGATTTGATTGATAAAAGCCACAGAATAGTCTTTTTCGGAGGGGCAGGAGTGTCAACCGAGTCTAATATCCCAGATTTTCGTAGTTCAGATGGTGTTTATAGTCATCAGTTAGGCCGTCATTTTACGGCAGAGCAACTCGTTTCTCGGACCATGTTTGAGCGCTATCCAGAAGATTTTTTTGACTTTTATAAGAAATACCTGATTTATCCAGAAGCAAAGCCTAATGCTGCTCACACTTATCTGGCTGCTTTGGAAAAGACAGGTAAGCTAAAGGCAGTTGTGACACAAAATATCGATAGTCTTCATGAAATGGCTGGCTCCCAAAAGGTCTTTAAATTGCATGGGAGTGCGGACCGCAATTACTGCCTAGGTTGCCAACGTTTCTATAACTTAACTGGTTTTCTGGCCCTCGAGGGACCTGTTCCCCACTGCCTAGACTGTGGCAAGGTGGTCAAGCCTGACGTGACCTTGTATGAAGAATCACTTGACATGGATGTTTTTAGTCAAGCTGCACAAGCAATTCGGCAAGCAGACTTGCTGATTATTGGTGGGACTTCCTTGGTTGTTTATCCTGCAGCTAGCCTAGTAAACTATTTTTCTGGAACAAATCTGGTTGTTATCAATAAAACCAGTATTCCACAAGACAGCCAAGCTACATTGGTCATTGAAGGCAAGATTGGGGAAGTCTTTTCGAAATTGAGTCAATAAAAGGATTTTAGAAGATAGCAACAAAACCTTGTTACTTGAAAGTGAAAACTATCTCATTTACTGACCACTATCTCGCTCTTTGAGAGTTATTAAAAACTGGCTGAGAAAATCAAAACTCCTTCACTGATATGATGAAGGTCGGCTTGGAAAACTTGATTGCAGACTAAAATCTAATAAAAAATCCTGATTTCAAGTGAAATCAGGATTTTTTCATAGATGCGATTTTTTCTGGGTCTGGTGTAACGCGGAGGGTTTTTTGCCCTGTGTAGGTTACAAAGCCAGGTTTGCCACCAGTTGGTTTGTTGAGTTTCTTGACTTCAATCATATCCACTTGCACGAGATTTGACAAGCGCCCTTTGGAGAAGTAGGCAGCCAGTTCGGCCGCATCTGTCTTAACTTCGTCAGAAGGATTAAGATTTCCTGAGATGACGACGTGGCTTCCTGGAATGTCCTTGGCGTGGAACCAGAGTTCTTCCTTGCGAGCCATTTTAAAGGTTAGTTCCTCATTTTGTAGATTGTTTCGACCAACATAGATGATGGTTTTCCCATCGCTCGCCAGATACTGTTCCGGTTTTTTGCGCTTGTGAATTTTCTCCCGTTGTCTTCTACGGATAAATCCTGTTTGGATCAATTCTTCACGTATTTCAGCGATTTCCCCCAGCCCAGCTTGGTTGAGCACAGTCTCCACACTTTCCAGATAGAGAATAGTTGCCTTGGTTTCTTCGATCAGCTCAGTAAGGTATTTGACAGCTTCTTTGAGTTTCTGGTAACGTTTAAAATAGCGTTGGGCATTCTGACTGGGAGTTAGTGCCTTATCAAGAGCAATGATGATAGGTTGATTAGTGTAGTAGTTGTCTAGGATAACCTGGTCTTGGTCATTCGGAACTTGGTGGAGGAAGGTTGTCAACAACTCTCCTTTTTGGCGAAATTCCTCCGCATTGTCTGTCGCCAGTAACTCTTTTTCTTGTTTTTTCAGCTTATGGCGATTTTTTTGAAGTTCATTTTCAACGCGACGAATCAGTTCACTGGCTTGCTGTTTGACACGGTCCCGTTCAGCCTTGTCCTTATAGTAGGTGTCCAGCAAGTCAGAAAGGCTGGCAAAAGTTTCTCCTACACGATTCGCAAAAGGAACTGGGCTGAAAGAAGTCTCCGTTAGGAAAGGCTTGGTTTCTTGCCCGAAGAAGTTTCGGAAAGTAGACAGTTTATCACTGACAAGAATGTTTTCCAATTCATTTGCCGTATCACGTCCCAGACCTTGAAAGAGACTTTGAAGATTTTTTGCTGTTAGTTCCTGTGTTTGCAGAATTTCAAAGAGCTTTTCATCCTTGATAGTAAAAGGATTGAGAGATTCGGTGCTTGGCGGAGCGATATAGGTCGAGCCTGGTAGCAAGGTGCGGTAGCTGTTTTGTGAAAAGCCGACGTGTTTGATGACTTCGAGGATTTTATGGCTACTTTTATCCACGAGGAGAATATTGCTGTGTTTACCCATGATTTCGATAATCAAGGTAGTCTGGATATGGTCCCCAATCTCATTTTTATTGGAAACCGTGATTTCCACAATACGGTCATTTTCGACTTGCTCGATCGACTCAATCAGGGCACCCTGCAAATACTTTCTCAAAACCATGATAAAAGTCGAAGGTTGGGCTGGATTTTCAAAAGTCGTTTGGGTTAGCTGGATGCGCCCAAAAACAGGATGGGCAGAGAGGAGCAGGCGATGGCTTTGGCGATTGCTGCGGATTTGCAAGACCAACTCTTGTTCAAAAGGTTGATTGATTTTCTGGATGCGACCATTGACCAACTCGCTTCGCAATTCCTCAATCATGTGGTGTAAAAAAAATCCGTCAAATGACATTGTTCTCTCCTTGTGATTGTATTCCATAGTATTATATCAAAAAGGTAGAATAAAATCATGGAAATGTGGTATAATAAAGCCAAGTAAAGAGAATCGAGAAGTACATGTATATTGAAATGGTAGATGAAACTGGTCAAGTTTCACAAGAAATCTTACAACAAACCCAAGAAATTTTGGAATTTGCAGCCCAAAAAATAGGAAAAGAAGACAAGGAGATGGCAGTCACTTTTGTGACCAACGAGCGTAGCCACGAACTCAATCTCGAGTACCGTGATACCGATCGTCCGACGGATGTCATCAGCCTTGAGTATAAGCCAGAGTTGGACATTGCCTTTGACGAAGAGGATTTGCTGGAAAATCCAGAATTGGCAGAAATGATGTCTGAGTTTGATGCCTACATTGGGGAGCTTTTTATCTCTATCGATAAAGCGCATGAGCAGGCTGAAGAATACGGTCACAGCTTTGAGCGTGAGATGGGCTTCTTGGCAGTACACGGCTTTTTACACATTAACGGCTATGATCACTACACTCCGGAAGAAGAAGCGGAGATGTTCGGTTTACAAGAAGAAATTTTGACAGCCTATGGACTCACAAGACAATAAACGAAAATGGAAAAATCGTGACCTGGTATCTAGTTTAGAATTTGCTTTGACAGGTATTTTTACCGCTATCAAGGACGAACGTAATATGCGCAAACATGCAGTGACGGCACTAGTAGTCGTCCTTGCAGGTTTTGTTTTTCAGGTGTCACGGATTGAATGGCTCTTTCTCCTAATGAGCATTTTCTTGGTAGTAGCCTTTGAGATTATGAACTCCGCTATCGAAAATGTGGTGGATTTAGCCAGTCATTATCACTTTTCTATGTTGGCAAAGAAAGCCAAGGACATGGCAGCAGGTGCCGTGCTTGTGGTCTCTCTTTTTGCTGCAGTGACAGGTGCACTTATCTTTATCCCACGTATTTGGGATATACTTTTTTAAACAATAAGAGGAAAATATGACATTTAAATCAGGCTTTGTAGCTATTTTGGGACGTCCTAATGTTGGGAAGTCGACCTTTTTGAATCACGTCATGGGGCAAAAGATTGCTATTATGAGTGACAAGGCGCAGACAACGCGCAATAAAATCATGGGGATTTACACCACAGATAAGGAGCAAATCGTCTTTATCGACACACCAGGAATTCACAAGCCCAAAACAGCTCTTGGGGATTTCATGGTGGAATCTGCCTACAGCACCCTTCGTGAAGTAGACACTGTTCTGTTTATGGTACCAGCTGATGAGCCACGTGGTAAGGGCGACGACATGATTATCGAGCGTCTGAAAGCCGCCAAGGTTCCTGTGATTCTGGTGGTGAATAAGATTGACAAGGTCCATCCAGACCAGCTTTTGGCTCAGATTGATGACTTCCGTAACCAGATGGACTTTAAGGAAATTGTTCCTATCTCAGCCCTTCAGGGAAATAACGTTTCTCGACTAATCGATATTTTGAGTGAAAATCTAGAGGAAGGTTTCCAGTATTTCCCATCTGATCAAATCACAGACCATCCTGAGCGTTTCTTGGTTTCAGAAATGATTCGTGAGAAAGTCTTGCACCTAACTCGAGAAGAGATTCCTCACTCAGTTGCAGTGGTAGTTGACTCCATGAAGCGTGATGAAGAGACAGACAAGGTTCATATCCGTGCAACCATCATGGTGGAGCGTGATAGTCAAAAAGGTATCATCATCGGTAAAGGTGGCGCCATGCTTAAGAAAATTGGGACCATGGCCCGTCGTGATATCGAACTCATGCTAGGGGATAAGGTTTTCCTAGAAACTTGGGTCAAGGTCAAGAAAAACTGGCGTGATAAAAAGCTAGATTTGGCTGACTTTGGCTATAATGAAAAAGAATACTAAGTAGAGGTGGGCTCATGCCTGCTTCTTGTTTTTACAGAAGGAGGAACTATGCCTGAATTACCTGAGGTTGAAACGGTTCGTCGTGGCTTAGAAAAATTGATCTTGGGAAAGAAGATTTCTAATATAGAGATTGCTTATTCCAAGATGATTAAGACGGATTTGGACGAGTTTCAAAAGGAAGTACCTGGTCAGATTGTTGAGTCAATGGGACGTCGTGGCAAATACTTGCTTTTTTACTTGACAGACAAGGTCTTGATTTCCCATTTGCGCATGGAGGGCAAATATTTTTACTATCCGGACCAGGTTCCTGAACGCAAGCATGCCCATGTTTTCTTCCAGTTTGAGGATGGTGGGACGCTTGTTTATGAGGATGTACGCAAGTTTGGTACTATGGAACTATTGGCACCCGACCTTTTGGATGCCTACTTTGTATCTAAAAAACTAGGGCCTGAACCAAGCGAAGAAGACTTTGATTTACAGGTCTTTCAAGCTGCCCTAGCTAAGTCCAAAAAGCCTATCAAATCCCATCTCCTAGACCAGACCTTGGTAGCTGGCCTTGGCAATATCTATGTGGATGAGGTTCTCTGGCGAGCTCAGATTCATCCAGCAAGACCTTCCCAGACTTTGACAGCAGAAGAAGCGACAGCTATTCATGACCAGACCATTGCTGTTTTGGGACAGGCAGTCGAAAAGGGCGGTTCCACCATTCGGACCTATACCAATGCCTTTGGGGAAGACGGAACCATGCAGGACTTCCATCAGGTCTATGATAAGACTGGACAAGCATGTTCGCGCTGTGGGACAGTGATTGAGAAATTCCAGCTCGGTGGACGGGGAACTCATTTTTGTCCTCAGTGTCAAAGGAGGGGCTGATGGGAAAAATCATTGGAATTACAGGAGGAATTGCTTCTGGTAAGTCAACTGTGACAAATTTCCTAAGAGAACAAGGCTTTCAAGTGGTGGATGCTGACGCAGTCGTCCACCAGCTACAAAAACCTGGTGGTCGTCTTTATCAGCTCTTAGTTCAGCACTTTGGGCAGGAAATCATCCTTGAAAATGGAGAACTCAATCGCTCTCTCCTAGCTAGTCTCATCTTTTCAAATCCTGAAGAACGTGAATGGTCTAGGATAACTCAAGGAGAGATTATTCGTGAGGAATTGGCTGCACTGAGAGAACAGTTAGCCCAGACAGAAACGATTTTTTTCATGGATATTCCCCTGCTTTTTGAACAGGACTACAGTGCCTGGTTTGATGAAACATGGCTGGTCTATGTGAACCGTGATGTTCAGGTGGAACGTTTCATGAAACGGGATTATCTTTCTAAGGAAGTAGCAGAGTCCCGTCTGGCAACCCAGTGGTCTTTAGAAAAAAAGAAAAAATTGGCGAGCCATATATTAGATAATAATGGCAGTCGCGATCAGCTTGTGACTCAAGTAGTGAAGTTACTTGAAGGAGGCGATAGCTGTGCAAGAGATTAGTTGGAAAGAGAATCTTCGTGTCGCCTGGTTCGGTAGCTTTTTAACGGGAGCTAGTATTTCCTTGGCCGTCCCTTTCATGCCTATCTTTGTAGAGCAGTTGGGAATTGAAGGAGACCAAGTTGCTTTCTATGCTGGATTAGCCATCTCAGTTTCGGCTGTTTCAGCAGCTCTAGTTTCTCCCATCTGGGGTATTCTTGCTGACAAATATGGTCGAAAACCCATGATGATTCGAGCGGGTCTTGCCATGACCATTACGATGGGAGGTTTGGCCTTCGTGCCAAATATCTATTGGCTACTCTTTCTGCGCTTGCTCAATGGTGTATTTACTGGTTTTGTCCCCAATGCAACGGCCTTGATTGCCAGTCAGGTACCTAAAGATAAGTCGGGAGCGGCTCTGGGAACTCTATCTACAGGTGTTGTTGCAGGAACACTGACGGGTCCCTTTGTTGGAGGCTTTATTGCTGAAATTTTTGGCATTCGTAATGTCTTTTTATTGGTAGGTGCTTTCTTATTTTTAGCTGCAATCCTAACCATTTTCTTTATCAAGGAAGATTTTCAGCCAGTGGCTAAGGAGAAGGCTATCCCAACGAAAGAAGTATTTTCTTCTTTCAAGTATCCTAGGCTTTTAGTGAATCTATTTTTGACTAGCTTTGTCATTCAATTTTCAGCTCAATCAATTGGTCCCATTCTAGCTCTCTATGTGCGGGACTTAGGGCAGACTGAGAATCTTCTCTTTGTATCAGGATTGATCGTATCTAGCATGGGATTTTCTAGCATGATGAGTGCAGGAATTCTAGGAAAACTTGGCGATAAGGTAGGGAATCATAGATTGTTAGTTGCAGCGCAGATTTATTCCGTCATCATTTACCTTCTTTGTGCCCATGCAACCAGCCCCCTTCAACTTGGCTTGTATCGTTTTCTCTTTGGTTTGGGAACGGGAGCTCTCATACCAGGAGTCAATGCCCTTCTTAGCAAAATGACTCCAAAATCAGGTATTTCAAGGATTTTCGCCTTCAACCAAGTCTTTTTTTACCTTGGTGGAGTGATCGGACCTATGGCGGGATCCGCAGTTGCAGGATATTTGGGCTACCATGCTGTCTTTTATGCGACAGCAGCTTGTGTGGCTTTCAGTTGTTTATGTAACTTAGTGCAATTTAGATCGTTATTAAAAGTAAAGGAAATCTAGTGCGAGTAAAAATCAATCTCAAGTGCTCCTCTTGTGGCAGCATGAATTATCTAACCAGTAAGAACTCCAAAACTCATCCAGACAAGATTGAGGTGTTAAAGTATTGTCCCAAGGAAAGAAAAGTAACCCTACATCTTGAATCTAAGTAGATTTTATGGTAAAATAATAGGGATTTTAAGGAGTTTGATATGTATAACCTATTGTTAACCATTTTATTAGTATTATCTGTTGTGATTGTGATTGCGATTTTCATGCAACCAACTAAGAACCAATCCAGCAATGTATTTGATGCCAGCTCAGGTGATTTGTTTGAACGTAGTAAGGCGCGTGGTTTTGAAGCTGTGATGCAACGTTTGACAGGTATTTTAGTCTTTTTCTGGCTAGCCATTGCCTTAGCATTGACGGTATTATCAAGTAGATAAGAAATGGGCGAGACTAGGTCTTAGCCTATTTTTATTTTAAATGACACTTAGAAAGTTATCACTCAAAAAGAAATTATAAAAATCTAGAAAGAAAACATGAAAGATAAAATTAAAGATTATTTGCAAGAGAAGGGGCGAGTGACGGTAAATGACCTAGCTCAGGCTCTCGGAAAGGATAGATCCAAGGATTTCCGTGAGTTGATTAAAACCCTGTCTCTGATGGAAAGAAAGCACCAGATTCGCTTTGAAGATGATGGCAGTTTATGTCTGGACCAAAAGAAGAAACATGAAATCACCCTCAAAGGGATTTTTCATGCCCATAAAAACGGCTTTGGCTTTGTCAGTATAGAAGGCGAAGAGGACGACCTTTTTGTAGGAAAAAACGATGTCAACTATGCCATTGATGGTGATACCGTAGAGGTGGTCATCAAGAAAGTCGCTGACCGCAACAAGGGAACTGCTGCAGAAGCCAAAATTATTGATATCTTAGAACACAGCCTGACAACCGTTGTCGGGCAAATCGTTCTGGATCAGGAAAAGCCCAAGTATGCTGGCTACATCCGTTCGAAAAATCAGAAAATCAGTCAACCGGTTTATGTTAAGAAACCAGCTCTAAAACTAGAAGGAACAGAGGTTCTCAAGGTCTTTATCGATAAATACCCAAGCAAGAAACATGATTTCTTTGTTGCGAGTGTACTAGATGTGGTTGGGCATTCAACGGATGTCGGAATTGACGTTCTTGAAGTCTTGGAATCCATGGATATTGTTTCAGAATTTCCAGAAGCTGTTCTCAAGGAAGCAGAAAGTGTGCCAGAAGCTCCGTCTCAAAAGGATATGGAAGGTCGTCTGGACCTGAGAGATGAAATCGCCTTTACCATTGACGGTGCGGATGCCAAGGACTTGGACGACGCAGTACACATCAAGGCTTTGAAAAATGGCAATATCGAGCTTGGAGTTCACATCGCAGATGTTTCCTACTATGTGACCGAGGGTTCTGCCCTTGACAAGGAAGCTCTTAACCGCGCGACTTCTGTCTACGTGACAGACCGAGTGGTGCCAATGCTTCCAGAGCGTTTGTCAAACGGCATCTGCTCTCTCAATCCTCAAGTCGATCGCTTGACCCAGTCTGCTATTATGGAAATTGATAAACATGGTCGTGTAGTCAACTACACCATCACCCAAACGGTTATCAAGACTAGTTTTCGTATGACCTATAGCGCTGTCAATGACATCCTAGCTGGCGATGAGGAGAAGAGACAAGAGTTTAAGAAAATTGTTCCTAGTATCGAGCTCATGGCCAAGCTTCACGAAAGGCTAGAAAACATGCGTGAGAAACGTGGTGCCCTGAATTTTGATACCAGCGAAGCTAAGATTTTGGTGGATAAAAAAGGCAAGCCTGTGGATATTGTCCTCCGTCAACGCGGCGTTGCTGAGCGGATGATTGAGTCCTTCATGTTGATAGCCAACGAAACAGTTGCCGAACACTTCAGCAAGCTGGACCTACCTTTTATCTATCGGATTCACGAGGAGCCCAAGGCTGAAAAAGTTCAGAAGTTTATTGATTACGCTTCGAGCTTTGGCTTGCGAATTTATGGGACTGCTAGTGAGATTAGCCAGGAGGCCCTTCAAGACATCATGCGTGCTGTTGAGGGAGAACCTTATGCGGATGTATTATCCATGATGCTTCTCCGTTCTATGCAACAGGCTCGCTATTCAGAGCACAATCATGGTCATTATGGTCTTGCTGCAGACTATTACACTCACTTCACCAGCCCCATTCGTCGTTATCCTGACCTTCTAGTCCATCGGATGATTCGCGACTATGGGCGTTCTAAGGAAATAGCAGAGCATTTTGAACAAGTGATTCCAGAGATTGCGACCCAGTCTTCCAACCGTGAGCGCCGTGCCATCGAGGCAGAGCGTGAAGTCGAAGCCATGAAAAAGGCTGAGTACATGGAAGAATACGTGGGCGAAGAGTATGATGCGGTTGTATCCAGCATCGTCAAATTCGGTCTCTTTGTTGAATTGCCAAATACAGTCGAAGGATTGATTCACATTACCAATTTGCCTGAATTTTATCATTTCAACGAGCGTGACTTGACACTCCGTGGGGAGAAATCAGGCACAACCTTCCGTGTAGGACAGCAAATTCGCATTCGGGTTGAAAGAGCGGATAAGATGACAGGTGAGATTGACTTCTCTTATATCCCAAGTGAGTTTGATGTCATCGAAAAAGGCTTGAAACAAGCTGGGCGCAAAGACAGAGGTCGTGGTTCAAATCGCCGTTCAGACAAGAAGGAAGACAAGAGAAAATCAGGGCGCTCAAATGATAAGCACAAGCATTCACAAAAAGATAAAAAGAAAAAAGGCAAGAAACCTTTTTACAAAGAAGTAGCTAAGAAAGGAGCCAAGCATGGCAAAGGGCGAGGGAAAGGTCGTCGCACAAAATAAAAAAGCGCACCACGACTATACAATCGTAGATACGCTAGAGGCAGGGATGGTCCTGACTGGAACTGAAATTAAGAGCGTTCGAGCAGCTCGAATCAATCTCAAGGACGGCTTTGCCCAAGTAAAAAATGGGGAAGTCTGGCTGAGCAATGTTCATATCGCCCCTTACGAAGAGGGCAATATCTGGAACCAGGAACCTGAACGTCGTCGTAAACTCCTGCTCCATAAGAAGCAAATTCAAAAATTGGAACAAGAGACCAAAGGGACAGGGATGACCCTTGTTCCCCTTAAGGTATATATCAAAGATGGCTATGCTAAACTCCTTTTAGGACTTGCCAAAGGGAAACATGACTATGACAAACGGGAGTCGATCAAGCGACGTGAACAAAACCGCGACATCGCGCGTGTGATGAAAGCTGTCAACCAGCGTTAAGAAGAGGAAGTAAAATGGAAAAACTAATTGCCTATAAACGGATGCCCTTGTGGAATAAACAGACCATGCCTGAAGCAGTTCAGCAAAAGCACAATACCAAGGTCGGCACTTGGGGAAAAATTACTGTCTTGAAAGGGGTACTCAAGTTTATTGAATTAACCGAAGATGGTGAGGTTCTAGCTGAGCACCTCTTTGAGGCAGGAGCAGACAACCCTATGGCACAACCGCAAGCCTGGCACCGAGTGGAAGCTGCCACTGATGATGTAGAATGGTATTTGGAATTTTATTGTAAACCTGAGGATTATTTCCCTAAGAAATACAATACCAATCCAGTCCATTCAGAGGTCCTAGAGGCTATGCAGACAGTGAAACCAGGAAGAGCCTTGGATTTGGGTTGTGGTCAGGGGCGTAACTCTCTCTTTCTCGCACAGAATGGTTTTGATGTGACAGCTGTGGATCAGAATGAATTGTCCCTTGAAATCTTGCAAAGCATTGTGGAACAAGAGGATCTAGACATGCCTGTAGGACTATACGATATCAATTCGGCCAGCATTAGCCAAGACTATGATTTCATCGTATCGACAGTTGTTCTGATGTTCCTACAAGCGGACCGCATTCCAGCTATTATCCAAAATATGCAGGAGCACACCACGGTCGGTGGCTATAACCTTATCGTCTGTGCTATGGATACAGAGGATTATCCTTGCTCAGTCAATTTCCCATTCACCTTTAAAGAAGGGGAGTTGGCGGACTACTACAAGGATTGGGAATTGGTCAAGTACAATGAAAACCCAGGACATCTGCACCGTCGTGATGAAAATGGCAATCGCATTCAACTACGCTTTGCGACTATGCTAGCCAAGAAAATCAAGTAAATCAAATCTTTACAAGCGAATAGAAACCACTTTACAAGGTTTCTATTCATTTTTATTTGCGACGGTAGAGTGGGGCGAGCAGGATTTTATGCTATACTAGAAGTAGGAAATCTGAGTAGTAGAACTGTGTTGCTGATACTCTTAGCACAAAAAAGTGTTTATGATGGAGGTGGTCGAATGACGAGTCTTTTGGTGGAATTGTATGATCGGCATGTATTGGAAAAGAATGTCTACCAAGCCTTTATCAGTGATTGTGACGAGATTCTCTTTCTATCTTTGACGAAAATAAGCAATGAAGAGAAGCTCTCTCTCCGTCAGTTTATCATGGAAGAGGTACCTCATATTCAACGAGTGTCCTTTCGTCAGTTATCCTTAGAACAACTAGCAGACCAGTTAGATTATTGTCTAGCAGGCTATGACCAAGTCCTTCTCGATGTTTTTGGTGGGGATTCGCTACTAGCCTTATCCCTCTATCAATATGGCTTGGATCGGGACCTCTCCATTGTTGCCATGGATGTCGAGCGGGGAAAACAATACAAGTGGGTAGCCGGTCAGCTGGAAAAAGAAGATTTGGACATTCCAACCCTAAGCATCCAACAGTTGATAGCCTTGCGTGGTGGAAAAATGCTCAAATCCAAACGCCCTATCCACTCAGCTCAGCAAATTGCAGCCATCAAAAAGCTAGCCAGCTCGGCCATTGCCAATCCTGCCCACTGGTATCAAGTGACCCAATTTTTCTCTCTAGCTAAGACCAATGACCTGCATTCTGAGACCGAAAAAATACTGGAAAACAACGGCAAGTATTATCACTATCCAGAATCCTTCATTCCCTTACTAGTGGAGGCTGGAATGATTCGTATTGAAAGCGAGGACAAAGAGCGAGTAAGCTACAGCTTTCCAAGTCAAGAAGCTCAAGTCTTTTGCCGCAACAAGGGGCATATTTTAGAGGTATATCTCTATCTCTTGGCGCTTGAATCTCAGCTGTTTGATGAGTGCATGATAGGCGGTGAGATTGATTGGAATGGCATCTTTCCAGAGGCAGATAATGTTCAAAATGAGATTGATGTCATTCTGAGAAAGGGACGCTCGATTACCTTCATCTCCTGCAAAATGACAGATTTATCAGTCGAAGCCATCAATGAACTAGAAGTCTACGCCAATCATTTTGCTGGGGAGAGTTGCCTCAAGTTAATTGTCTGTACGGGGAAAATCAATCCTGTTTATGCCAATCGCTGCCAGGAATACGGCGTGCTGGTCATTAGAAGTGAGCAGATTCCCAATCTCATTCCCATGCTAAAAAAATATTCTAAGAGACAAAAAAGATAAGAAATAGTATCATGAAAGGCTGGAAATCCAGCCTTTTTCACTTCTTTTTCGAATAAATGAGAAAAGGAGGTAGACCATGTTTGTAGCCAGAGATGCCAAGGGAAAATTGGTAAATGCACTCGAAAAAGACGTGACTAAGCAAGCTTATACTTGTCCAGCCTGTGGAGGCGGACTACGATTACGTCAAGGACAGAGCATTCGAACGCATTTCGCTCATGAATCTTTAAGAGATTGTATGGCTATTTTTGAAAATGAAAGTCCAGAACACTTGGGCAATAAAGAGGCTCTCTATCACTGGGCCAAGAAGGACAATCAGGTCGCCTTAGAATACAGTCTGCCCGGGATCCAGCAGGTTGCGGATGTTCTCGTCAATGAGAAACTAGCTCTGGAGGTTCAGTGTAGCCCCTTGTCTCAAAAGCTTTTAGGTCATAGAAGTCAAGGCTACCGTAGCCAGGGCTATCAGGTTATCTGGCTACTGGGAGAAAAACTCTGGTTAAAAGAGCGACTTACACAACTTCAAAGGGGATTTCTCTATTTTAGTCAAAATATGGGATTCTATGCTTGGGAACTAGATCTCAAAAAGCAAGTTTTAAGACTCAAATATCTTCTGCATCAGGACCTACGTGGCAAGCTTCATTTTCAGGTCAAAGAATTTCCCTATGGAAAAGGAAATCTCTTGGAAATTCTACGATTTCCTTATCAAAAACAAAAACTGCCTCGTTTTGCAGTCGTGCAAGATAACACTATCTGTCACTACATTCGCCAGCAGTTGTACTACCAAACCCCTTACTGGATGAAGAAGCAAGAAGAGGCCTATCATCGAGGAGACAATCTATTAAACCTTCAACTAGACGACTGGTATCCCCAGGTCAGACCGATAGAGTCAGGTGATTTTTTGCAGATTGAAACGGATTTGGCTAGCTATTATAGAAATTTTCAGGCTTACTATCAAAAAAATCCGAAAAATAATCTCCAAAAGCTCTATCCACCAGCCTTTTATCACTTATATTTCTCAAAAAATGTGGTAAAATAGAAAGGATGGAGGAATCTTATGGTATTACAACGACATGAAATTAATGAAAAAGATACATGGGATCTTTCGACAATCTACCCAACAGACCAGGCTTGGGAAGAAGCCTTGAAAGATTTAACTGAAAAAGTACAAACAGCAGCCCAGTATGAGGGACATCTCTTGGATAGTGCAGACAGTTTGCTTGAGATTACAGAATTTTCACTTGACTTGGAACGCCAAGTTGAAAAGCTTTATGTCTATGCACATATGAAAAATGACCAGGACACGCGTGAAGCCAAGTATCAAGAGTATTATGCTAAGGCAATGACCCTATACAGTCAGTTAGAACAAGCCTTTTCATTCTATGAACCTGAGTTTATGGAGATTAGTGAAGAGCAGTATGCGGACTTCCTAGAAGCTCAACCAAAACTCCAGGTTTACAAACACTTTTTTGACAAGCTCTTGCAAAAGAAAGATCATGTTCTTTCACAACGTGAGGAAGAATTGCTTGCTGGAGCAGGGGAAATCTTTGGCGCTGCTAGTGAAACCTTTGCTATTTTGGATAATGCGGATATTAGCTTCCCATACGTTCTTGATGACGAAGGCAATGAAGTACAACTCTCACACGGTACCTACATCCGTTTGATGGAGTCTAAAAACCGTGAAGTGCGTCGTGGTGCCTATGAAGCCCTTTATGCGACATACGAGCAATTCCAACACACTTATGCTAAGACTTTGCAGACAAATGTTAAAGTGCAAAACTACCGCGCAAAAGTTCGCAACTATAAGAGTGCTCGCCATGCAGCCCTCGCAGCAAACTTTGTTCCAGAGAGTGTCTATGACAATTTGGTAGCAGCAGTTCGCAAGCACTTGCCACTCTTGCATCGATACCTTAACCTTCGTTCTAAAATCTTTGGAATTTCCGACCTCAAGATGTACGATGTCTACACACCACTTTCTTCTGTAGATTATAGCTTTACCTACCAAGAAGCCTTGAAAAAGGCAGAAGAAGCCTTGGCGGTCTTGGGTGACGACTACTTGAGCCGTGTTAAACGTGCCTTCAGTGAGCGTTGGATTGATGTCTATGAAAACCAAGGCAAGCGTTCTGGTGCCTACTCTGGTGGTTCTTACGATACCAATGCCTTTATGCTTCTCAACTGGCAGGACAATCTAGATAATCTCTTTACCCTTGTCCATGAAACAGGTCACAGTATGCACTCAAGCTATACTCGTGAAACCCAACCTTATGTTTACGGAGATTATTCTATCTTCTTGGCTGAGATTGCCTCAACGACTAACGAAAATATCTTGACAGAGAAATTATTGGAAGAAGTGGAAGACGATGCAACTCGCTTTGCTATTCTCAATAACTTCCTAGACGGTTTCCGTGGAACAGTCTTCCGTCAAACTCAATTCGCTGAGTTTGAACATGCTATCCATCAAGCAGATCAAAATGGAGAAGTCTTGACAAGTGATTTCCTTAATAAACTCTACGCTGACTTGAACCAAGAGTACTATGGACTCAGCAAGGAAGACAATACTCAAATCCAATACGAGTGGGCGCGCATTCCGCACTTCTACTATAACTACTATGTGTATCAGTATTCAACAGGTTTTGCAGCTGCTTCAGCCTTGGCTGAAAAGATTGTTCATGGTAGTCAAGAAGACCGTGACCGCTATATCGACTACCTCAAGGCAGGTAAGTCAGACTATCCGCTCAATGTTATGAGAAAAGCGGGAGTGGATATGGAGAAGGAAGACTATCTCAACGATGCCTTTGCAGTCTTTGAACGTCGCTTGAACGAGTTTGAAGCCCTTGTTGAAAAATTGGGACTAGCTTAAGATGGTAGAGTCTTATAGTAAAAATGCCAACCATAACATGCGCCGGCCCGTCGTCAAGGAAGAAATCGTTGAACTCATGCGCCAGCGTCAAAAGCAGGTGACTGGTTCTTTGAAAGAATTGGAAACCTTTGCTCGTAAGGAAAATATTCCTATCATTCCTCATGAAACAGTTGCCTACTTCCGGTTTCTCATGGAGACCATACAGCCCAAGAACATTTTGGAGATTGGGACGGCAATTGGCTTTTCAGCCCTCTTGATGGCGGAACATGCGCCAGATGCCAAGATTACAACCATTGACCGTAATCCTGAGATGATAGGCTTTGCCAAGGAAAACTTTGCCCAGTTTGACAGTCGTAAGCAAATCACTCTTTTAGAGGGAGATGCCGTCGATGTTTTGTCTAGCCTGACAGAAACTTATGACTTTGTCTTTATGGATTCGGCTAAGTCCAAGTACATCGTCTTTCTACCTGAAATCCTCAAACGACTTGAAGTTGGTGGAGTGGTTGTCTTGGATGATATTTTTCAAGGAGGAGATGTTGCCAAGGACATCATGGAAGTCCGCCGTGGTCAACGAACCATTTATCGTGGTTTGCAAAGACTTTTCGACGCAACTTTGGACAATCCAGGTCTAACAGCAACTTTAGTTCCACTTGGAGACGGTATTCTCATGCTACGAAAAAATGTAGCAGATGTACAGCTACCTGATGAAAAATGATTTTCAGAAAAATTTAAGAAATTATAGTAAAATAGATAAAGTAACACTTACCGTAAAAGGAGTAAACATGAAGAAAAAACTTATGGCAGGAGCCATCACACTTTTATCAGTAGCAACACTTGCAGCTTGTTCAAACAGTTCTGAAGGAAAAGATTTGATCAGCATGAAGGGTGATGTGATTACAGAACATCAATTCTTTGAAGAAGTAAAGAATAATCCAACTGCGCAACAAGTCTTGCTAAATATGACCATCCAAAAAGTATTCGAACAACAATATGGATCAGAGGTAACGGATAAAGATGTGGATGACGCCGTTGCTGAAGAACAAAAGAAATACGGTGATAGCTACAACAGCGTACTTCAACGGGCAGGTATGACTGCTGAAACTCGTAAAGCTCAAATTCGCACCAGCAAATTGGTTGAATTGGCAGTTAAGAAGGCTGCTGAGAGTGAGTTGACAGACGAAGCCTACCAAAAAGCTTTTGAGTCTTACACACCAGATGTAACGGCTCAAATCATCCGTATGGACAATGAAGACAAGGCAAAAGAAGTGCTTGAGAAAGCCAAGGCAGAAGGTGCAGATTTTGCTCAGTTGGCGAAAGACAACTCTAACGACGATAAGACAAAAGAAAATGGTGGAGAAATCACTTTTGACTCTGCTTCTACAGAACTTCCAGAACAAGTCAAAAAAGCAGCCTTTGCCTTGGATGTGAATGGTATTTCTGATGTGATTACAGCTACTGGAACACAAGCATACAGCAATCAATTCTACATCGTTAAAGTAACGAAGAAGACAGAAAAATCTTCTAACTTAGAGGATTACAAAGAAAAATTGAAGACCATCATTTTGACTCAAAAACAAAATGATTCAGCTTTTGTTCAAGGAGTAATTGGTAAAGAATTGCAAGCTGCAAACATCAAAGTCAAAGACCAAGCCTTCCAAAACATCTTCACCCAATACATCGGTGGTGGTGACTCAAGCTCAAGCAGCAGCTCTTCATCTAACTAAGAACTTAAAATACAAATCTCAAGAGAGGTTTGTATTTTTTGCTTGAAACTAGAAAATGAGTAAAATTCGAAGGATTAAAGGATAAGAGTTTTTTTCTTTCTGAAAAAGTGGTATAATAACAATCAAAACTAGAAAATAAAACGGAATTAGGGACAACCACCTCTGTTCCTATTAGAGTGGTGAAATATGAAAATTAGTAAAAGGCACCTACTAAACTATTCCATTTTGATTCCTTATTTTCTTCTGTCAATTTTGGGGTTGATTGTAGTTTACTCGACAACGAGTGCAACCCTAATTGAAGAAGGAAAAAGCGCTTTTCAATTGGTACGTAACCAGGGGATTTTCTGGGTAGCTAGTTTGGTTTTGATTGCCTTAATCTATAAATTAAAATTAGGTTTCCTGAGAAATGGACGTCTCATTTTTATCGTGATGATTGTGGAGATGGTTCTTTTAGCCCTAGCGCGTCTGGTCGGAACACCTGTCAATGGAGCATATGGATGGATTTCTGTAGGACCTGTAACGATTCAGCCGGCTGAATACCTTAAGATTATCATCATCTGGTACCTGGCATATCGTTTTTCAAAACAGCAAGATGAGATTGCGGTTTATGATTTCCAGGTGTTGACCCAAAATCAATGGCTACCTCGAGCTTTTAACGACTGGCGTTTTGTTCTGCTGGTTCTGATTGGTAGTTTGGGGATTTTCCCCGACTTGGGAAATGCGACCATCTTGGTCTTGGTAGCGCTCATTATGTACACCGTTAGTGGAATAGCCTATCGTTGGTTCTCGACCATTCTAGCTCTCTTAGCAGGGAGTTCAATTTTAGTATTGTCTGTCATTCGTCTCGTTGGGGTTGAAAAATTTTCTCAGATACCGGTATTTGGTTACGTTGCTAAACGTTTCAGTGCCTTCTTTAATCCCTTTAATGACTTGGCGGGTGCAGGACACCAGCTTGCAAATTCTTACTATGCCATGGTTAATGGAGGCTGGTTCGGACTGGGATTGGGAAATTCGATCGAGAAGCGTGGTTATCTGCCGGAAGCCCATACGGATTTCGTGTTTTCGATTGTCATCGAAGAGTTTGGATTCGTAGGAGCGAGTATGATTTTGGCTTTACTCTTCTTCTTAATTTTGCGAATCATCTTGGTTGGTATTCGAGCTAAGGATCCCTTTAACTCCATGGTTGCTATTGGTGTCGGAGGGATGATCCTTGTTCAGGTCTTTGTCAATATTGGTGGGATTTCAGGGTTGATTCCTTCTACAGGGGTAACCTTCCCCTTCCTTTCACAAGGTGGGAACAGTCTATTGGTATTATCCGTGGCCATCGCGCTTGTACTGAATATTGATGCAAGTGAAAAACGTGCCAAACTTATCAGAGAATACGAGAATCAAACCGATGAAAATCTGTAAGGATTGAATGGAAAGGAAAAATATATGTCTCTTCAGAAATTAGAAAACTATAGTAATAAAGCCGTCATCCAAGAAGAAGTCTTGATTTTGACTGAGCTGCTAGAAGATATCACAAAAAATATGCTAGCGCCAGAGACCTTTGAAAAAATCATGCAGTTGAAGGAATTATCAACAAATGAAAACTATCAAGGGCTCAATGAACTGGTGACTAGCCTTTCCAATGAAGAAATGATTTACATTTCTCGTTATTTCTCTATCCTTCCACTCTTGATTAATATATCTGAGGATGTGGACTTAGCCTATAAAATTAACCACCAGAACAATGTGGACCAAGACTATCTAGGGAAATTGTCTACAACCATAAAGATGGTAGCTGAAAAAGAAAATGCAGCTGAAATTTTAGAAAAGTTAAATGTCGTTCCCGTCTTGACTGCCCATCCAACGCAAGTACAACGCAAGAGTATGCTGGACTTGACCAACCATATCCATACGCTCTTGCGTAAGTACCGTGATGTCAAACTAGGCTTGATTAATAAAGAAAAATGGAACATGGATCTCCGTCGTTACATTGAAATTATCATGCAAACAGACATGATTCGTGAGAAGAAGTTGAAAGTAACTAACGAAATCACCAACGTGATGGAGTACTATCAAAGTTCATTCCTGAATGCTGTTCCGCGTTTGACGGCTGAATATAAGAAACTAGCTAAAGAACAAGGAATTGAGCTCCAACATCCAAAACCAATTACTATGGGGATGTGGATTGGAGGAGACCGTGATGGAAATCCTTTCGTAACAGCGGAAACCCTCAATAAATCAGCTTTGACCCAGTGCGAAGTCATCATGAACTACTACGATGAAAAGATTTATAATCTTTATCGTGAATTTTCACTGTCAACCAGTATTGTGAATGTCAGTGATAAAGTTCGTGAGATGGCGCTTAAGTCACAAGATAACTCCATTTATCGTGAAAAAGAACTCTATCGTCGTGCTCTTTTTGATATCCAAGCTAAGATGCAGGCAACTAAAGCTTATCTCATTGAAGATAAGGATCTTCAGCCTAGATATGCTACTGCAGATGAATTCTATCAAGACTTGTTGGCCATTCGAGATTCTCTCCTTGAGAACAAAGGAGAATACCTGATTTCAGGAGAATTTGTTGAACTGATGCAAGCCGTTGAAATCTTTGGCTTCTACCTTGCTTCTATCGATATGCGCCAAGACTCTAGTGTTCATGAAGCCTGTGTGGCTGAATTGTTAGCATCTGCTGGCATCAACGACCATTATAGCGATCTCTCTGAAGATGAAAAATGCGCCCTCCTCTTAAAAGAGTTGGAAGAAGATCCTCGTATCCTCTCAGCTACTCATGCTGAAAAGTCAGAACTGCTTGAGAAAGAATTGTCTATCTTCAAAACTGCTCGCAAGTTGAAGGATAAACTGGGGGAAAATGTCATTCGCCAAACCATCATCTCTCACGCGACAAGTGTATCTGATATGCTAGAATTAGCCATCATGCTCAAGGAAGTCGGCTTGGTTGATGCTCAAAAAGCGCGCGTTCAGATTGTTCCCCTCTTTGAAACGATTGAAGATTTGGATCACTCGGAAGAAACCATGAGAAGATATTTCTCTCTTCCATTGGCTAAAAAATGGATTGCTTCAAAAGACAACTACCAAGAAATCATGCTTGGCTACTCCGATAGTAATAAAGACGGTGGTTATTTATCATCATGTTGGACTCTCTATAAAGCACAACAACAACTGACTGCTATCGGGGATGAATTTGGCGTTAAGGTTACCTTCTTCCATGGACGTGGTGGTACTGTAGGTCGTGGTGGTGGTCCAACTTATGAAGCCATCACATCTCAACCGCTCAAGTCTATCAAGGACCGTATCCGTCTGACTGAGCAAGGAGAAGTCATTGGAAACAAATACGGAAACAAAGACGCTGCCTACTATAATCTTGAAATGTTGGTTTCTGCAGCCATTAACCGTATGATTACCAAGAAGAAGAGCGATACCAACACGTCAAATCGTTATGAAGCTGTTATGGATCAAGTGGTGGACCGTAGCTACGATATCTACCGTGATTTGGTCTTTGGAAATGAACATTTCTATGACTATTTCTTTGAATCAAGTCCAATCAAGGCTATTTCCAGCTTCAATATCGGTTCGCGTCCAGCAGCTCGTAAGACCATCACTGAAATCGGTGGTTTGCGTGCTATTCCTTGGGTCTTCTCATGGTCACAAAGCCGTGTCATGTTCCCTGGATGGTACGGAGTGGGTTCAAGCTTTAAAGAATTTATAGATCAAGATCCGAAGAATATCGAGTTCCTTCGTGATATGTACCAAAACTGGCCTTTCTTCCAATCTCTTCTTTCCAATGTAGACATGGTCTTATCTAAGTCTAACATGAACATTGCTTTTGAATATGCCAAGCTCTGTGAAGATGAAGAAGTGCAGGCTATCTACTACACTATTTTAGATGAATGGCAGTTGACTAAGGATGTTATTTTAGCTATTGAAGGCTATGACGAACTTTTGGCAGAAAACTCTTACCTAAAAGACAGCCTAAACTATCGTATGCCTTACTTTAATATCCTTAACTACATCCAGTTGGAATTGATCAAACGTCAACGTCGTAGCGAATTGTCAGCTGACGAAGAAAAACTGATCCATACAACTATTAACGGTATTGCAACCGGTTTGCGTAATTCAGGCTGATATTCTACAAACTTCCTCTTTTTTCAAGGGGAAGTTTTTGAATTGTTTAAAAAATTCTAAAAATAGCCTTGACAAGTAGTTGAAAAATGATATAATTTAAACATTCAGAAAGTAATCATGCTCATTTTTTAGAGAGTCTGTGGTTGGTGAAAACAGATAGATGAAAGTGATGAAATTGGGCTGAATGTTATTAAGAATTTGAAATCATAAAAATTCGGTGAGCACACCTTACAGTGCAACTCGTTATTGCGAGAAAGAGCGATAGGGATACTCCCTATAATTGAGGTGGTACCGCGCATCGACGTCCTCACACAAGTTTTTTGTGTGAGGATTTTTTCTATGGGAGGAAAGATTATGAAATTTAAACGATGGCGTCGCTTGTTTTGAGTGAAAAGAGTATTATACAAGTGATTTAAAAGGAGAAAGAATATGAAAAATAAACGTTTGATTGGAATTATCGCTGGATTAGCTATATTGGTGGTGGCTAGCTTGATTTATTCATCAATGAACAAGCCAGCAACTAAGGAAGAGCAAAAGGTCGCTAAGGTTGGTGTCCTTCAATTTGTTAGTCACCCATCCTTGGACTTGATTTACCAAGGGATTCAAGATGGATTAGTTAAAGAAGGCTATAAGGACGATCAAGTAAAAATCGACTTTATGAACTCTGAAGGTGATCAGAGCAAGGTTGCAACCATGAGTAAACAATTGGTAGCAAATGGAAACGACGTTGTTGTTGGGATTGCGACACCAGCTGCTCAAGGACTTGCTAGTGCTACAAAAGACCTACCTGTTATCATGGCTGCTATTACAGACCCAATCGGTGCTAACTTGGTTAAAGATTTGAAAAAACCAGGTGGCAACATCACAGGGGTGTCAGATCATAACCCAGCTGAACAGCAAGTGGAATTGATTAAAACTTTGACACCAAATGTCAAAACAATCGGCGCTCTTTACTCAAGTAGCGAAGATAACTCAAAAACACAGGTAGAAGAATTCAAGGCTTATGCTGAAAAAGCAGGTTTGACAGTCGAAACCTTTGCCGTTCCTTCGACTAACGAAATTGCTTCAACAGTCAATGTTATGACAAGCAAGGTCGATGCGATTTGGGTTCCAATTGACAACACCATCGCTTCAGCATTCTCAACAGTTGTTTCAAGCAACCAAACAGCTAAAAAGCCAATCTATCCAAGTGCTACTGCCATGGTAGAAGCAGGTGGATTAGCATCTGTAGTAGTTGACCAACACGATCTTGGAGTGGCTACTGGTAAAATGATTGCCAAAGTTTTGAAAGGTGAAAAACCAGCTGATACGCCAGTTAATGTCTTTTCAACTGGTAAGTCAGTTATCAACAAAAAACTAGCGCAAGAACTTGGAATCACTATTCCTGAGTCTGTTCTAAAAGAAGCAGGACAAGTGATTGAATAAAGATAAAGGAGGAGCTGGACACATCTCCTCCCATTTTTACTAAAGAAAGAGATGAGTGAAAGATTATGATATTATCCATTATTTCTCAGGGGATGGTCTGGGCGATTTTAGGTTTGGGAATCTTTATGACTTTTCGAATTTTGAATTTCCCTGATATGACTACTGAAGGTTCTTTTCCTCTTGGGGGAGCAGTAGCTGTAACCTTGATAACACAAGGGGTGAATCCATTTTTAGCGACCTTGGCTGCAGTAGGGGCGGGCTGTCTAGCTGGAATGGTGACAGGTCTCTTATATACCAAAGGAAAAATCCCAACCCTCTTATCAGGGATTCTGGTCATGACTTCCTGCCATTCCATCATGCTCATGATTATGGGACGTGCCAATCTGGGGCTTCTTGGAACCAAGCAAATTCAGGATGTCTTGCCTTTGGATTCAGACCTTAACCAACTTCTGACTGGATTAATCTTTGTAGCTCTTGTTATTGGTCTCATGCTCTTTTTCCTTGATACCAAACTAGGTCAAGCCTACATCGCTACAGGTGACAATCCTGATATGGCTCGTAGCTTTGGTATCAATACGGGACGAATGGAACTCATGGGCTTGGTTCTCTCAAATGGGATTATCGCGCTTGCAGGAGCCTTAATTGCTCAACAAGAAGGATATGCAGATGTTTCTCGAGGAATCGGTGTGATTGTCGTAGGGCTTGCTAGCTTGATAATTGGTGAGGTTTTGTTCAAGAGTTTGACCCTAGCGGAGCGACTCATGACCATCGTTGTAGGTTCTATCGCTTATCAGTTCCTCGTATGGGGAGTGATTGCTCTTGGATTTAATACAAGTTATCTGCGTTTGTACAGCGCTTTGATTTTGGCAGTTTGTCTTATGATTCCAACTTTCAAAAGCAAATACCTGAAAGGAGTCAAGTTTAGCAAATGACAGCAATTGTAGAATTAAAAAATGCTACCAAAGTCATCACGAATGGCTTTGACGAGGAAAAAATCATTCTAAATGATGTTTCTCTTGAAATTTTTGAACATGATTTCATTACCATCCTAGGTGGAAATGGAGCAGGGAAGTCAACGCTTTTTAACACTATTGCAGGTACCCTACCTTTAACAAGTGGAAGTATCCGTATCATGGGGGAGGATGTGACGCATTTTTCACCTGAGAAGCGGGCTAAGTACTTGTCTCGTGTCTTTCAGGATCCTAAAATGGGTACGGCTCCTCGTATGACGGTGGCGGAAAATCTCTTGATTGCCAAGTTTCGTGGTGAGAAGAGAGGCCTCCTTTCTAGAAGGCTATCAAGTCACCGCGAGGAGTTTCAGGCAACCATTGAAAAAGTGGGAAATGGCCTTGAAAAACATCTCGACACTCCGATTGAGTTTCTTTCAGGCGGTCAGCGTCAGGCACTGAGTCTCTTGATGGCAACCTTGAAACGACCAGAGTTACTCTTGTTGGATGAACACACAGCAGCCCTTGACCCAAAGACCAGTGTGGCCTTGATGGAGTTAACAGATGAATTTGTCAGCAAAGACCATCTGACAGCCTTGATGATTACTCACCATATGGAAGACGCCCTCAAGTATGGCAATCGTCTGATTGTCATGAAGGAAGGTCGTATCATCCAAGATTTGAACAAAGAAGAAAAAGCAAAAATGAAGATTTCGGATTACTATCAGTTGTTTGAGTAATTGATTTTAAATAATTGATATAAAAAACTTAGAGGTGGAATTTTTACTTCTAAGTTTTTTTGTTGTTTTAAAATATTATTTATATTTCTCTTTTCGTCAATTTTACTTTATAATAGAATCAATCTAAGTATCTTAAACTTTGATAAGAGTAAGGAGATAAAACATGCCATACACACAAGAAGATTTTCAAGAATGGATTTTTCAGATTGGATTTAAGATGGACTATTTTACAAGGGAGTTTGCGGAGAAAGAAGGGCTAAATTTAGACTATAGTATGCAATCCTTGGATGATTTAGAGGCTTGGATCTTAGCGCACTATGAAGACCACCATGCTTTGATAGCAGACCGCAAGATGTTGGACTACCTGACAGTTTATATTGGCGAAACCTTTCGCAAGCATCTAGGTGGTAAATGGTTTATTGACCTTAAAAATAAAAAGAACGCCTATTATTCAATGCCTGTATTGACCGATCCATCCTATAGAGGAGTGGTATACAAAGCACCATTGACTTATGCAACGGCTTGCATCAGTAGAAAAGATGGTCAGTATATTAGCAGGATATTAAAAAATAATCTCGAAAATCAAGTGAAATAGTCTTTAATTTTTTCTATTTTTCTTTCAAATATTAGAATGGTTTGCTCAAAAGATTCACTTTTTCATGACAGCTGGAAACTTATGAAATAGTCTCATGTAAAGTGTATGAAATGGTTTACTTTTTTTAAGAAATAAGCTATACTAGTTAGAGTAAACTGTGATAAAATGGAGGTATTGTCTATGGTTGACAAGAGACTCATCGAAGAGATCAAAAACAATACCAATATTGTCGAAATCATAGGAGAAGTGATTTCTTTACAAAAGGCTGGACGGAACTTTTTAGGGCTCTGTCCTTTTCATGGTGAAAAGACCCCTTCCTTTAACGTGGTCGAAGATAAGCAGTTTTACCACTGTTTTGGATGTGGGCGCTCAGGAGACGTCTTTAAGTTCATCGAAGAATACCAAGGTGTGTCCTTTATGGAAGCTGTTCAGCTCTTAGGTGAGCGAGTCGGTATTCAACTAGCCATGCCTGTCCAGTCTCGTCCTCAACAGGTTTCGCCTCATCAAGCTTTATATGATATGCATGAAGAAGCTGCCCGTTTTTACCATGCAATTCTCATGACGACCAAGATGGGAGAAGAAGCAAGGGCTTATCTCTACAAACGTGGATTGACGGATGATGTTCTGAAGCACTTTCAAATTGGACTGGCTCCAGCAGAGAGAACCTATCTCTACCAACGTTTATCTGACAAGTTTGAGGAAAAGGATTTATTGGATTCGGGCTTGTTTTACTTGTCAGATGGCAATCAGTTTTATGATACTTTTTTTGGACGTATCATCTTTCCTTTGACCAATGATAAGGGGCAGGTTATTGCTTTTTCAGGTCGTATCTGGGACGAAACTGACAGTCAGACTGCCAAATATAAAAATAGTCGCTCGACTGCAATTTTTAACAAGAGTTACGAATTGTATCATTTGGACAAGGCAAAAAAGGGAACAGGTAAGATTACAGAGCTCTATCTGATGGAAGGCTTCATGGATGTGATTGCAGCCTACCGTGCTGGTATAGAAAATGCTGTAGCTTCCATGGGAACAGCCTTAAGCAAGGAGCATGTTGATCACCTCAAACGCTTTACCAAAAAAATTGTTCTCAGCTATGATGGTGACAAGGCAGGGCAGGCAGCAACAGCCAAGGCTCTAGAGGAATTAAAAGACTTCTCAGTGGAGGTTGTTCGAGTACCTGATGCCATGGACCCAGATGAATATTTGCAAAAGAATTCTGCTGAAGATCTGGCTTACCTTTTAACCAAGACTCGGATTAGTCCTATTGAGTTCTATATTCACCAGCTCAAGCCTGAAAATAGTGATAACTTACAGGCGCAAATTGAATTCATTGAAAAGATTGCACCCCTAATCGCCAAAGAAAAGTCTATCACTGCCCAGAATTCTTATATCCACATTTTGGCGGATAATCTACCTTCCTTTGATTACCAGCAGGTGGAGCAGATTGTAAATGAAAGTCGCATTGTTCAGAGGCAGGAAAGAGTCAAAGAGGAGCAACCTCCAGCAGCGATTAGTTTACCTGTAACGCGGCAACTGACAGCAGTCATGAGAGCAGAGGCTCATCTCCTCTATAGGATGGCTGAGAATCCAGTTGTTCTAAATGACTACCGATTAAGAGAAGATTTTTTCTTTGATACCCCAGAATTTCAGATTCTTTACGAATTATTAAGTGAGCAGGGAGAAATCGGCTCAGAGGAGCTTTCTCATCAGACGCCTGAGGTTGAAAATGCTTGGTACCACGTGCTTAGCTTGGATTTGCCAGTTGAGATGTCGCCTCAAGAGCTAGCGGAAGTCGAAGCGACTCGAAACCGTGCCCTCCTCAGCAAGGATAACTTAAGAATTAAAAAGAAAGTGCAGGAAGCTAGTCATGTAGGAGATACAGACACAGCCTTGGAAGAATTGCAACGATTGATTTCCCAAAAGAGAAGAATGGAGTAATAATGGCAACAAAACAAAAAGAAGTAACCACATTTGATGTGCAAGTAGCAGACTTTATCCGTAACCACAAAAAAACAGGAACAGCAACAGATGACGAAATCAATTCAAGTCTGGTTATTCCTTTCACCCTCGATGCAGACGGCATTGAAGACCTTTTGCAACGGATTCAGGATGCTGGAATTTCTATCACAGATAATGAAGGAAATCCAAGTGCGCGTGTGCTTAGTGCAGAAGAAGAACCAGAACTCAGTGATGAGGACTTGATTGGCTCAACTTCTGCCAAGGTTAATGACCCAGTCCGTATGTATTTGAAGGAAATCGGGGTTGTTCCTCTCTTGACCAACGAAGAGGAAAAAGAATTGGCCCTAGCAGTTGAAGCTGGTGATATCGAAGCCAAACAACGTCTTGCAGAAGCCAACCTTCGTTTGGTGGTTTCTATCGCTAAGCGCTACGTAGGGCGTGGCATGCAGTTTCTTGACTTGATCCAAGAAGGAAACATGGGCTTGATGAAGGCTGTTGACAAGTTTGACTATTCAAAAGGATTTAAGTTTTCTACGTATGCAACTTGGTGGATTCGTCAGGCAATCACTCGTGCCATCGCTGACCAAGCCCGCACCATTCGTATCCCTGTTCACATGGTAGAAACCATTAACAAGCTTGTCCGTGAACAGCGGAATCTCCTTCAAGAATTGGGGCAAGATCCGACTCCTGAACAAATCGCTGAGCGTATGGATATGACACCTGACAAGGTTCGCGAAATCTTGAAAATCGCCCAAGAACCAGTATCGCTTGAAACACCGATTGGTGAAGAGGACGATAGCCATCTTGGGGACTTTATCGAAGACGAAGTGATTGAAAATCCAGTAGACTACACAACTCGAATCGTTTTGCGTGAGCAGTTGGATGAAGTCTTGGATACTCTAACAGACCGTGAAGAAAACGTCTTGCGCTTGCGCTTCGGGCTAGATGATGGAAAAATGCGTACTCTTGAAGATGTTGGTAAAGTCTTTAACGTGACTCGTGAGCGTATCCGTCAGATTGAGGCTAAGGCTTTGAGAAAATTGCGTCAACCAAGTCGCAGCAAACCGCTTCGTGATTTTATTGAAGACTAAGAGTGAGGAATAACATGGCTTATACAGAAGAGCAAATTGAAACGATCAAAACACGCATTTTAAATGCCTTGGAAGAAGTCATCGACCCTGAGTTGGGGATTGATATTGTCAACTTAGGTTTGATTTATGAGATTCGTTTTGATGGTGAAACAGGTCACACGGAAATTGATATGACCTTGACAACTATGGGGTGCCCGCTGGCTGACCTCTTAACAGACCAGATACACGATGCGATGACAGAGGTTCCTGAGGTAACCAATATCGAAGTCAAATTGGTCTGGTATCCAGCATGGACGGTTGAAAAAATGAGTCGCTATGCGCGTATCGCCCTAGGAATTAAGTAATCGATTGGAAAATTGCGAGAGACGATTGGAAAAGAGAGGGGCTCCTCCATTTTCCTCTGGTCTCTTCTTTCTTTTACTGATTTTCTTGAAATAAAATGGTATAATGAGTAGTATGGAAAACAAAAAATTGCGTATTAATATGCTAAGTTCAAGTGAAAAGGTGGCTGGTCAAGGAGTGTCAGGAGCCTACCGTGAATTGGTGAGTCTCCTTCATCGTGATGCCAAAAATCAGTTGATTGTTACGGAGAATCTTCCTGTAGAGGCAGATGTAACCCACTTTCATACCATTGATTTCCCCTATTATTTATCTACTTTCCAAAAGAAACGCTCTGGGAGAAAAATTGGCTATGTGCATTTTTTGCCTGATACGCTTGAGGGGAGTTTGAAGATTCCATTTTTCTTAAAAGGAATTGTCAAACGCTATGTTTTTTCCTTTTACAACCGAATGGAACACCTGGTTGTGGTTAATCCCATGTTTATAGAGGATCTAGTTGCTGCGGGTATTCCACGAGAAAAAATAACTTATATTCCCAATTTTGTAAACAAAGAAAAATGGCATCCATTACCAGCTGAACAAGTTGCACAACTTCGTGAAGAAATGGATCTCGCCAAAGATCAGTTTGTCGTGGTTGGTGCGGGTCAGGTTCAGAAACGAAAAGGGATAGATGACTTTATCCGTCTTGCTGAAGAATTGCCAGAAATTACCTTTATCTGGGCTGGTGGTTTTTCATTTGGTGGAATAACAGATGGTTATGAACGCTATAAGAAGATTATGGACAATCCACCTAAAAATCTAATTTTCCCAGGTATTGTGTCACCGGAGAGGATGCGGGAACTGTATGCTTTAGCTGATTTGTTCTTACTACCTAGCTATAATGAACTATTCCCTATGACCATCTTAGAGGCAGCTAGTTGCGAGGCTCCTATTATGTTAAGGGATTTGGATCTGTATAAGGTCATTCTTGAGGGAGATTATCGTGCTACAAGTGATGTCTCTGAGATGAGAGAAGCAATCCTAGAATATAAAGAAAATCCTGAAGCGTTGAAAGAATTGAAAGAAAAAGCTAAAAGGATATCCAAGCAGTATTCAGAAGAGCGTTTACTGGGAATTTGGTTAAAATTTTATCGGGAACAGGCTGCTCTAGGTAAAAAGTGAGGTAATCTATGCGAATTGGTTTATTTACAGACACCTATTTTCCTCAGGTTTCCGGGGTTGCGACCAGTATTCGAACCTTGAAGACAGAGCTTGAGAAGCAAGGCCATGCAGTTTTTATCTTTACAACAACAGATAAAGATGTGAACCGCTACGAGGATTGGCAAATCATTCGAATTCCGAGTGTCCCTTTCTTTGCATTTAAGGATCGACGATTTGCCTATCGAGGTTTTACAAAGGCACTTGAAATCGCCAAGCAGTATCAACTCGATATCATTCACACCCAGACAGAATTTTCACTTGGATTATTAGGAATTTGGATTGCACGAGAATTGAGAATTCCTGTTATCCATACTTACCATACCCAGTACGAAGACTATGTGCATTATATTGCTAAGGGGATGTTAATTCGACCTAGTATGGTAAAATATCTGGTACGTGGTTTCCTTCGTGATGTAGATGGAGTAATCTGTCCTAGCGAGATTGTCCGGGACCTTTTATCTAAATACAAAGTGAAGGTTGAAAAACGTGTCATTCCAACCGGAATTGAGCTAGCTAAGTTTGAACGACCTGAGATTAAAGAGGAAAACTTGCAAGAACTTCGTTCGAAGTTAGGTATTCAGGAAGACGAGAAAATGCTACTGAGCCTTTCGCGTATTTCTTACGAGAAGAATATCCAAGCAGTTCTAGATGCTTTTGCTGAAGTATTGAAAGAAGAAGATAAAGTAAAGCTGGTCGTTGCTGGAGATGGTCCTTATCTGGACAGTCTGAAAGAGCAAGCAGTGAAATTAAACCTGCAAAAACATGTGATTTTTACAGGGATGATTGCTCCAAGTGAGACAGCTTTATACTATAAGGCTGCAGATTTCTTCATCTCTGCCTCTACTAGTGAAACCCAAGGATTAACTTATCTAGAGAGTTTAGCCAGTGGAACACCCGTCATTGCTCATGGCAATCCTTATCTTGATAACCTGATCAGTGACAAAATGTTTGGAACCCTCTACTATGGAGAACAGGAGTTAGCAGGGGCCATCCTTGAAGCCTTAATCGCTACTCCGGATATGTCTGAACAAAAGTTGGCGGATAAGTTGTACGAAATTTCGGCTGAAAACTTTGGAAAACGAGTACATGAGTTTTACCTTGATGCCATTATCTCCAATAACTTTGAACATGAATTACATGATGGGAAACCTGTTAGTCAGCGCTTTTTGAAAACGATTTTATATCTACCCCAACAGGCTGTTACAAGCCCAGTAAAAGAGTCTAAGCGTATTTTGCGGGCTTCTCGGAAGCAATTATCCAGCATCAGAGATTATTGGAAAGATGAATTCAAATAATAGAATAAGAGGAAAATACTATGAAAAAATTAATGCGAAGTGGAAAAGACCAGAAAATTGCTGGAGTTTGCGCAGGTGTTGCCCACTATTTTGATATTGACCCAACAATTGTTCGTGTTGTTTGGGGTGTTCTTGCATTTTGTTATGGAGCAGGAATCCTTGCTTACATCATTTTATGGGTGGTTGCACCGGTTTCGACAGACTATTAATTTAGAATTATAAAGTGAAAAGGAGAAGTTATGGCTTTTGGAGATAATGGAAAACGTAAAAAAACATTGTTTGAGAAAGTGACACTTGTTGTCGTGCTCATCATGTTGTTTGTAACCCTTGCTGGTATCTTTGCAACTGCGCTTGGAGCTTTTAGCAGATTCTAAGCAAGCTACGAGGATAGAAACAATAACTAATGACTGGGTTCTCCCCAGCCTTTTTAAAGTGAGAAGAAAATATGAGTATGTTTTTAGATACAGCCAAGATCAAGGTCAAGGCTGGTAATGGTGGCGATGGCATGGTTGCCTTTCGTCGTGAAAAATATGTCCCTAATGGCGGTCCGTGGGGTGGTGATGGTGGACATGGAGGTAACGTTGTTTTCGTGGTAGACGAAGGATTACGTACCTTGATGGATTTCCGCTATAACCGTCATTTCAAGGCTGATTCCGGTGAAAAAGGAATGACCAAAGGAATGCACGGACGTGGTGCAGAAGACCTTCGTGTTCGTGTGCCACAGGGAACTACTGTACGTGATGCAGAAACAGGTAAAGTCATTACAGACTTGATTGCACATGGTCAAGAATTTATCGTGGCTCACGGCGGTCGAGGTGGTCGTGGGAATATCCGTTTTGCAACACCAAAAAATCCTGCGCCTGAAATCTCTGAGAATGGAGAGCCAGGTCAAGAACGTGAGTTACAACTGGAATTGAAGATTCTAGCGGATGTTGGTCTAGTCGGTTTCCCATCTGTCGGAAAGTCAACTTTGCTTAGTGTCATCACTTCAGCTAAACCTAAGATCGGTGCTTACCACTTTACGACGATTGTCCCTAATTTGGGAATGGTTCGTACGCAGTCAGGTGAATCTTTTGCAGTAGCAGATCTTCCAGGTTTGATTGAAGGGGCTAGTCAAGGTGTTGGTCTTGGAACCCAGTTTCTTCGTCATATTGAACGTACACGAGTTATCCTCCATGTCATCGATATGTCAGCTAGTGAAGGACGTGATCCTTATGAGGACTACCTTGCTATCAATAAGGAATTAGAATCTTATAACCTTCGTCTGATGGAGCGTCCGCAGATCATCGTAGCCAACAAGATGGATATGCCTGAAAGTCAGGAAAATCTTAAAACTTTCAAGGAAAAGTTGGCAGTAAACTACGACGAGTTTGAGGAACTTCCAGCCATCTTCCCTATTTCTGGATTGACCAAGCAAGGTTTGGCAACTCTTTTGGATGCGACAGCTGAATTGTTAGACAAGACTCCAGAATTTCCGATTTATGATGAATCCGATATGGAAGAAGAGGCGTACTACGGCTTTGACGAGGAAGAAAAAGTCTTTGAGATTAGTCGTGATGATGATGCGACATGGGTACTTTCTGGTGAGAAGCTCATGAAACTCTTTAACATGACCAACTTTGACCGTGACGAATCAGTTATGAAATTTGCCCGCCAGCTTCGTGGTATGGGGGTTGACGAAGCCCTTCGTGCGCGTGGAGCTAAAGATGGCGATTTGGTCCGAATCGGTAAATTTGAGTTTGAATTTGTAGACTAGGAGATTGATATGGGAGATAAACCGATATCATTCCGAGATGCAGATGGGAATTTTGTTTCTGCAGCAGACGTATGGAATGAAAAGAAACTAGAAGAATTATTTAATCGTCTTAACCCTAAACGTGCCCTTCGATTGGCACGTACAAAGAAAGAAGAGACACAGTCCAAGAAATAAAAAATTCCCGTGATCTTTTGATCACGGGATTTGTGTTATTCGCCAAAGAAAAATGGTGGTGCGTATTTTTTAAGGTTTTCAAAACAAGCTTGCGCTTTTGTAGCATCTTCACAGATAATCATGCAGACATCATCTCCACAAAGCGTTGCAATGACATCTGGAAAGTCCAAGGAATCAATTACAGATCCAAATGATTGGGCTAAACCGGGTAAAGTTTTCAAAATAACTTGGTGTTGGACAGGACGCAACATAACAAGAGCATCTTCCATATAATTTTCGAGACGTTTTTCCCACTTGGAGATAGAGCCTGTATTTAACACGTAGTAAGAATTATCTTCTTCTCGTACTTTTGAAAGGTTCATGGTTTTGATATCGCGTGATAAGGTAGCCTGAGTAACTTGGATATCGTTTTCGGCTAACAAAGCTTGTAATTCAGCTTGGGTATGGATTTTGTTTTTTGAAACGAGGGCACGAATAAGTTGGTGTCTGTGTTCAGATTTGTTCATAAGTGTTAATAGCTCCTTTTATGAGGGAATAGTGATAGTAGACTGTGCTAAATCAACAGTCAAGTGATAGTCTGTATTATCTCGAATTGTAATCTCAAAGTCTGTTGTGTAGAGAACCAAGCGGAGAGTGTCTCCTTCTTTAAGTTTGTAGATAGTTGGTTGGAGCTCTAGCTTGAAGTCCATCCATTCATTTGGTTGAATTTCTTCGATTGTCAAGAGATCATTTCGGTTTTGAAGATTGAGGTAGCCTTTGGTGATGACACGTTGGGAACTTGGATTGAATGGCAGTTCACAGAGATTTTCTAACATGTGGTAACGACCATTATCAATGGTTCGGACTGATTGAACCGCTGGATAGGGTTGAAGGTACTTCTGTTGTCCTAGTTGGAGGACTTGAGCAGATAATAATCCCTTATTCGTACTTGATTTGACACGAAGTTTCAGCTCCACTCGACCATTTAAGTGAATGTCTTGACTTACTGGAAGGTCAATGGTGATCTGATTAGCTTTTCCTTGGTAAAGTTCAGTGTTGAAGGTCTGGTAAGTCTTTCCATAACGTTCAAAATCTTTTTGATCATACTGGTTTTGAATCACTTTTTCTTCAGTTCCAAGAGAGAAGGTATGCAGTTCGTCCTGTTTGCCAAAGTTATCAAGTCTCTGCCATGTTTGCGGTGCGATATTGTCCTGCCAGATGACAGTCGGAAGTTGATAGCCTGAGTCAAGTCCTAACAATTTCTTACTTAACAAGGCATTCATGGACTCGCGGAAGTCGATCGACTGCCAGTTATTCATATAAACATGGGCACCATGATGGAAAAAGAGGTGCTTATTGATATGGCTAGGAAGGGCATGAAACATCTGGTAAACATGAAGAGGTTTGACGTTCCAATCCTGGGAACCATGCGTAAAGACGACCTCAGCTTGAACCTTGTGAGCATTGAGCAGATAGTTGCGGTCATGCCAAAACTGATTGTAGTCACCAGTCTTGCGATCGAGTTTCTCTTTAACCTTTTCTAAGTCTGTTTGATGAGCTTCATTGCCACGAATATAGTCACCGGCTTGGAGGTTGCGAGAGTAGGTCAGCTCAGCAAGTGAGTCAAAATCCTCACCTGGATAGCCCCCTGGGCTGGTCACTAGACCATTTTCCCGATAGTAGTTGTACCAAGAGGAAATACCTGCTTCCGCGATGATGACTTCTAAGCCATCAACACCAGTGGTGGCGAGACCATTGGACATGGTACCTAGATAGGAAATACCTGTTGTTGCGACTTTGCCGTTTGACCAGTCAGCTTTGACTTGGCGTTTGAGCGTGTGGTCGGTGAAAGCACGACAACGGCCATTGAGCCAATCAATGACATTTTTATAGGCCTCAATCTGCTGGTAGTCCCCATTGGTCATGAGACCTTGAGAATCTTTAGTTCCAACACCCGATACATAGAGATTGGCAAATCCTCGTGGGAGGAAGTAGTCGTTGAGGGTGTATGAGCTATTGATATGAGCTAACTTTTCTTCAGCTTCAGAGACGAGTTCAGCTTGGCCGATAGGCTCGACTAAATTCAGCTTGGGCTCCTCAAGCTGAATGGTGTGGGCAGGTTTGACCTCAAGCTCCCCTTCCATTTTGTAGAGAGCTTTATCGCTAGCTTTGCCGTTGGTCCCTTGGTGATAAGGGCTGGCAGTCATAACTGAAGGAATTTGTCCATCATAACACGGGCGAATAATGCTGACCTTGACTAAGTCAGGGAGACCGTCTTTATCAGTATCCACACGGCTCTCGACATACACGACTTCACGAATGACATCATGAGTAGAGAAGGTTGCCAAGCTCTTACCGTTAAAGTAGTGGTAGTGATTGTCTTCTGAAATGAGTCCGTCACTAACAAGTTGGTCGATGAGCGTATTTCCTTTTTTCGTTCGCGTATTGAGTAACTGATAAAGATTTTCGATGAGATCTCCATAAACAATAGGAAATCCAGTTTCTTTACGGAATTGTTCGGCGTCCTCAAAGTCAACAAGATAGTTAAACCCTAAAAGTTGAAAAACTACCGTGTAGAAAACATCAGCAGTTAAATCACGCTCTGATTGAAAAAAAGTTAATAGATCTGTTTCGTTATCCGCAGCCAAAGTGGATAAGACATAATCCGTGTTAGAATAAGTGAAAAAACTCCAGCGGATGAAGTCTTCAAATTGCTTTTTTAAGGGCAGTTGAGGGGACAATTCCAGACCAAGACTTGCTAATTCATCTAATTGTTGAGAACTAGAGGTCGGAAGATAGCTAAATTGATTAAAACGCATGGTTCTCTCCTTTGAAAACAGACTGAATTTATTATATCAAAAAATAAGGAAAAATGGAATAAATAAACTTTAATGCAAGAAATTTCGTGAAGCGGAATACCTATTTAGTAAGTTATTATAAAATAGTGAATAAATACTATAATAAAAAGCCTTTTCTTAGAATTTTTTATATGTGAAATTGCATATAGAGTCCGGCTTTATTATACTTTACTTAGTATAAAAATGTCTAAAATGACATTCAAATCCATCTTATAATATTAAAAATTAAAGGGAAGAAAGACGGAGAGGTTGTAAATGCTGATGTTGAAAAGAAAGCATCCGAGTTGCTTCAATATCCAACTTAAAATGGTATAATAGTAGTAAAACGAAAGCAAGGAGGAGAAGAAATGATTGCGCAGCTCGACACCAAGACTGTTTACAGTTTTATGGAAAGTGTGGTTTCGATTGAAAAATACGTTCAAACGGCTAAAGAGTATGGCTATTCTCACCTTGCTATTATGGATGTGGATAATCTCTATGGAGCCTATCATTTTCTAGAAGCAACTCGTAAGCATGGAATCCAACCTTTAATTGGTCTTGAAATGACCTTGATCAAAGATGAGAAGAGTATTCTTCTCCGCTTTCTAGCTCTATCTACTAAAGGCTATCAAGAGTTGATGAAGTTATCCACTTTAAAAATGACTGGACGGAAAAATTGGTCTGACTTCACCTCCCACCTCGAAGATGTTGCTATTATTGTTCCCTATTTTAATGGGGTCGAACAGTTAGATTTAGGCTATGACTATTATATCGGTGTCAGTCCAGATACTCCTCAAGAAGTCTTTACTAGATCCATTCTTCCACTCTATCAAGTCAACTCTTTTGAAAAAGAAGATATACAGGTTTTGCAAATCTTGTCGGCAGTCAAGGACAATGTCAGTCTTAGGGAAGTGGATGTGCATTCACAACAAGGGATTTTTTTACCTGCCTCAGATTTAGAAGCTCGGTTTAAAAATCGCTTCTCTCAGGCACTTGCCAATCTTCAAGGTTTGATAGAGAATGTAAGCTATCAAGTTGACCCAAGTTTAAAACTTCCTCGCTTTAATCCTGAAAGACCAGCAGTAGAAGAACTTCGAGAGAGGGCTAAGCAAGGTTTGAGTGACAAGGGGCTAACCTCAGCTATTTATCATGAGCGATTGAATGAGGAATTAGCTGTGATTCATGATATGGGCTTTGACGACTATTTCCTTGTAGTTTGGGATTTGCTCCGTTTTGGACGTTCCCAAGGATATTATATGGGAATGGGGCGTGGTTCTGCGGTTGGTAGTCTAGTGGCTTACTCACTGGATATCACAGGGATTGATCCGGTTGAAAAGAACTTGATTTTCGAGCGCTTTTTAAATCGTGAGCGCTACACCATGCCTGATATCGATATCGACATTCCTGACCTCTATAGACCAGAGTTCATTCGCTATGTTCGTGATCGGTATGGTAGTCAACACGTGGCACAGATTGTCACTTATTCGACCTTTGGAGCAAAACAGGCAATTCGTGATGTTTTTAAACGCTATGGCGTTCCAGAGTACGAATTAACAAATATTACGAAAAAAATCAGTTTCCGAGATACGCTAACGACAGCCTATGAAAAGAATTTGCAGTTTAGGCAGATTATCAATAGCAAGATTGAATACCAAAAAGCTTTTGAGATTGCTCGAAAGATTGAAGGTTATCCTCGTCAGACCTCTATCCATGCGGCAGGAGTTGTTATGAGTGACCAAGACCTGACAGACTATATTCCACTTAAATACGGTGAGGATATGCTGATCACTCAATATGATGCACATGCAGTTGAAGCTAATGGCCTTTTAAAAATGGATTTTCTAGGTCTGCGTAACTTAACTTTTGTCCAAAAAATGCAGGAATTACTGGCTGAGTCAGAAGGTATTCATCTGAAAATCGAAGAGATTGATTTGGAAGATAAGGAAACGCTGGCCCTCTTTGCTGCTGGAAATACCAAGGGGATTTTCCAATTTGAACAACCTGGTGCCATTCGACTCTTGAAACGAGTTCAGCCACAAGTCTTTGAAGAGGTAGTAGCCACAACCTCCCTCAACAGACCAGGGGCTAGTGATTATATTGATAACTTTGTCGCTCGGAAGCACGGCAAAGAAAAGGTGACGGTGCTGGATCCTGTCTTGGAGGACATTCTGTCATCAACCTACGGTATCATGCTCTATCAAGAGCAGGTCATGCAGGTTGCTCAACGCTTTGGAGGTTTCAGTCTTGGTAAAGCTGACATTCTCAGACGAGCCATGGGTAAGAAAAATGCTAAAGAGATGCATTTAATGAAGGAAGATTTTATCTCTGGAGCTATGAAATTGGGGCATACAGAAGAAAAGGCCAACCAAGTTTTTGCAGTGATGGAAAAGTTTGCAGGCTATGGATTTAACCGATCTCACGCCTATGCCTACTCAGCACTGGCTTTCCAGCTAGCTTATTTCAAGACGCATTATCCCGCTATTTTCTTCCAAGTCATGTTGAATTATTCCAGTAGCGATTACATTGTGGATGCATTGCAGATGGGCTTTGAAGTAGCCCCGTTAGCAATCAATAGCATTCCCTATCACGATAAAATTGCTCAGAAGAAAATATATCTTGGTCTAAAAGCCATTAAGGGCATCCCAAGAGATTTTTCTTACTGGATCATCGAAAATCGTCCTTTCTCAAGCATTGAAGATTTTGTCACACGTCTTCCCAAGAATTACAAGAAACTGTCGCTTTTGACTCCTTTGGTTGAACTAGGGCTCTTTGATGAATTTGACAAGAATCGCCAGAAAATCTTAGTGAACCTACCAAACTTATTTGTTTTTGTTGAGGAGTTAGGTGGACTCTTTGCGGATACAACCTATAGTTGGACTGAAGCTGATGATTTTACTGAGACGGAGAAATTTTACAAGGAGCAGGAATTGATTGGGGTAGGTATCAGTGCCCATCCTCTCCAAACTCTTGCCAAACAAGCCCTATATCCGACGACCCCGATTGCTAATCTTACTGAGGGAGCTCAAGCTACTCTCCTAGTTGAAGTGCAAAAACTAAAAGTGATTCGAACCAAGAAGGGAGAGAACATGGCTTTCCTACAGGTTCATGACAGTAAGTCTCGGATGGATGTGACTGTATTTTCAGATCAATATAGAAAATTCGCCCCCATCCTCTCCGAAGGGAAATTTTACTATATCAATGGGAAGGTTCAATCTCGAGATGGCCGTTTGCAAATGATTGCACAAGATTTGAAAGAAGCAGTGGCGGAACGATTCTGGATTCAAGTTAAAAATCATGAATACGATAAAGAGATTTCAAATATCCTAGAACAATACAAAGGCCCAACTCCTGTGATTATCAGGTATGAAGAGGAGCAAAAAACAGTTGTTTCTACACGGCATTTTGTAAAAAAAGAGCCTGCTTTACAGGAGAAATTAAAGGAAATTACCATGAAAACGATTTATCGCTAAAAATACGAAAAATAGAAGAATTTTCGATTTAAATGTGGTATAATCAGTAAGAATGTTAAAAGGAAAAGGAGCAAAAACCAAATGAAACGTATTGCTGTTTTGACCAGTGGTGGAGACGCCCCTGGTATGAATGCTGCCATCCGTGCAGTAGTTCGCCAAGCAATCTCAGAAGGAATGGAAGTTTTCGGTATCTATGATGGGTATGCAGGTATGGTTGCCGGCGAAATTTATCCACTTGATGCTGCTTCAGTAGGAGACATCATTTCCCGTGGTGGTACTTTCCTTCACTCTGCTCGTTACCCTGAGTTTGCACAACTTGAAGGTCAACTTAAAGGGATTGAGCAGTTGAAAAAACACGGTATCGAAGGTGTCGTTGTTATCGGTGGTGACGGTTCTTATCACGGAGCTATGCGCTTGACTGAGCATGGATTCCCTGCTATCGGACTTCCAGGTACAATCGATAACGATATCGTAGGTACTGACTTCACAATCGGATTTGATACTGCAGTTACTACTGCAATGGATGCAATCGATAAGATTCGTGATACATCATCAAGTCACCGTCGTACTTTCGTTGTTGAAGTAATGGGACGTAATGCTGGCGATATCGCACTTTGGGCAGGTATTGCAACTGGTGCTGATGAAATCATTATCCCTGAAGAAGGCTTCAAGATGGAAGATATCGTAGCTAGTATCAAAGCTGGTTATGAATGTGGTAAAAAACACAACATCATCGTTTTGGCCGAGGGGGTTATGTCTGCCGATGAATTTGGTAAGAAACTAAAGGAAGCAGGAGATACTAGTGACCTTCGTGTGACTGAGCTTGGACATATCCAACGTGGTGGTTCACCAACCGCTCGTGACCGTGTATTAGCGTCACGTATGGGAGCACACGCTGTTAAACTTCTCAAACAAGGAATCGGTGGTGTCGCTGTTGGTATCCGTAACGAAAAAATGGTTGAAAACCCAATTCTTGGAACAGCAGAAGAAGGAGCCTTGTTCAGCCTAACAGCTGATGGCAAAATCGTTGTTAACAACCCTCACAAAGCTGACCTTGAACTTGCTAGCTTGAATAAGAGCTTGTCATAATCAACTTTAACTAATCTGGTAAAATGACCATAAAAGGTCAAATTATATAAAGGAGTCACAAATCATGAATAAACGTGTAAAAATCGTTGCAACTTTGGGTCCTGCGGTTGAAATCCGTGGTGGAAAGAAATTCGGTGATGACGGATACTGGGGTGAAAAACTTGACGTTGAAGCTTCAGCAAAAAACATTGCTAAATTGATTGAAGCGGGAGCTAACACTTTCCGTTTCAACTTCTCACACGGTGACCACCAAGAACAAGGTGAACGTATGGCAACTGTTAAACTTGCAGAAAAACTTGCAGGTAAGAAAGTTGGTTTCCTTCTTGATACTAAAGGACCAGAAATCCGTACTGAGTTGTTCGAAGGTGAAGCTAAAGAGTACTCATACAAAACTGGTGAAAAAATCCGTGTTGCAACTAAACAAGGAATCAAATCAACTCGTGAAGTGATTGCTTTGAACGTTGCTGGTGCTCTTGACATCTATGATGACGTTGAAGTTGGTCGCCAAGTATTGGTTGACGATGGTAAACTTGGTCTTCGCGTTGTAGAAAAAGACGATGCAACTCGTGAATTTGTAGTTGAAGTGGAAAATGACGGTGTGATTGCTAAACAAAAAGGTGTAAATATCCCTAACACTAAAATTCCTTTCCCAGCTCTTGCTGAACGTGATAACGATGATATCCGCTTTGGTCTTGAACAAGGTATTAACTTCATCGCGATTTCATTCGTACGTACTGCAAAAGACGTTAACGAAGTTCGTGCAATCTGTGAAGAAACTGGTAACGGTCACGTTCAATTGTTCGCTAAAATCGAAAACCAACAAGGTATCGACAACTTGGATGAAATCATTGAAGCTGCTGACGGTATCATGATCGCTCGTGGTGACATGGGTATCGAAGTACCATTCGAAATGGTTCCAGTTTACCAAAAAATGATCATCACTAAAGTGAACGCAGCTGGTAAAGTCGCTATCACAGCAACAAACATGCTTGAAACTATGACTGAAAAACCACGTGCAACGCGTTCAGAAGTATCAGATGTGTTTAACGCTGTTATCGACGGAACTGACGCTACAATGCTTTCAGGTGAGTCTGCAAATGGTAAATATCCACTTGAGTCAGTTACTACGATGGCAACTATTGACAAAAATGCTCAAACTCTTTTAAAAGAATACGGTCGCTTGTCGTTTGTTAACTTGCCACGTAATTCTAAGACTGAGGTTATGGCTTCAGCTGTTAAGGATGCGACAAATTCTATGAATATCAAGTTGGTGGTTACTCTTACTAAGACAGGTCACACTGCTCGTTTGATTTCTAAATACCGTCCAGATGCTGATATCTTGGCAATCACTTTCGATGAATTGACTCAGCGTGGTTTGATGTTGAACTGGGGAGTTATTCCAGTAACCACTGATCGCCCATCAAACACTGATGATATGTTTGATCTCGCTGAAAGAATTGCAGTTGAGCAAGGTTTGGTAGAATCTGGTGATGATATTGTTATCGTTGCAGGTGTACCGCTTGGAGAAGCTGTCCGTACAAACACAATGCGTATCCGTACAGTACGTTAATCTAACATTACAAAGCCTGTCATATCAAGCTTTATCGCTTGTGTGATAGGCTTTTTTTATTGAAATGGAATGTTTAATCAATAGGAATGGGAAAAAAATGAAAATTATGGTATAATAGAATGAAGAGACCTTTTTAGTAAATTTTGAAAGAGTATAACATGAGAAAAATTGTCATCAATGGTGGACATCCATTGCAAGGTGAGATCACCATTAGCGGTGCTAAAAATAGTGTTGTAGCGCTTATTCCAGCTATTATCTTATCAGATGATATTGTCACTTTAGATTGTGTTCCAGATATTTCAGACGTTGCTAGTCTTGTAGAAATTATGGAGATTATGGGGGCAACTGTTAAGCGTTATGATGATGTCTTGGAAATCGATCCAAGAGGTGTTCAAAATATTCCTATGCCTTATGGTAAGATCAATAGCTTGCGTGCTTCTTATTATTTCTACGGAAGTCTCTTAGGTCGCTTTGGTGAAGCTACAGTTGGACTTCCTGGTGGATGTGATCTGGGGCCTCGTCCGATTGATCTTCACTTAAAAGCCTTTGAGGCCATGGGTGCTAAAGTTAGCTATGAGGGAGATAATATGAATTTATCTGCCCAAGGTAAGGGACTTCATGGCGCAAGTATTTACATGGATACCGTCAGCGTTGGTGCAACGATTAACACCATGATTGCTGCGGTCAAAGCTAAGGGGCGTACTGTCATTGAAAATGCGGCTCGTGAACCGGAAATTATCGATGTTGCTACCCTTTTGAACAATATGGGCGCTCACATTCGTGGTGCAGGGACTGATATTATCATTATTGATGGTGTTGAGAAACTTCATGGAACGCGTCACCAAGTCATTCCAGACCGTATCGAAGCTGGAACCTATATTTCACTTGCTGCAGCGGTAGGAAAAGGAATCCGTATTAACAACGTTCTCTATGAGCACTTAGAAGGTTTTATCGCCAAACTAGAGGAAATGGGCGTTCATATGACGGTCTCAGAAGACAGTATCTTCGTTGAAGAGCAGTCTGATTTGAAGGCTATCAATATCAAAACAGCTCCTTATCCTGGATTTGCAACTGATTTGCAACAGCCAATAACTCCGCTATTGCTGACTGCTCAAGGTCGTGGAACCATTATTGATACGATTTATGAAAAACGTGTTAACCATGTTTTTGAATTAGCAAAAATGGATGCGGATATTACGACTACAAATGATCATATTATCTACAATGGTGGTCGTAGATTGCACGGGGCAAGCGTAAAAGCTACAGACTTGCGAGCTGGTGCAGCGCTTGTTATTGCTGGCTTGATGGCTGAAGGTAAAACTGAAATTACAAATATTGAGTTTATCTTGCGTGGCTACTCAGATATTATTGAGAAATTACGTAGTCTCGGAGCGGATATTACACTCATTGAAGACTAAACCGTTGAGGTGATTATGAATATTTGGACCAAATTAGCAATGTTTTCTTTTTTTGAAACGGAGCGCTTGTATTTGCGTCCTTTCTTTTTTAGTGACAGTCAAGCATTTTACGAGATTGCTTCCAATCCTGAAAATTTGCAGTTTATTTTTCCTAGTCAATCAAGTTTAGAAGAAAGTCAATACGCGCTTGCCAACTATTTTATGAAGGCTCCTCTAGGTGTTTGGGCAATTTGTCTCCAAGGAAATCAGGAAATGATTGGCTCTATTAAATTTGAAAAGATTGATGAAATCAAAAAAGAAGCAGAAATTGGTTATTTCTTAAAAAAGGATTCTTGGTCACAAGGTTATATGACAGAAGTGGTTACCAAGCTTTGTCAGCTTTCCTTTGAAGAATTTGGTTTAAAACAATTATCCATCATCACTCATCTGGAGAATCAAGCTAGTCAAAAAGTAGCCTTAAAATCAGGCTTTAGTCTCTTCCGACAGTTTAAGGGGAGCGACCGCTATACACGAAAAATGAGGGACTATCTTGAATTTCGATATATAAAAGGAGAATTCAATGAGTAAACACCAGGAAATTTTGTCCTATCTGGAAGAGTTGCCAATTGGGAAAAGAGTTAGTGTTCGCAGTATCTCTAATCACCTAGGTGTTAGTGATGGAACCGCCTACCGAGCTATCAAAGAAGCTGAAAATCGTGGCATCGTTGAAACTCGGCCACGTAGTGGAACCATACGAGTTAAGCCAAAGAAAGTGGCTATTGAACGGCTAACCTATGCTGAAATCGCTGAAGTCACCTCCTCTGAGGTTTTAGCCGGTCAGGAAGGGCTGGAGAGAGAGTTTAGCAAATTTTCCATTGGGGCCATGACAGAGCAGAATATCCGATCCTATCTCCATGATGGTGGTCTTGTGATCGTAGGTGACCGAACTCGTATTCAACTTCTAGCCTTGGAAAATGAAAATGCGGTCCTCGTGACAGGTGGTTTCTATGTTCAGGACGATGTTCTTGAGTTGGCCAATAAAAAAGGGATTCCAGTTCTAAGAAGTAAAGATGACACTTTTACAGTAGCGACCATGATTAACAAAGCTCTCTCAAACGTTCAAATCAAAACCGATATTCTGACAGTTGAAAAGCTCTATCGCCCCAGTCATGAGTATGGTTTTTTGAGAGAAACCGATACAGTCAAAGATTATCTAGACTTGGTTCGTAAGAACAGAAGTAGCCGTTTTCCAGTCGTTAACCAACACCAAGTGGTTGTTGGGGTTGTTACTATGCGTGACGCAGGAGACAAGTCTCCCAGCACGACGATTGACAAGGTGATGACACGCAGCATCTTCGTAACAGGATTGGCGACCAATATTGCCAATGTCAGTCAACGAATGATTGCAGAAGACTTTGAGATGGTTCCGGTAGTTAGAAGCAACCAAACCCTACTCGGTGTCGTAACACGACGAGATGTCATGGAAAAGATGAGCCGTTCCCAAGTTTCTGCTTTGCCGACTTTCTCAGAGCAAATTGGGCAAAAACTCTCTTATCATCATGATGAAGTCGTCATAACTGTTGAGCCCTTCATGTTGGAGAAAAATGGAGTCCTTGCTAATGGAGTCTTGGCTGAAATTCTCAACCATATGACCCAAGACCTCGTTGTCAATAGCGGACGTAATCTCATCATTGAGCAGATGTTGATTTATTTCTTGCAGGCTGTACAGATAGATGATACTCTGCGGATTCGGGCTCGTATTATTCACCACACGAGACGCTCAGCTATTATTGATTATGATATTTATCATGGTCATCAGATTGTTTCAAAAGCAAATGTTACGGTTAAAATTAATTAGAATCTAGGAGAAAAAATGATAACTTTAAAATCAGCACGTGAAATCGAAGCTATGGACAAGGCTGGTGATTTCCTAGCAAGTATCCATATCGGCTTACGTGATTTGATTAAGCCAGGCGTGGATATGTGGGAAGTTGAAGAGTACGTTCGTCGACGTTGTAAAGAGGAAAATTTCCTTCCTCTACAGATTGGCGTGGATGGCGCAGTCATGGATTACCCATACGCTACCTGTTGCTCTCTCAACGACGAAGTTGCTCATGCTTTTCCACGTCATTACATCTTGAAAGATGGAGACTTGCTCAAGGTTGATATGGTACTGGGTGGCCCGATTGCCAAATCCGACCTCAATGTCTCTAAACTCAACTTTAATAATGTTGAGCAAATGAAAAAATACACCCAAAGCTATACTGGTGGTTTAGCAGACTCATGTTGGGCTTATGCGGTTGGTACACCGTCTGAAGAAGTGAAAAACTTGATGGACGTGACCAAGGAAGCTATGTATATAGGGATTGAGAAAGCGGTTGTTGGAAATCGTATCGGTGATATCGGTGCAGCCATTCAAGAATACGCTGAAAGTCGCGGTTACGGTGTCGTACGTGATTTGGTTGGACACGGTGTTGGTCCCACTATGCATGAAGAGCCAATGGTTCCTAACTATGGTATTGCAGGCCGTGGACTCCGTCTCCGTGAAGGAATGGTACTAACCATTGAACCCATGATCAATACTGGTGACTGGGAAATCGATACAGATATGAAGACTGGCTGGGCTCATAAGACTATAGACGGTGGACTGTCTTGCCAGTATGAACACCAGTTCGTGATTACTAAAGACGGTCCAGTTATCTTGACTAGTCAAGGTGAAGAAGGAACTTATTAGAACGATAAAAGGGAGCTTAGCTCCTTTTTTTGTTTCAAGTTGAGATAAAATAGACAAGCGTAGCAAAGTTGTCACAATTTTTTTCTTTTATAGTAAAATAAGATTAGAATTTTGAGAAAGTAGGTAATTCGTTGGAATCTATTATATTTTTAGTATCGGTTTTTTTAGCCGGCATTCTGTCTTTCTTTTCACCCTGCATCTTCCCTTTGCTACCAGTCTATGCTGGTATTTTACTGGATGATCAGGGAAATTCGAAAAGCTTTCGCTTTTTTGGAAGAGATGTTGCATGGTCGGGTTTAATTCGGACCTTGTGCTTTATTGCAGGAATCTCCCTTATTTTCTTTATTTTAGGATTTGGAGCTGGATTCCTAGGGCACATGCTCTATGCAGACTGGTTTCGTTATGCTATGGGAATAGTCATTATTCTTTTAGGACTTCACCAGATGGAAATCTTACATTTCAATAAACTGGAGGTTCAAAAGACAGTCACCTTCAAACAATCCAAGTCTAATCACTATCTGTCAGCCTTTTTACTTGGGATAACCTTTAGTTTTGGTTGGACCCCTTGTATCGGACCAGTCTTAAGTTCAGTCTTGGCTCTAGCGGCTTCAGGAGGGAATGGTGCTTGGCAAGGAGCCGTGTTAACATTAGTATATACATTGGGAATGGCCCTTCCTTTCATAGTTTTGGCCTTGGCTTCGGGCTGGATTATGCCCTATTTTAGTAAATTAAAACCCCATATGATTCTACTAAAGAAAATTGGGGGAGCTTTGATTATTTTGATGGGATTATTATTAATGCTAGGGCAGTTAAATGCCTTGTCAGGAATTCTTGGATAAAAGGAGAAAAAGATGAAAAAAGTTATTTTTACAGGATTGAGTATTATGTCTCTATTTCTATTGATTGCCTGTGGTGAAAAAGAAACCAAACAGACAAGCAGTCCAAAACAACCTGCTGTACAACAAATCGCAGTGGGTAAGGATGCGCCAGACTTTACCTTGCAGTCTATGGATGGCAAAGAAGTGAAGTTATCAGACTATAAAGGGAAAAAGGTCTATTTGAAATTCTGGGCTTCTTGGTGTGGACCATGTAAAAAAAGCATGCCTGAGCTGATGGAATTAGCTGCCAAACAAGATCGAGACTTTGAAATCTTGAGTGTCATTGCACCAGGTCTACAAGGTGAAAAAACAGTTCAAGACTTTCCAAAATGGTTTCAAGAGCAAGGGTATAAGGATATACCAGTTTTGTATGATACCCAAGCAACTGCCTTTCAAGCCTACCAAATTCGTAGTATTCCAACGGAATACTTGATTGACAGTCAAGGTAAAATCGGAAAAATCCAATTTGGAGCTATTAGTAATGCAGATGCGGAAGCAGCTTTTAAAGAGATGAAATGAAATAAAGAAAAAATCGCGATTGTTCGCGATTTTTTTATAGTTTCTCATTGATAAAGCGGATAAATTGATTCCACCAAACCTTCAAAAAGAAGGCTTTTTCTACTTTCTTTTCAGCGACCATTTCAAAAGAAGGTTTTTCAGAAGTGAGATAACCTTGACCGACCAAATCCTGATCGTCATAGGTTAGAGTACCGACAACCTTGCCTTCTTCCAGTGGGGCTATTTCTGATTTTGGTGTGAATTGAAGAGCTGATGTTGTTTCACTTCCAACTCGTTGGACGATTGAAATATCTGACTTAGCAATTGCAGCTACCTTATCTTCTTTCCCATCAAGGACTGTCACTTTGCTATCTTTATAGGTTTCGCCTTTCTGAACGACAGTTTTTAAAGCAAAGTTTGCAGAAACATAATCTAAAAGTGAAGAAGTTGCAGTAAAACGTGCATAAGGGTTGCTATCTTGTTGGTCCGCATTTAAAACAACCGTAATAATACGCATCCCTTTTTCAACGGTTGTTCCAACGAAAGAAGCACCAGCTTTGTCGGTAGTACCTGTTTTCAAACCGTCGACACCACCACGATAGGCTGGCATTCCTTCCAACATATAGTTGGTTGAGTGGATTTCAAGTCCAGCAAAAGTAGAAGTTGGTTTTTTGGTGATTTCCAAAACTTGAGGATAATCTCGGATGAGATTACGAGCGACTATTGCAACGTCGTAGGCACTCAACTTGTTTTCATCGTCTTTTTTAGAACCAGGATAGATATTATCGCCAAGGGTCTCATTATTTAAACCAGTTGTGTTTACAATAGTTGCATCTTGAATTCCCCATTCAAGAAGTTTAGCTCTCATCTTGTCTACAAAGTCTTTCTCAGAACCAGCAATCTTTTCTGCTAGTGCAATCGCAGCGCTGTTTGCACTGGATACCATTGTAGCCTCTAATAGTTGTTCAACAGTATAATTTCGAGCTTCCATAGGGACGTTACTCGCCTCAGAATTGGTTGTAAGTTTGTAAGGATAGTCCGAAATATCGACAGGTGTAGATAGGCTGATAGTTCCTTGTTCCAGAGCTTCATAGACCAAATAGACTGTAACAAGTTTGGTAATAGAAGCAATTTCTACAGGCTGATTTGCATCTTTCTCGTAGAGGATTTTTCCAGTTGTGGCCTCGACAGCAATGGCATGTTTAGCAGCAACATCAAACTCCTGAGCAGAAACAGTAGAAACTGTTCCAAAAACAAAAAGTGTTATAAAAGATAGAATTATTTTTTTCATATTAGCTTTATTTTATCATAAAGAAAAAAATTTTTCTCGCTTTTATACTAAAGCCATCTTATCTTTTGAAGAAATATGATAAAATAAATAGAGGAGGATGCCTATGTTCCGTAGAAACAAATTATTTTTTTGGACAGCTGAAATTTTATTATTAACACTGATTTTCTATCTTTGGAGAGAGATGGGAGCGATTATTACTCCTTTCGTGACGGTTGTGAATACCATCATGATTCCATTTTTGTTAGGTGGATTTTTTTACTACATTACCAATCCAATCGTTACCTTTTTGGAAAAGAGATGTAAGATTAATCGTCTAATTGGTGTCTTGGTCACTCTCTGTGCTTTAATTGGTGCCATCGTTGTAGGTGTTGTTTATCTCTTACCGATTTTGATTAATCAGTTGACAAGCTTGATTATTTCTAGTCAAAACATCTATAGTAGACTACAAGATTTGATCATTGATTTGTCCATGAATCCAGTCTTCCAAAATATTGATATTCAACAAACCATTCAACAACTTAACCTCTCCTATGTGGATATCCTCCAGAATATCCTTAATAGCGTCAGCAATAGTTTAGGAAGTGTTCTTTCAGCCTTGTTTAGTACAGTTCTGATTCTCATTATGACCCCTGTATTCTTGATTTATTTCTTGTTGGATGGTCATAAGTTGCTACCGATGTTGGAACGTACCGTCTTAAAACATGATAAATTAAATCTTTCTAGCCTTTTAACCAATCTCAATACAACCATAGCGCGCTATATCAGTGGAATTGCGATTGATGCGGTTATTATCGGATGTTTAGCCTATATTGGTTATAGCGTTATCGGATTAAAGTACGCTCTTGTTTTTGCTATTTTCTCTGGAATCGCAAATTTAATTCCTTATGTTGGTCCAAGTATTGGCTTGATTCCAATGGTGATTGCCAATGTGTTCACGGATCCTCATCGTATGTTGATTGCGGTTGCTTATATGCTTATTATTCAGCAAATCGATGGAAATGTTCTCTATCCACGTATCGTTGGAGGGGTTATGAAAGTGCATCCGATTACGATTTTGGTGCTCCTCTTACTGTCAAGTAATATCTACGGCGTCATAGGGATGATTGTAGCAGTGCCAACCTATTCTATTCTCAAAGAAATCACTAAATTCTTGGCGAAATTATATGAAAATCATAAGGAAGCTAAAGAACTGGAAAAATCAGAATCCATTTAGAATCAGGGGAACCTGATTTTTTTGTGAACATAATACCGCTAGAATGAAATAAACTTGAATTGTATAAAGAAGCAGAAGAACAGCACTTTGTAAGATTCAGATTAATTCATAAAATATGTGTAAAACACTTGCAATTTAGCAGAAATTTGATAAAATAGTAAGGAAAGTTAGACTGTATTGCCTACTGTCTATCTATAAAATATATTTTATTGGAGGCTTTTACTCAAATGGCAAAAGAAAAATACGATCGTAGTAAACCACACGTTAACATTGGTACTATCGGACACGTTGACCACGGTAAAACTACTTTGACTGCAGCTATCACAACTGTTTTGGCACGTCGCTTGCCTTCAGCAGTTAACCAACCTAAAGACTATGCGTCTATCGATGCTGCTCCAGAAGAACGCGAACGCGGTATCACTATCAACACTGCGCACGTTGAGTATGAAACTGCAAAACGTCACTATGCTCACATCGACGCTCCAGGACACGCGGACTACGTTAAAAACATGATCACTGGTGCCGCTCAAATGGACGGAGCTATCCTTGTAGTAGCTTCAACTGACGGACCAATGCCACAAACTCGTGAACACATCCTTCTTTCACGTCAAGTTGGTGTTAAACACCTTATCGTCTTCATGAACAAAGTTGACTTGGTAGACGACGAAGAATTGCTTGAATTGGTTGAAATGGAAATCCGTGACCTCTTGTCAGAATACGACTTCCCAGGTGACGATCTTCCAGTTATCCAAGGTTCAGCTCTTAAAGCACTTGAAGGTGATACTAAATACGAAGATATCATCATGGAATTGATGGATACTGTTGATGAGTACATCCCAGAACCAGAACGTGATACAGATAAACCATTGCTTCTCCCAGTCGAAGACGTATTCTCAATCACTGGACGTGGTACTGTTGCTTCAGGACGTATCGACCGTGGTACTGTTCGTGTCAACGACGAAATCGAAATCGTTGGTATCAAAGACGAAACTAAAAAAGCAGTTGTTACTGGTGTTGAAATGTTCCGTAAACAACTTGATGAAGGTCTTGCCGGAGATAACGTAGGTGTACTTCTTCGTGGTATTCAACGTGACGAAATCGAACGTGGACAAGTTATCGCTAAACCAGGTTCAATCAACCCACACACTAAATTCAAAGGTGAAGTCTACATCCTTACTAAAGAAGAAGGTGGACGTCACACTCCATTCTTCAACAACTACCGCCCACAATTCTACTTCCGTACTACTGACGTTACAGGTTCAATCGAACTTCCAGCAGGTACTGAAATGGTAATGCCTGGTGATAACGTGACTATCGACGTTGAGTTGATCCACCCAATCGCCGTAGAACAAGGTACTACATTCTCTATCCGTGAGGGTGGACGTACTGTTGGTTCAGGTATGGTTACAGAAATCGAAGCTTAATTCGATTAAGTTCCCAGAAGAACAATTATTTAAGTCAGACACTAAAAGAATCTTGCCTTGCAAGGTTCTTTTTTCTTCTTGTTCTATTTGAAGTGCTTCTACTCTAGCAGTATAATCGTTTTTTTGGTATAATAAAGGTTATGGAAATCGAAAAAACCAATCGTATGAATGCGCTTTTTGAATTTTATGCTGCGCTTTTGACAGACAAGCAGATGAACTATATTGAACTCTACTATGCTGATGACTACAGTCTTGCTGAGATTGCTGAAGAGTTCGGTGTCAGTCGTCAAGCTGTTTATGATAATATCAAGCGGACAGAAAAGATTCTAGAAGATTATGAGATGAAATTGCACATGTATTCGGACTACATTGTCCGCAGTCAGATTTTTGACCAGATTTTGGAGCGCTATCCCAAGGATGACTTTCTGCAGGAGCAGATAGAAATTTTAACAAGCATTGATAATAGAGAATAAGAGGAAGAAACATGGCATTTGAAAGTTTAACAGAACGTTTGCAAAACGTCTTTAAAAATCTACGTAAAAAAGGAAAAATCTCTGAATCTGATGTCCAAGAGGCAACCAAAGAAATTCGCTTGGCCTTGCTTGAGGCCGACGTTGCCTTGCCCGTTGTAAAGGACTTTATCAAGAAAGTTCGTGAGCGTGCAGTCGGGCATGAGGTCATTGATACCCTTAATCCCGCGCAACAGATTATCAAAATCGTTGATGAGGAACTGACAACCGTTTTAGGTTCTGATACGGCAGAGATTATCAAGTCTCCTAAAATTCCGACGATTATCATGATGGTCGGTTTGCAGGGGGCTGGTAAAACAACCTTTGCTGGTAAATTGGCCAACAAACTCAAGAAGGAAGAAAATGCCCGTCCTTTGATGATTGCGGCGGATATTTATCGTCCTGCTGCTATTGATCAGCTTAAGATCTTGGGACAACAGATTGATGTGCCTGTCTTCGCTCTTGGGACAGAGGTTCCAGCTGTGGAGATTGTTCGTCAAGGTTTGGAACAAGCCCAAGCTAATCATAATGACTATGTCTTGATTGATACGGCAGGTCGTTTGCAGATTGATGAACTTTTGATGAATGAGCTTCGTGACGTGAAAGCACTAGCTCAACCAAATGAAATTCTGCTCGTCGTTGATGCCATGATTGGTCAAGAAGCGGCCAATGTTGCGCGTGAGTTTAATGCTCAGTTGGAAGTGACTGGGGTTATCCTTACCAAGATTGATGGTGATACTCGTGGTGGTGCGGCTCTATCTGTTCGTCACATCACTGGAAAACCAATCAAGTTCACTGGTACAGGTGAAAAGATTACGGACATTGAAACCTTCCACCCAGACCGCATGTCAAGTCGTATTCTTGGTATGGGGGATATGCTGACCTTGATTGAGAAAGCTTCTCAGGAATACGATGAGCAAAAAGCCCTTGAAATGGCTGAGAAGATGCGCGAAAACACCTTTGATTTCAATGATTTCATCGATCAATTGGATCAGGTGCAAAATATGGGGCCAATGGAAGACTTGCTCAAGATGATCCCAGGTATGGCTAACAATCCAGCCCTTCAAAATATGAAGGTGGATGAGCGCCAGATTGCGCGCAAACGTGCCATTGTGTCTTCCATGACACCTGAGGAGCGTGAAAATCCTGATTTGTTAAATCCAAGTCGTCGCCGTCGTATCGCTGCAGGTTCTGGAAATACCTTTGTCGAAGTCAATAAATTCATCAAAGACTTTAACCAGGCCAAACAGCTCATGCAAGGTGTCATGTCTGGAGATATGAACAAGATGATGAAGCAGATGGGAATCAATCCAAATAACCTTCCAAAAAATATGCCAAATATGGGAGGGATGGATATGTCTGCCCTCGAAGGCATGATGGGACAAGGTGGAATGCCCGATATGTCGGGGCTCGGAGGCGCAGGCATGCCAGATATGAGCCAGATGTTTGGTGGAGGTCTCAAAGGTAAAATCGGTGAATTTGCCATGAAACAGTCTATGAAACGTATGGCCAACAAAATGAAAAAAGCGAAGAAGAAACGTAAATAAAAAAGGAAAGCAGAAGCGCTTACCTAAAAAAGAACTCTGAATCTGATTCAGAGTTCTTTTGTGTTTGATTGGTTTATTCCCACTCTACAGTTGCGGGTGGTTTACTTGTAATGTCGTAGACGATACGGTTAACGTGGTTTACTTCGTTTACGATACGGACAGAAATCTTTTGAAGAACTTCCCAAGGGATCTTGGCAAAATCAGCTGTCATACCATCGATAGAAGTAATGGCACGAATGGCGATTGTGTAGTCGTAAGTACGACCATCACCCATAACACCGACTGAACGAACACCTGTATTAACTGTGAAGTATTGCCAAATATCACGGTCCAGACCAGCTTTAGCGATTTCCTCACGAAGAATAGCGTCTGACTCACGAACAGTTTCTAGTTTCTCTTCAGTGATTTCACCCATGACACGGATAGCAAGCCCTGGTCCTGGGAATGGTTGGCGCCATACGATGTGGTCTGGCATACCAAGCTCTGTACCAAGGGCACGAACTTCGTCCTTGTAGAGGGTATTCAATGGTTCAATCAGCTCAAACTGCATGTCTTCTGGAAGACCACCAACATTGTGGTGTGATTTGATGGTTTGAGCAGTATCTGTACCAGACTCAATAACGTCAGTGTATAGTGTTCCTTGGGCAAGGAATTTCACATCTTTTAGCTTGCTTGCTTCGTCATCAAAGACATAAACAAACTCATTACCGATGATTTTACGTTTTTGCTCAGGATCAGAAACACCTGCAAGTTTATCAAGGAAACGTTTTGAAGCATCAGCTTTGACAATATTCAAACCGAACTTACCACCAAGCATATCCATAACTTGGTCAGCTTCTCCCTTACGAAGAAGACCGTGGTCTACAAAGATACAGATTAATTGATCGCCGATCGCTTTTTGGAGAAGAACTCCAACAACAGAAGAGTCAACACCACCTGATAGACCGAGAAGAACACGCTTGTCACCTACAGTTTCACGTATTTTCTTGATCTGCATATCGATAAAGTTGTCCATTGACCAGTCACCCTTAGCTTTACAGATGTTAAGGGCAAAGTTGCGAAGGATATCATTCCCGTATACAGAATGGCGAACTTCTGGGTGAAATTGGATACCATAGATGTGCTTTTCTGAGTCTTCAATAGCTGCATAAGGACAGTCAGCAGAAGTTCCAGTACGAACAAAATCAGCAGGAATCTCTGTAACCGCATCGCCATGGCTCATCAAAACAATCTGTTCTTCAGGAGTCCCTTCAAAGAGGGCAGAAGTGGTATGGGTAAGTGGTGATTGGCCATACTCGCGGTTACCAGCATCACCTGCAGGGACAACTTTTCCTCCAAGTTTATGAGTTAAAAGTTGCATACCATAGCAGATTCCTAAAATTGGAATACCAAGTTCAAAAATTTCTGGGTCAATATCAAATGAACCATCTTCGTATACAGAGTTTGGTCCACCAGAGAGGATGATCCCTACAGGGTTAATCGCACGAACCTCTGCAGCTGAGATTTTGTGACTTTTTAGCTCAGAAAAAACACCAATTTCACGAATACGGCGTGAAATCAGCTGGTTGTATTGGCTACCATAGTCCAGCACGATGATTTTTTCGACATCTTGCAAATCAGTTGAAATGTTGCTCATCTTTTTCCTTTCTCAAAAGAAATATCTTTTTCAATATTTTATCACAAATAGGGGCGAATTACCAACTAAACAAGGCAAAGTTTGACTTTTTCTTAGTAAATACGGTACAATGGAGAAAATAAAGAAAAGAAGTGAGAATCATGTTACCAGCTTATATGAAAATCCACGATCAGATCAAGAAGGATATAGATGAGCATCATTGGAAAATTGGTGAGAGACTTCCAAGTGAGCGAGATTTAGCTGAACAGTTTCAAGTTAGCCGGATGACATTACGCCAAGCTATCTCTCTCTTGGTTGAGGAAGGAGTTTTGGAGCGTCGTGTAGGCAGTGGGACTTTTGTCTCTAGCACTCGTGTCCAAGAAAAAATGCGGGGAACGACTAGTTTTACGGAGATTGTCAAATCTCAGGGGAAAGTACCTTCCAGCCAACTCATTTCTTACAGAAGAACCATTCCAAATGAGCAAGAGGTCGCTAAGCTGGGGATTACTCCAACAGAGAATATTATCCGCATGGAACGGGTGCGTTACGCTGACCAAGTTCCGCTAGTCTATGAAGTCGCATCCATTCCTGAGAAATTCATTAAGGATTTCAAAAAAGAAGAAATCACCAGTCACTTCTTTCAAACCTTGCAGCAGCATGGCTACCGGATTGGCAAATCCCAACAGACTATTTATGCGAGATTAGCTAAGGAAAAAATTGCTCACTATCTGGAAGTTGAAAAGGGGCATGCCATTTTAGCTTTGACTCAGGTTTCTTATCTTGAAGATGGGACAGCTTTCGAATATGTAAAGAGTCAATACGTGGGCGAACGCTTTGAATTTTATCTTGAAAATAACTAGTTTAGAAAGGCTAGTTTTTTGTTTTCTTAAAAGATTAGAATTGTCAAAACAATCTGTCTAGGCTTGATTTTATCCTTTATTTACTATAAAATGAGAAGGAAAAACGTCAAACTTTTATATTGCAAATAGGAGAAAACATGACAAAAACATTAAAACGTCCTGAGGTTTTATCGCCTGCAGGGACTTTAGAGAAGCTAAAAGTGGCTGTTCGGTATGGAGCTGATGCTGTTTTTATAGGTGGACAAGCTTATGGTCTTCGTAGCCGTGCAGGAAACTTCACTTTTGAACAGATGGAAGAAGGTGTGCAGTTCGCTGCCAAGTATGGTGCCAAGGTCTATGTAGCTGCCAACATGGTTATGCACGAAGGAAACGAAGCTGGGGCTGGCGAGTGGTTCCGTAAGTTGCGAGACATTGGGATTGCGGCAGTTATCGTGTCAGATCCAGCCTTGATCATGATTGCAGCAACTGAAGCGCCAGGTCTTGAAATCCACCTCTCTACTCAAGCCAGTGCGACGAACTATGAAACTCTTGAGTTCTGGAAAGAGCTTGGTTTAACTCGCGTAGTTTTGGCCCGTGAAGTTTCAATGGCAGAATTGGCAGAGATTCGCAAACGTACTGATGTAGAAATTGAGGCCTTTGTCCATGGAGCTATGTGTATTTCCTACTCAGGACGCTGTACGCTCTCAAATCACATGAGTATGCGCGATGCCAACCGTGGGGGGTGTTCACAGTCTTGCCGTTGGAAATACGACCTTTACGACATGCCTTTTGGTCAAGAACGTAAGAGTCTGAAAGGTGAAATTCCAGAAGAATTTTCAATGTCAGCCGTTGATATGTCTATGATTGACCATATCCCAGATATGATTGAAAATGGTGTAGATAGTCTAAAAATTGAAGGTCGTATGAAGTCAATCCACTATGTTTCAACAGTAACCAACTGTTACAAGGCGGCTGTGGATGCTTACCTTGAAAGCCCAGAAAAATTTGAAGCTATCAAACAGGACCTGGTAGATGAGATGTGGAAGGTTGCCCAACGTGAATTGGCAACAGGTTTCTATTATAGTACACCTACAGAAAATGAACAGTTGTTTGGTGCACGTCGTAAAATCCCTGAATACAAGTTTGTTGCTGAAGTGGTAGCTTATGATGAAGCAACTCAGACAGCAACCATTCGTCAACGGAATGTCATCAACGAAGGAGATCAAGTCGAGTTTTATGGACCAGGTTTCCGTCATTTTGAGACTTATATCGAAGACCTTCATGATGCCAAGGGCAATAAAATCGACCGTGCTCCAAATCCAATGGAACTATTGACTATTAAGGTTCCACAACCTGTTCAAGCAGGGGACATGGTCCGCGCTCTCAAGGAAGGTCTTATCAATCTCTATAAGGAAGATGGAACCAGCGTCACAGTTCGTGCCTAGATAAGGAAAAGTGAATGATTCAAGCGCAAGGATTGTTAGTTGATGATGAGAGTAGATGTATTCATTATCATAACGAAAAGGACATCGTTTCTCTTCAGTGCTATGAGTGTAAAAAATATTATGCTTGCTATCAGTGCCACAATGCTATAGAAACGCATGTGTTTTCACCTTACCCCTTGACGCTTGCGGAGGATCGACCGATTTTATGTGGGGCTTGTAAGAGGACAATAACATTTCAAGAATATCAAAAGCAGATATCCTGTCCTCATTGCAAATCTCCATTTAATCCAGGGTGTAAACAACACTATTCCTACTATTTCAGATAAAATGGATCTATCCAAGTTCTAAACTTGGATTTTTCAATTTATTTCGGAAAATATAGAAAAAGTGGGGACACATTTCATCATAAAATGAGAAACTTATCTATACAGTAGTATAAAAATAGCAAAAATAGAAATAAATCATCTGAAACGCTTCCAACGTAAGTAAAAAGTTGACAAAAACAAATTTTAGGACTAAACTAAGTAAGTAAATTTTAAATAAAAGGAGAATTCATCATGAATTTAACATTTTTCGGTCTATGTCTTGCCTGTATGGGTGTATCTCTTGCAGAAGGATTTTTGATGAACGGTTTGTTCAAGTCTGCAGCTCGCCAACCAGACATCATCCCACAATTGCGTAGTTTGATGATCATGGGGATTGCCTTTATCGAAGGAACATTCTTTGTAACTCTCGTATTTTCATTTATCATCAAATAAAGAGAAGTATAAAATGGAAAAGGGAGGATTCTAGATGGAAGAAAGTATCAATCCAACCATCAATATTGGTCCTGTTACCTTTGATTTAACCTTGACAGCATTGACTTTGTTGTCTGTGGCACTGATTTTTGGCTTTATCTATTGGGCAAGTCGTAATATGACTGTGAAACCCAAAGGAAAGCAAAATGTACTAGAGTATCTCTATGACTTTGTAGTCGGATTTACAGAACCCAACGTAGGTTCTCGGTACATGAAAGATTACTCACTCTTTTACTTGTGTTTATTTCTTTTTATGGTTATCGCAAACAATCTTGGTTTGATGGCGAAACTTCAAACTACAGATGGGACAAACCTTTGGACATCGCCAACTGCAAATCTCCAGTTTGACTTGGCTTTGTCATTTGGAATTATCCTGATGACCCATATAGAAGGAATTCGTCGCCGTGGTGTTAAAAAGTATCTGAAAGGTTTTATTACCCCAAGTTTCATGACACCGATGAATCTCCTTGAAGAAGTCACGAATTTCCTATCACTTGCTTTGCGGGTGTTCGGGAATATCTTTGCCGGAGAAGTGATGGCAAGCTTGCTTATTACTCTTTCTCATCAGGCTCTTTATTGGTATCCAGTGGCATTTGTTACCAATCTTGTCTGGACGGCATTCTCTGTGTTTATTTCCTGTGTTCAGGCCTATGTATTCACAGTCTTGTCTTCAATGTATCTAGGAAATAAAATTAATGATGAAGAGTAGAAAGGAGTAAATGATGCACGTAACAGTAGGTGAATTGATTGGTAACTTTATTTTAATCGCTGGCTCTTTTATCCTTTTGGTCGTCTTAGTCAAAAAATACGCGTGGTCAAACTTGACAAGTATCTTTGAAGAACGAGCTGAAAAGATTGCTGCTGATATTGATGGCGCTGAACAAGCTCGTCAAAAAGCAGAGACTCTTGCTCAAAAGCGCGAAGATGAATTAGCAGGTAGTCGTAGTGAAGCTAAAACTATCATTGAAAATGCTAAAGAGACAGCTGAAAAGAGTAAATCAGATATTTTGGCTGAAGCTAAGCTAGAAGCTGGTCGCTTGAAAGAAAAAGCTAACCAAGAAATTGCGCAAAACAAAGCTGAGGCTTTACAAAGTGTTAAGGGCGAGGTGGCAGATTTGACAGTTAGTCTAGCTGGAAAAATCATCTCACAAAACCTTGACAGTCATGCCCATAAGGAACTCATTGATCAGTATATCGATCAGCTAGGAGAAGCCTAATGGACAAGAAAACAGCAAAGGTAATTGAAAAATACAGCATGCCTTTTGTCCAATTAGTGATTGAAAAAGGAGAAGAGGACCGGATTTTTTCAGACTTGGATCAAATCAAGCAAGTCGCAGAAGAAACGGGCTTACCTTCTTTTTTAGCTCAGGTAGCAGTTGATGAGTCAGATAAGGAAAAAACAGTTCGTTTCTTTCAAGACTCTGTGTCACCTTTAATGCAAAACTTTATTCAGGTTCTGGTTTACAATCACAGAGCAAATCTTTTTTATGATATCATTGTTGATTGTTTGAATCGCCTTGAAAAAGAGACCAATCGTTTTGTAGTCACGATTTCTTCAGCCCATCCTTTAACAGATGAACAGAGGGAACGTCTGCTCCCATTGATAGAGAAAAAAATGTCTCTGAAAGTGCGGAGCGTCAAAGAACAAATTGATGAAGGACTCATTGGTGGTTTTGTCATTTTTGCTAATCACAAGACAATTGATGTGAGTATTAAACAACAACTTCGAGTTGTTAAAGAAAATTTGAAATAGAAAGTGGTGTTCTTTTGGCAATTAACGCACAAGAAATCAGCGCTTTAATTAAGCAACAAATTGAAAATTTCAAACCCAATTTTGATGTATCGGAAACAGGTGTTGTAACCTATATCGGGGACGGAATTGCGCGTGCTCACGGCCTTGAAAATGCCATGAGTGGAGAGCTGTTGATTTTTGAAAATGGCTCTTATGGGATGGCGCAAAACTTGGAGTCTACAGACGTTGGGATTATCATCTTAGGTGACTTTACAGATATCCGTGAAGGCGATACCATTCGTCGTACAGGTAAAATCATGGAAGTTCCTGTTGGTGAGAGTCTTATTGGACGTGTTGTCGACCCGCTTGGTCGTCCAGTTGACGGTCTTGGAGAAATCCATACTGATAAGTCTCGTCCAGTAGAAGCGCCAGCTCCTGGCGTTATGCAACGTAAGTCTGTATCAGAACCATTGCAAACAGGTTTGAAAGCTATTGATGCCCTTGTTCCGATTGGTCGTGGTCAACGTGAGTTGATTATCGGTGACCGTCAGACAGGGAAAACAACGATCGCTATTGATGCTATTTTGAACCAAAAAGGTCAAGATATGATCTGTATCTATGTAGCGATTGGACAAAAAGAGTCAACTGTTCGTACGCAAGTTGAGACACTTCGTCAGTACGGTGCCTTGGACTACACAATCGTTGTGACAGCTTCTGCTTCACAACCTTCTCCATTGCTCTTCCTAGCTCCTTATGCTGGGGTTGCTATGGCAGAAGAGTTTATGTACCAAGGGAAGCATGTTTTGATCGTTTATGATGATCTTTCAAAACAAGCGGTCGCTTATCGTGAACTTTCCCTCTTGCTTCGTCGTCCACCAGGTCGTGAAGCCTTCCCTGGGGATGTTTTCTACCTTCATAGCCGTTTGCTTGAGCGTTCAGCTAAGGTTTCTGATGAACTTGGTGGTGGTTCAATCACAGCTCTACCATTTATCGAGACACAAGCAGGAGATATCTCTGCTTATATCGCAACTAACGTGATTTCAATCACAGATGGTCAAATCTTCCTTGGCGATGGTCTCTTCAATGCAGGTATTCGTCCAGCCATCGATGCGGGTTCATCAGTATCTCGTGTAGGTGGTTCTGCACAAATCAAAGCTATGAAGAAGGTTGCTGGTACACTTCGTATCGACCTTGCTTCATATCGTGAGTTGGAAGCCTTCACTAAGTTTGGTTCTGATCTGGATGCGGCTACTCAAGCTAAGTTAAATCGTGGACGTCGTACCGTTGAAGTTCTGAAACAACCAGTTCATAAACCATTACCTGTTGAGAAACAAGTAACCATTCTTTATGCTTTGACACATGGTTTCTTGGATACGATTCCTGTAGATGACATTGTTCGTTTTGAGGAAGAGTTTCATGATTTCTTTGATGCACAACATCCAGAGATTTTGGAAACTATTCGTGAAACAAAAGACTTGCCAGAAGAGGCAGTCTTGGATGCTGCGATTACAGAGTTTCTCAATCAATCCAGCTTCCAATAAGAATAGAGGTGTCAGATGGCAGTATCTCTAAATGATATTAAAACAAAAATCGCCTCAACAAAAAATACTAGTCAAATCACTAATGCCATGCAAATGGTATCGGCTGCTAAACTAGGTCGCTCTGAAGAAGCAGCGCGCAACTTCCAAGTTTACGCTCAGAAAGTTCGTAAGCTTTTGACGGATATTCTGCATGGTAACGGATCTGGTGGTTCAACCAATCCGATGCTCATCAGTCGCCCAGTTAAGAAAACAGGCTATATCGTTATCACTTCAGACCGTGGCTTGGTTGGAGGTTATAATGCTTCCATCCTTAAAGCCGTTATGGAGTTGAAAGATGAATACCATCCAGATGGTAAAGGTTTTGAGATCATCTGTATCGGTGGGATGGGAGCTGATTTCTTTAAGGCTCGTGGTATTCAGCCAATCTATGAACTACGTGGCTTGGCAGATCAACCTAGTTTTGATGAAGTTCGTAAAATTATTTCAAAAACGATTGAAATGTATCAAAACGAACTTTTTGATGAATTATACGTCTGCTACAATCATCATGTCAATACTCTCACAAGTCAAATGCGTGTAGAACAAATGCTTCCAATCGTTGACTTAGATCCAAATGAAGCGGATGAAGAGTATAGCTTGACCTTTGAGTTGGAAACGAGTCGTGATGAGATTCTAGAGCAGTTGTTGCCACAGTTTGCAGAAAGTATGATATACGGGGCTATCATCGATGCCAAGACAGCTGAGAATGCTGCAGGTATGACAGCCATGCAAACGGCGACTGATAATGCCAAGAAAGTTATCAATGATTTGACAATTCAGTATAACCGTGCCAGACAGGCGGCGATTACACAAGAAATTACAGAAATTGTAGCGGGGGCTAGTGCCTTAGAATAAGGCTTTGCCTCCCTCGTATTAAAATGAACTTATACTCAATGAAAATCAAAGAGCAAACTAGGAAGCTAGCCGCAGGCTGTACTTGAGTACGGTAAGGCGACGCTGACGTGGTTTGAATTTGATTTTCGAAGAGTATTAGGACCTAGTTGAGCTAGGAACCGATAGTATCTTATATAGAATAGGAGAAGGAGATGAGTTCAGGTAAAATTGCTCAGGTTATTGGACCCGTTGTTGACGTCTTGTTCGCAGCAGGTGAAACACTTCCTGAGATTAATAATGCACTTGTCGTCTACAAAAATGACGAAAGAAAAACAAAAATCGTCCTTGAAGTAGCCTTGGAGTTGGGTGATGGTATGGTTCGTACCATCGCCATGGAATCAACAGATGGTTTGACTCGTGGAATGGAAGTTTTGGACACGGGCCGTCCAATCTCTGTGCCAGTAGGTAAAGAAACTTTGGGACGTGTCTTCAACGTTTTGGGAGATACCATTGACTTGGATGCTCCTTTCGCTGAAGACGCTGAGCGTCAGCCAATTCATAAGAAAGCTCCAACTTTTGATGAATTGTCTACCTCATCTGAAATCTTGGAAACAGGGATCAAGGTTATCGACCTTCTTGCCCCTTACCTAAAAGGTGGTAAAGTTGGACTTTTCGGTGGTGCCGGAGTTGGTAAAACTGTCTTGATCCAAGAATTGATTCACAACATTGCCCAAGAACATGGTGGTATTTCAGTATTTACTGGTGTTGGGGAACGTACTCGTGAAGGGAACGACCTTTACTGGGAAATGAAAGAATCAGGTGTTATCGAGAAAACAGCCATGGTATTTGGTCAGATGAATGAACCACCTGGAGCACGTATGCGTGTTGCCCTTACTGGTTTGACAATTGCTGAATACTTCCGTGATGTAGAAGGCCAAGATGTGCTTCTCTTTATCGATAATATCTTCCGTTTCACTCAAGCTGGTTCAGAAGTATCTGCCCTTTTGGGTCGTATGCCTTCAGCCGTTGGTTACCAACCAACACTTGCTACGGAAATGGGTCAATTGCAAGAACGTATCACATCAACCAAGAAGGGATCTGTAACCTCTATCCAGGCTATCTATGTGCCAGCGGATGACTATACTGACCCTGCGCCAGCAACAGCCTTCGCTCACTTGGATTCAACAACAAACTTGGAACGTAAGTTGGTACAGTTGGGTATCTACCCAGCCGTTGATCCACTGGCTTCAAGCTCTCGTGCCTTGGCACCTGAGATTGTTGGTGAGGAGCACTATGCAGTTGCTGCTGAGGTCAAACGTGTCCTTCAACGTTACCATGAATTGCAAGATATCATTGCTATCCTTGGTATGGATGAACTCTCTGATGAAGAAAAGACTTTGGTTGCTCGTGCCCGTCGTATCCAGTTCTTCTTGTCTCAAAACTTTAACGTTGCCGAACAATTTACTGGCCAACCTGGTTCTTATGTACCAGTGGCGGAAACAGTTCGCGGCTTTAAGGAAATCCTTGAAGGAAAACATGACCATCTACCAGAAGATGCTTTCCGTGGTGTCGGTTCAATCGAAGATGTGATTGCAAAAGCTGAGAAAATGGGATTTTAAGAGGTGATCTATGGCTCATTTAACTGTCCAGATCGTGACACCAGATGGCCTCGTCTATGATCACCATGCCAGCTTTGTATCGGTACGAACTCTGGATGGTGAGATGGGGATCTTGCCACGACATGAAAATATGATTGCGGTTTTAGCGGTTGATGAAGTAAAGGTAAAACGAATCGATGACGATACTCATGTGAACTGGATTGCAGTGAACGGAGGAATTATCGAGATTGCCAATGACATCATTACTATTGTAGCAGACTCAGCAGAACGTGCTCGTGATATCGATATTAGCCGTGCCCAACGTGCTAAACTTCGTGCTGAACGTGAGATTGAAGAAGCACAAGATAAACACTTGATTGACCAAGAACGGCGAGCTAAGGTTGCTTTACAACGTGCCATTAACCGTATCAATGTCGGAAATAAACTGTAAAATAAAAATGAACTTGCTTAAGCGAGTTCATTTTTATTTTACATTAATGTTTAAATGTGATGCAAACAGCTTCGGGAACTTGGAAATCGTTAGAAAGCTCAGCTAATCGACCAGTTTCGGGATTACGTTTAAAGACGGTTGCATTATCTGAATCTTGGTGAACTGCAATTAGAAATTCTTGGTCAGGAGTAAGATTGAAATCGCGCGGATTTTGTCCGTGGCTGGGCACAATTTCTAATAACTCCAGACTACCATCAGCTAGGATGCTAAATACAGCAATGGAATCATGACCTCGGTTTGATGCATAGAGATATTTACCATCTTTTGAAAGACGAATGGCGGCAGTAGCATTAAATCCCTCATATCCATCTGGCAAAGTCGAAATGACTTGCATGCGTTCAAATTCACCAACACCATCGTAAATCAAGACTTCAATGGTACTGTTGAGTTCACAGATGAGGTAGGCAATCTTATAATGATGATGGAAAACGATATGGCGAGCACCTGCTCCAGCTTGGCTATGATAAGTATAGAGTTTACTTAGTTTTCCTTCTGGGCTAACATCGTAGGTCGTTACTTCATCCGTACCTAGATCACATGTGACGAGATACTGGTCAGGTGTTAGATCTGTAAAGTGTACATGTGGGGAAGTTTGGTTTTCATGAGGGCCTTGTCCACTATGCTGATCCAGATCCGTTTGGATGAGGCTACCATCCGTTTGACGTTTATAAACCAGAACTTGACCTTTATGATAGTTGGCCCCATAAACGAGATCACGCTTTTCATCCACTGCCACATAACAATGAGGAGCGCCTTCTTCAACCACATGATTTAGCAAAGCGCCATCTGTCTTGTAAGCAGCGATTCCACCTAAGCCATCCTGGCTCCCTACGGTGTATAAGTGTTGCTGTTGGTCAAAGGCAAGGTAGGTCGGACTTGGTTCAGCAGCAAAGAGTTCAAGATTTGCAAGCTGGCCTGTTTCTGTATCAAAATCTGCCTTGTAAATCCCTTTAGATAAGCGACGAGTGTAAGTTCCAAAATAAACAGTTTCTTTCATGTCCATACCTCTTAATAATGATAAATTTATTATACCACAAAATGAAATTCTTAACTGACTTTCATCATTTTTTGAAAATTACAGAAAACATCTTAGGGAGATTTATTTAGTTTTTACCTTGCTTTCAAAAATCAAAGTGATATAATAATCATATATTTGATTTAAAGGAGTGTTTTATGAAAAAACGTATTTTTCTAACGGCTGCAGTAGCAGTATTGTCATCAGCACTACTAGCAGCTTGTTCGTCTGGTGGTAAAAATGCCAACCAACCTGTGACTTATACTTATGTCTTCTCATCGGATCCCGCAACTTTGGACTACACAGTTTCTGGAAATTCCAGTACCAAACAGGTGACTGGGAATGTCATTGATGGTTTGCTTGAGAATGACCAATATGGAAATCTTGTACCGTCTGTAGCAGAGGACTGGAGTGTTTCTAAAGATGGTTTGACTTACACCTATAAAATCCGGAAAGGAATTAAGTGGTACACTAATGAAGGCGAAGAATATGGTGAAGTAAAGGCTCAGGATTTCGTGACAGGTTTGAAACATGCTGTCGCTAAGAAATCACAAGCCCTCTATCTTGTACAGGATTCAATCAAAGGGTTGGATGATTATATTAACGGGAAAACAGATGATTTTTCTACTGTTGGAATTAAGGCGACAGATGATTATACACTCGTTTATACGCTTAATAATCCTGAATCTTTCTGGAATTCCAAGACAACGATGGGTGTTTTAGCACCAATCAATGAAGACTTTTTAGCCTCTAAAGGGGATGATTTTGGTAAACCTACTGATGTTACAAGTATTCTATACAATGGTCCTTACCTTCTGAAAGGTCTCACATCGAAATCTTCAATCGAGATGACAAAAAACCAAAACTATTGGGATAAAGGAAATGTCTTCATTGATGATATAAAATTGACCTTCTTTGATGGTCAAGATGCAGACTCTCTTGGTCGTGGTTTTGATGAAGGACACTACCCAGCAGCTCCGCTCTTTAAGAATTCTGCAAACTATGAGCGATTCAAAGAAAAATACAAAGACAACATTGTGTATGGTCAACAAAGAGGAGGTAGCTACTACATTTCAACTAATATTGACCGTGTAGCCTATAACCATACTTCTAAAACAACGGACGAAGAAAAAACATCTACTAAGAAAGCTTTGTTGAACAAAGATTTCCGCCAAGCCTTGGCTTTTGGAGCAGATCGTAAGGCTGCTGTCTCTCAAGTATTTGGTGATGAAGTTGCCCCTCGTAAATTACGTACTAGCTTTACACCTCCAACATTTGTTCAAATTGGGGATCAATCTTTTGGTCAAGTAACAAAAACAGAACTTGACAAGTTGGATACTGCTTGGAGCGATGTTAGCTTAGATGATGCACAAGATTCACTTCATAATGTAGATAAAGCTAAAACTAAACTTGAAGCGGCTAAGAAAACTCTTCAAGCCGACGGTGTTCAGTTCCCTATTCATTTGGACTTGCCAGTATCCTCTACTCAAACGGATTTTGTACGTCAAGCTCAATCGTATAAACAATCAATAGAGGAAGCTCTTGGAGTTGAAAATGTCGTGGTTGATATCCAACAAGTTTCTGATGATGAATTGGGAAGTATGACCGTTCTTGCAACTTCAAAAGACAATATCGACTGGGATATCAATCCAAACAGTGGATGGAGCCCAGACTATGCAGATCCATCAACCTATCTTGATGCATTTGATCCAACATCTGGACCAACTCTTCTTGGAGCACTTGGTATTGCACCAGGATCAGATAGTTCAGCCATTAAGGCAGTAGGATTGGATAAATACAAAGAATTACTTGATGATGCTAACAGTGAGAAAACAGATCTCGAAAAACGCTATTCAAAATATGCTAAAGCTCAAGCATGGTTGACAGATAGTGCTTTGATCATCCCTGTTAACTCTGATGGTGCCCAAATGCTTGTTACAAAGAAAGTTCCAGGAACAGGAGCAGATGGTTGGGTCGGTGATAAAACAGGTGAAAACAGTTATAAATATCTGAAGATTCAAGATAAGATTGTGACAAGTAAAGAAATGGAAGAATTCCGCAAGAAATTTGCTGAAGAAAAAGCAAAATCAAACGAGGAATACCAAAAACAACTATCAAGTCATATTAAAGATTAAATAAATCTCCTCAATTGAGGAGATTTTTCTTTTTGTCTATCTATGTAAGCACTTTAAAAAAGAGTTATTTTAGTCTAAAAATGGTATAATGAGAGAATGACAGAAAGGATGTATTTATGGAACATAAAGAGAAACATTTTAGCCTATCTTGGTTCTTCAAGTGGTTTTTAGATAACAAAGCTATTACTGTATTCTTGGTGACCCTGTTACTGGGCTTGAACCTTTTCATTCTAAGTAAGATTAGTTTTATTCTTTTACCAGTTTTAGATTTTCTAGGAGTTGTCATGTTGCCAGTTATTTTATCTGGTTTACTTTATTATCTCCTTAATCCGATTGTTGACTGGATGGAGAAACACAAAATCAATCGTGTTCTTGCCATTAGTATTCTCTTTGTTATAATTGGCCTCTTTATCATTTGGGGGCTGGCGGTTGCTATTCCAAATCTGCAACGCCAAGTCTTAAATTTTGCGAAGAATGTGCCGATATACCTGGAAGATGCTGATAAGGTGATCAATGATCTTGTAACCAAACGCTTGCCAGATGATTTTAGACCACAGTTGGAGCAGGTTCTTGCCAATATTTCTACTGAGGCGACCATGTGGGCGAGCAAAATCTCTTCCCAAGCCGTTAACTGGGTGAGTGCCTTTGTCAGCAGTGTATCCCAGGTTATTGTAGCGGTCATTATCGTACCTTTCATGCTCTTTTATCTTTTACGCGATGGGAAAGGTTTGCGAGATTATTTGACCAAGTTTATTCCCACGAAGTTAAAGGAACCAGTAGGACAAGTTTTGTCAGATGTTAATAAACAGTTGTCAAACTATGTTAGAGGACAGGTTACAGTTGCTATTATAGTGGCGATTATGTTTATTATCTTCTTTAAGATTATTCATCTCAGATATGCTGTGACTCTGGGGATTACGGCTGGTATCCTCAATCTAGTACCTTACCTAGGTAGTTTTCTAGCGATGTTGCCTGCTTTGGTTTTGGGCTTGATTGCAGGACCTGTTATGCTTTTAAAAGTAATTATTGTCTTTATTGTTGAACAAACGATTGAGGGTCGCTTCGTTTCCCCACTTATTTTAGGTAGTCAGCTAAATATCCATCCGATCAATGTCCTCTTTGTTCTCCTAACTTCAGGGTCTATGTTTGGTATTTGGGGAGTTTTGCTGGGAATTCCTGTCTATGCCTCTGCTAAGGTCGTTATCTCAGCTATCTTTAACTGGTATAAAAAAGTCAGCGGTTTGTATGAAGAAGAAGGGGAGGAAATCAAGAGTGAACAATAGTCAACGCATGCTCCAAGCTTTGGATGACCAAGATTTAAGCAAAGCGGATCAGTATTTTCACAAAGCCCTTGAAACAGATTCAAGTGAGGTTCTCTATGAACTAGCAAGCTATCTAGAGGGAATTGGCTTTTATCCTCAAGCAAAAGAAATTTACCAAAATATCGTTACAGAATTTCCAGAAGTGAATCTGAACTTAGCTAGCATTGCTAGCGAGGATGGCAATGTTGAGGAAGCCTTTGCTTACCTTGAGGAAATCAAACCTGAAAGTGACTGGTATGTATCGGCCTTGGCTTTGAAGGCAGACCTCTATCAGTTGGAAGGATTGACAGATGTAGCACGAGAAAAGTTACTGGAAGCCTTAAATTACTCAGACGATCCCTTATTAGTTTTTGGTTTGGCTGAATTGGATAGCGAGTTAGGGAACTATCAGGAAGCTATTCAGGGTTATGCTCAATTAGACAATCGCTCTATCTATGAGCAAACGGGCGTCTCAACTTATCAGCGAATTGGCTATGCTTATGCCCAGTTAGGTAAGTTTGAAGCTGCAACAGAATTCTTAGAAAAAGCTTTAGAATTAGAATATGATGACCAAACTGCCTTTGAACTGGCTAGTCTTTACTTTGACCAAGAAGAGTATCAAAAATCTGTTCTTTACTTTAAGCAGATTGATACCATTTCACCAGATTTTGAAGGATATGAATATGGTTATAGTCAAGCCTTGCATAAGGAACATCAGGTGGAAGAGGCCCTTCGTATCGTTAAAAAAGGACTGGAGAAAAATCCATTTGAGACTCGTCTCTTGCTAGCGGCTTCTCAGTTCTCGTACGAATTGCATGATCCTAGTGCTGCAGAGCAGTTTCTCCTTACTGCTAAGGATGATGCAGAGGATACAGAAGAAATTTTCCTTCGCCTTGCAACCATTTATATGGAACAAGAGCGGTACGAAGATATCATTGCTCTCCAAAGTCAAGAACCTGAAAATCTCTTGACCAAGTGGATGATTGCCCGTTCTTATCAGAAAATTGAGGATTTAGATAAGGCCTATGAACTCTATCAGGAACTATCGTCTGACCTCAAGGATAATCCTGAATTTCTGGAGCAGTATACTTATCTCCTACGTGAATTGGGATATTTTGAAGAAGCTAAAGTGCAAGCTGAAGCTTATTTAAAACTCGTTCCAGATGATGTTCAGATGCAAGAACTCTTAGAAACACTTTAAAAGTTATCTCTCTAAAAGAACGTATCCGTCAATTTGGCAGATACGTTTTTTTTGAAAAATAGAATTTTTTTACAAAAAGACTTGCTAAATTGTTTATTTATGCTATAATAGGAACAATTATTTTTAGGAGGTGCAGTATGTCTTATATGTTTGAGATATTACCAAGTTTGTTAAACGGTGCAAGTATGACACTTCAAGTCTTTGCTCTGGTTTTAATTTTTTCAATTCCCTTAGGTATTGTCGTTGCCTTTGCTTTGCAAGTCCGTTGGAAACCCCTCCATTATCTCATTGACCTTTATATTTGGGTAATGCGAGGAACTCCCTTGCTTTTGCAATTAATCTTTATTTACTATGTGCTCCCTAGTGTTGGGATACGTTTAGATCGTTTGCCAGCTGCTGTGATTGCTTTTGTATTGAACTATGCAGCCTACTTTGCCGAAATCTTTCGTGGTGGGATCGAAACCATTCCAAAAGGGCAGTATGAAGCCGCAAAAGTGTTAAAATTTAGCTCCTTTGATACAGTTCGCTACATCATCCTCCCTCAGGTTACAAAGATTGTCTTACCGAGTGTCTTTAATGAAATTATGAGTCTGGTCAAGGATACTTCTTTGGTCTATGCTTTGGGGATTTCAGATTTGATTTTGGCTAGTCGGACTGCAGCTAATCGAGATGCCAGTCTTGTGCCTATGTTTTTAGCTGGAGCGATTTATTTGATTATGATTGGTCTTGTAACCATTGTAGCGAAAAAACTTGAGAAGAAGTACAGTTATTACAGATAGGAGGATTGCTATGTTAGAATTACGAAACATTAACAAGGCCTTTGGTGGCAAACAAATCTTAACCAACTTCAGCCTATCTATTCCTGAAAAGCAAATCCTCGCAATCGTAGGTCCATCAGGAGGCGGAAAAACAACCTTATTACGTATGTTAGCTGGATTGGAAACTATCGATTCTGGAGAAATCTACTATAACGGCGAATCGCTAGCTATAGACGAACTAGAAAAGCGCAATCTTCTGGGATTTGTTTTCCAAGATTTTCAACTCTTTCCACATTTGTCAGTTCTAGATAACTTAACTCTGTCGCCCATAAAAACGATGAGTATGGACAAGGAAGTTGCTGAGAAGAAGGCGCGTGGTTTGTTAGAACAACTTGGGTTAGCAGGGCATGCAGATGCTTTTCCGTTCTCACTTTCAGGTGGGCAAAAACAACGGGTAGCCTTAGCACGCGCTATGATGATAAACCCAGAAATTATTGGATATGATGAGCCTACATCAGCCTTAGATCCAGAGTTGCGATTAGAAGTAGAAAAACTTATCCTTCAAAATAAAGAGCGTGGGATGACTCAGATTGTTGTTACCCACGACCTGCAGTTTGCGGAAAACATTGCTGATCAGATCCTTAAGGTTGATCCAAAGTAAGAGTAGGAGGTGCCTATGAATAGAAAGAAAATTGCCCTTGTACTTGCTCTGTTCTTTAGCTTCTTCCTGACGGCTTGTACTCAGAAGGCAAGTGATCCAAATCAGGATAATTGGGCCAAATATCAAAAGCAGGGTAGCATTACCATTGGCTTTGACAATACCTTTGTTCCCATGGGATTTGAGGAAAAGAATGGCCAGTACGCGGGCTTTGATATTGACCTAGCCCAAGCTGTCTCTGAAAAGCTAGGAATTCAGATTAAATTTCAACCCATCGATTGGGATATGAAAGAAACCGAACTACAAAATGGTACCATTGATGCCATCTGGAATGGCTATACAGCTACAGATGAACGGAAAGAGAAGGTTGCTTTTACCATTTCTTACATGGAAAATCAACAAGTTTTGGTCTCTAAAAAGTCTCAAAATATCCACTCAGTTCAGGATATGACTGACAAAGTTTTAGGGGCCCAGGCTGGATCTTCTGGCTATTTGAATTTTGAAGGACAACCTGAACTACTCAAGAATCGAGTGAAAGACCAGAAGGCTAATCAATACCAAAGTTTCAATGAAGCCTTGATTGATTTAAAAAATGATCGGATTGATGCCTTGTTGATTGACCGGGTATATGCTAATTATTATCTCCAGTCTGAAGGAATATTAAATGACTACAATGTCTTTTCAGCTGGATTTGAAAGTGAAGCTTTTGCAGTGGGTGTTAGACCTGCTGATAAAACTTTGCTAGCTGCTCTGAATCAAGCCTTTGTATCACTATACCAAGAAGGAAAATTCCAGGAAATCAGCCAGAAATGGTTTGGGGAAGATGTAGCAACCAGTCAAGTTAAAAATCAAGAATAAGAAAAAGAGATTGAGTTTTTCCTCAGTCTCTTTTTGTATCGAAAAATCCTCTGGCAAGTACCAGAGGATAAGGGTTTATACTCAATGAAAATCAAAGAGCAAACTAGGAAGCTAGCCGCAGGCTGCTCAAAACACTGTTTTGAGGTTGTAGATAAGACTGACAAAGTCAGGAACATATATCTACGGCAAGGCAACGCTGACGTAGTTTGAAGAGATTTTCGAAGAGTATTATTTCATTGTTGGGAAGAGCAATACATCACGGATAGTGGTTGTATCAGTGAGGAGCATGCAAAGACGGTCGATACCGATACCCAAACCACCTGTTGGTGGCATACCATATTCAAGAGCTTCGATGTAGTCGTAGTCGATACCTGTTGCCTCATCATCACCAAGTTCTTTGGCTTTTGCTTGGGCTTCGAAACGGCTAAGCTGGTCGATTGGGTCGTTCAACTCAGAATAGGCATTACCGTACTCCTTAGTCATGATAAAGAGCTCAAAACGGTCAGTAAAGCGCTCGTCTTCAGGGTTTTTCTTAGCAAGTGGAGAGACAGCTACTGGATGCCCATAAACGAAGGTTGGTTGGATCAAGGTTTCTTCGACAAATTCTTCAAAGAAGGCATTGATGATGTGACCAACTTCAGTGTAGTGTTTCTCAACTGGAACTTTCTTCTCAGCAGCGATAGCTTTGGCTTCCTCGAAAGTCATATCTTGCCAGAAGTCTACACCAGTAATTTCCTTGATAGCATCCACCATGTGAACACGTTTAAATGGTTCATTGATTTTGATTTCAGTACCTTGGTAGTTGACTGGACCATCACCTTTGACAGCCTTTGCAGCATGCTGGATAATACCTTCTGTCAAATCCATAATATCATGGAAATCGGCATAGGCTTGGTAAACCTCAATCATAGTAAATTCAGGATTATGAGTTGCATCCATTCCTTCGTTACGGAAGATACGGCCAATCTCATAGACGCGTTCCATACCACCGACAATTAGACGTTTGAGATGAAGTTCTAGAGCTATCCGAAGCACCATGTCAATATTTTGAGCATTGTGGTGTGTAATAAATGGTTTGGCAGCAGCACCACCGGCCTCGTTGTGAAGTACAGGTGTTTCCACTTCAAGAAAATCATGTCCATCTAGATAACGACGAATTTCAGAGATGATTTTTGAACGAGTGACAAAACGTTCAAAGCTTTCACGATTAGAAATCAAGTCAAGGTAACGTTTACGGTAAATTGTTTCAACGTCAGTCAAACCGTGGAATTTCTCAGGAAGAGGGCGAAGTGCTTTTGACAAGTGTGTGATGTGAGTTGCCTTGATAGAAAGTTCTCCCATATCTGTACGCATGACTTCACCTTCGACACCGAGGAAATCACCGAGATCAGCCTTCTTAAAGATTTCGTAGTTTTCTTCACCGACTTCGTCTTTACGAACGTAGATTTGGATTTGACCTTCTCGGTCTTGAAGATGGGCGAAGCCGACTTTTCCTTTACCACGTTTACTAACTAAACGTCCAGCGATAGTAGCAGTTTCGTTTAATTCATGTAATTGTTCTTTATCGAGTTCTGCAAATTTGTCTTTTAGTTCTTGAGAGTTAGCAGTACGTTCAAAACGTTTACCGAAAGGATCAATTCCTTGTTCACGGAGCGCAGCCATTTTTTCACGGCGAACGATCTGCTGGTCATTTAGTTCTTCCATATGTTCTGTAGACATGAAATCCTCCTAATTTTACTCAAAATTTGATACGATGAGTCTTTTTGCGATACTCCCATTTTATCATAAATAGTCAAGAAATTCACGGATATTCTTTGAAAACTAAAAAGAACTTGACCATTAAGATCAAGTTCCATTATTTTCCTTGATAGGAAGTGTCATTCCACCTTTCCAGAGTGAAAGTTTCAAAATCCTCGGTTTCTAAAATTGTTAGACTAGCATTTGCTAAACCACCATCTTTTCGAAGAAGGGGCTCTTTATAACCTAGAAGGGTACGAAGACTAGCAGTGAGATTTGCACCATGACCAACGATTAGAACTCTCTTAGCCTGACTCCCCTTCAGAGATTTGATAAATTGAATGGTACGTTGAGTTGTACTGTAGAGGGATTCCGCTTCAAACATTCTTGTATCGAACTTAGCTAAGTTTGTACGAAAAGCCTCGATTTGTTGTGGGTAGATGGCCTCTAATGTTGCAATTTTTAATCCCTCTAGTTTGCCAAGTTGCCATTCACGCAGGTCAGGAATAGTCTCTAAAGGACATTGCGTCTGGAGTTGACTTTGGATAATTTCAGCAGATTTGACCGCTCTTGGTAAATCACTTGAATAAATCTCATCGAAAGGAATGTTGCTGAGATATTGACCGAGCACCTTTAAGGTATCAATAGACTCAGGAAGAAGAGGTGAGTCCCCTCCAGCACCTTGGAAACGTCCTTCAAGATTCCAGATAGTTCGGCCGTGACGCACAAAATAGAGTTTCATCAGTTGTCTTCCTCCAAGATATCTGCAAAATCTGCTTTCACAAAGCTAGCCAAGTCTTGTGGAGCAATAATGATACTATGCCCGACTTCCCCAGCAGAGACGATCATTTTGTCTAAATCTAAAGCTGTTTTATCAATAAAAATAGGATAGTTGTGTTTTTGGCGAATGCCGACGGGGTTATTAGCTCCATGAATGTAGCCTGTCGTTTTTTCTAGGTCTTTTTGAGGAATCATACTCACTTTTTTATTACCAGAAACCTTTGCTAATTTTTTTTCAGCGAGGTGTTCCGTTATGGGAACAATTCCGATAATTGGGCCTGTCTTGTCCCCCAGCAGAGCCAAGGTTTTAAAGATATGTGTTCGATCATATTCCGAAGGAAGTTCTCCCTCAAGCGCATTGATTTGAATCCCTGTGTGCTCAATTCCTGCTTTGGTTAAGATTTGCTCGACAAGAGTTTTTTTAATTTTTACTTTTTTTGCCATTATTTATACTTATCCTCCAATTGACTCATCCAGATACCAAGCCAAATGCCAAGTGCAAAGAAGAAGGCGATGAGAACATAGCTCACGATGGAAAGTCCAGTGTATTGGATACTTTCAGCACTTCCAGCATTTGGAATCAAAATCAAGAGGGTGCTTGATAGCACAATCCCAATAATAAAGTGATAAACACGGGAGTGGTAGTTGTTTAAGGCATGGTCCATTAATTTTGAAAAGATAATAAGAGTTGCTCCTGCACCAATCCCGATAGGAAGGAAGGTACCAAATAAATCAAAGGTCTTAAAGCCAGTTAACATTGGAGCGTACAGTCCTAAAATCAAGAGTAGATTTGATGGACTTAAACCGGGCACCAAGACACCTAGAGCTAAAAGAACACCTGCCAAGATGAAACTAGCGAAACTGGCGCTGAGAGAACCAACAACAAAGTTTAGCGCGTAGAGCCCTAGACCTGAAAGGATAAAGGTAGTCCAGAACCAGACTAGATCAATCTTATCACGATCAGATTCTCGAGTAGATTCTTTAAGGAGACTGGGAACTGTACCGATGATAGCTCCAGCAAAGCTCCACAAAACATAGACTTGGTAATTTTCTAGCAAATACTCGATTGGATAAGAAAACAAACCAATGCCTAGCAACATCCCAATAGCTACTGGGATAAAGTACAGGACATTCTCTTTAAAATCCTTAAAGGGATGAGCAAGAAAGCCAATCATTCGCTCGTAGATCCCCAAAATCGCTGCCAGAACACCACCAGAAATTCCAGGTAGGATAAATCCTAAGGCGATGACGATTCCTTTAATAACTCTTGCAATCCATGAAAACATATTAGACTCCTCAATTTCATAAATTTCTTTCTCTGTCTTATCAATTATAACACAGACGGCAAAAAAATGAAAAAGCAAGTGAAAAAGTTGCGATTTTCACTTGCTTTATGGTCTTAAAAATAGCTTTCTGAAGGTTTCTTCTTTTTCCTTATCAGTAGAAATGAGATTGATGTCTAGGTGATGTTCAAATCCTGCAATTTTTCCTTTGGAAGTATACTGATGGAGGTCATAGTCTAAATCAGTATTGGGTGTGGCCTCAAAGTAGCCTGAGTCTGTCCCATAAGAAGGAATCCAGACGGCAGAGAAATTTTCCGTATTGATGCTATGTTCTTGCATGAAATAGACACCAATGTAAATCCCGATATTTTTAGCGCCCAGCGATTCAAGCTTAGCTCGAAAAGCTTCGACTCCGTCATTCATATCTGCCATTGTTTTTTTCTCAACGTCAAGCCAGTAATAACTAGGGTTGTATGGAGAAGCAGAATTGTAGAAAACTTCAGCCGCTTTTTCCATTTCTTCTTTGTTCGTACCAGCTAGATAAGCATAGACGGCTACGGGAACATTGCGCTTTTGAAATTCTGAAATGTGATTTTTATAGGATTTATCGACCCCGTTGATAAAGGCTGCATCATTTGCTTCCGTGTGTTGAGTACCACTGTGTACGCGAACAATAGCTCCAGAAATATTTTGAGATAAAATATCGTAGTTTATCTCCTCTGGTCTTTGCCAACCAGAAATGTCAATAATAGGTTTATCAAGATTATGCAAGGCCTGGTTTTCAACTTGGACAGTGTTGCTTTTTGACTTGACCGAATGGTCTTCATAAGCTGGTTTATTAAAGATTAAAATAGCTATAACAATGGTGAATAGACTAAAAATAATAGCTGGATGAATCTCTTTTCTCATATCTAATTAGTTTAACGTAAATAGATAAAAAAATCAAAGAAAACGTTGAAAAGATGAATGAACTAGCATGTTTTCCCCTATTTCTCTGTTTGTTTACTCCTAAGGAAGTAAATTATGGTATAATATAAGGGAATTTTTACAGAAAAGAGAATAGTATGTCAAATTATGCCATTATCTTAGCAGCGGGTAAAGGTACTCGCATGAAATCAGATCTTCCAAAGGTACTTCATAAGGTAGCAGGAATTTCGATGTTGGAGCATGTTTTTCGTAGTGTTGGTGCTATTCAACCTGAAAAAACAGTCACTGTTGTGGGACACAAGGCGGAGCTAGTTGAGCAAGTCTTGGCTGGACAGACAGACTTTGTCACCCAATCGGAACAACTAGGAACTGGGCATGCTGTCATGATGGCAGAGCCCATTCTCCAAAACCGCTCTGGCCACACCTTGGTTATCGCTGGGGATACTCCTCTGATTACAGGTGAAAGCTTGAAAAAACTCTTGGATTTCCATATCAATCACAAAAATGTGGCGACTATTTTAACGGCTGAAGCAGCAGATCCTTTTGGGTATGGTCGTATCGTCCGTAACGATAACGCTGAAGTTCTTCGCATTGTGGAGCAGAAAGATGCCACAGACTTTGAAAAGCAAATTAAGGAAATCAATACAGGAACTTATGTATTTGACAATGAACGTCTTTTTGAGGCTCTTAAAAACATCAACACCAACAATGCCCAAGGTGAGTATTATATTACTGATGTGATTGGTATTTTCCGTAATGCGGGTGAGAAGGTTGGCGCCTATACTCTCAAGGATTTTGATGAAAGTCTTGGGGTAAACGACCGTGTGGCTCTTGCCACTGCGGAAGCAGTGATGCGCCGTCGTATCAACCAAAAGCATATGGTTAATGGTGTTAGTTTTGTCAATCCAGAAGCAACTTACATCGATGTTGATGTCGAGATTGCTCCTGAAGTCCAAATCGAAGCCAACGTTACCTTGAAAGGTCAAACGAAGATTGGGGCGGAAACTGTTTTAACAAATGGAACTTATATCGTGGATAGTGCTATCGGAGCTGGAGCTGTGATTACGAATTCCATGATTGAGGAAAGTACAGTTGCAGATGGTGTGACAGTCGGTCCGTATGCTCATATTCGTCCAGGCTCAAGTCTAGCTTCCCAAGTTCACATTGGAAACTTTGTTGAAGTAAAAGGATCTTCAATCGGTGAAAATACCAAGGCAGGTCATTTGACCTATATCGGAAACTGTGAGGTAGGTAGCCATGTTAACTTTGGCGCAGGCACGATTACAGTTAACTACGACGGGAAGAATAAGTACAAGACTGTCATTGGCAATAATGTCTTTGTTGGATCAAACTCAACCATCATTGCTCCAGTGGAACTTGGTGATAATTCACTAGTTGGAGCTGGTTCAACGATTACAAAAGATGTTCCAGCTGACGCCATTGCTATTGGACGTGGACGTCAAGTTAATAAAGATGAATATGCACTACGTTTGCCTCATCATCCTAAGAATCAGTAGGAGTCTATCATGGAATTTGAAGAAAAAACGATTAGCCGGAAGGAAATCTATCAAGGTCCTATTTTTAAGCTGGTGCAAGATCAGGTGGAACTACCAGAAGGGAAGGGAACTGCCCAACGTGATCTGATTTTTCACAATGGAGGCGTATGTGTTCTAGCTGTGACAGCTGAGGATAAAATCGTCCTTGTTAAGCAATACCGAAAAGCTATTGAAGCTATCTCTTATGAAATTCCTGCTGGTAAACTGGAAATTGGTGAAAATGCAGATCCCATGTCGGCGGCTCTTCGTGAATTGGAGGAGGAAGTTGCCTATACGGGTAAGTTAGAGCTTCTATATGATTTCTACTCTGCTATTGGTTTTTGTAATGAAAAATTAAAACTCTACCTCGCAAGTGATTTGACGAAGGTAGATAATCCTCGTCCGCAAGACGATGATGAAACCTTGGAAGTCCTAGAAGTGAGTCTAGAGGAGGCCAAGAACCTGATCCAGTCAGGTCATATCTGTGATGCCAAGACTATTATGGCAATCCAGTACTGGGAACTACAAAAGAAATAGAGGAGCAACCCATGGGAAAACCTTTATTAACAGATGAAATAATCGAACGTGCCAATCGTGGTGAGCAAATCTCCGGGCCACCTCTTCAAGATGACGAGGAAACTAAAATTTTATCAACTTCTTCACAAAACTTTGGTTATTCACGTTCTAGAGACTATAATTCTATTCAAGATACTTTAACAATCGAAGTAGAGCCAACGATTCATAAGAGCCGTCGTATTGAGAATACCAAGAGAAATGTTTTTAATTTAAAACTCAATCGTATCTTATTTGCAGTCATCCTACTCTTAATTTTGTTAGTGTTGGCAATGAAACTCTTGTAATCGAAAGGAAATAAAATGAAAATTGGAATCATTGCAGCAATGCCAGAAGAGCTCCTACACTTGACTCAGAATTTGGCCAAAACTCAAGAAGTTCAGGTTTTGGGAAATACTTACTACACTGGTACTGTTGGCAAGACAGAAGTTGTCCTAGTTCAGAGTGGGATTGGGAAGGTCATGTCGGCTATGAGTGTAGCGGTGTTAGCTGACCACTTCCAAGTGGATGCCGTTATCAATACAGGATCGGCAGGTGCAGTTGCAGAAGGGATTGCCGTCGGTGATGTCGTGATTGCGGATAAACTTGTCTACCATGATGTGGATGTGACTGCGTTTAGCTATGCTTATGGTCAGATGGCTGGTCAACCCCTCTACTTTGACTCAGATAAGAACTTTATCGCTAGGATTCAAACAAATTTATCTCAGTTAGAACAGACTTGGCACATAGGATTGATTGCTACAGGGGACAGTTTTATAGCTGGGGATGATAAGATTGCTAGTATCAAGTCCCACTTTCCAGATGTTTTAGCAGTTGAAATGGAAGGGGCAGCCATTGCTCAGGCAGCTCAGGCTCTTGACCTACCTTTCCTAGTCATTCGCGCTATGAGTGACAATGCCAATCACGAGGCCTCTATCTCATTTGATGAGTTTATCATTGAAGCTGGACGTCGTTCTGCCCAAGTCTTACTAGCCTTTTTAAAGGCTTTGGATTAAGCGGAAATTTGACAGTTTATCTAGCTTATGATAAGATTTAAATAAAGAAAAGCTAGAAAACGTTTCAGAGGATATTATGAGTATTGAAATGACCGTCAGTGAGATTGCAGAGGTCTTAGGCCTATCTCGTCAAGCAATCAATAATCGTGTCAAAGAACTTCCAGAAGAGGACACGAAAAAAAATGACAAAGGTGTAACTGTAGTGACTCGAAGTGGCTTGATCAAGCTAGAAGAAATCTACAAAAAAACGATTTTTGAAGATGAACCAGTCAGTGATGATGTCAAACAACGTGAACTGATGGAAATATTGGTTGATGAGAAAAATGCTGAAATTCTTCGATTGTACGAGCAACTCAAGGCCAAAGACCAGCAGTTGGCAGAAAAAGATGAGCAGATGCGCATCAAAGACCGTCAGATTGCAGAAAAGGACAAACAGTTGGACCAACAGCAACAGTTAACTCTTCAAGCCATGAAGGATCAAGAAACCTTGAAACTAGAGTTGGATCAAGCAAAAGAAGAAGTCCAAGCAACCAAAAAAGGCTTTTTTGCTCGCCTATTTGGAGGAAAATAAAGAAGCTGTTTGGGTTATTCACTAACCTAATGGCTTCTTTTATTATTTATAGTTTTAAATCGAGTTGAAATTGAGGGAAAAGATGGAAAAATTAAGAGATTATATTGCCTTTGACTTAGAATTCAATCAACACGAAGGGGTTACCCATTTAATTCAAGTGTCAGCAGTCCGTTTTCAAGATGGACAAGAAAGTGCAGCTTTTGATTCTTATGTCCATACTACAGCACCATTGAAGAGTTTTATCAATGGTTTGACTGGAATTACAGCTGAAACCTTGAAAGATGCGCCGAAAGTCGAGCAAGTTTTAAAAGACTTTCATGCCTTTGTTGGTAAATCACCTATCGTTGGCTACAATGCGGCCAAGAGTGATTTACCTATTCTCTTAGATTATGGTTTGGACTATCGTGACCAGTATAAGGTCGACCTATATGATGAGGCTTTTGAACGCCGTAGTTCTGACCTACACGGCATAGCCAATCTCAAATTGCAAACCGTGGCGAATTTTTTAGGCTTTAAAGGACAATCGCATAATAGTTTAGAAGATGCCCGTATGACAGCACGTGTTTACGAAGCCTTTTTAGAATCGGATGAAGGAAAGCTATTATTGAAAGAACAGAGTAGTCTATCTATGAATCCCTTTGGCGGTTTAGATTTATCTCAATTTTTAGACTAGGAGTGCCTATGAAACCTGAAAAACCTAAAAAGCTAGGTTTTAGGAAGATTTACTATAACCTAGATAAAATTCTATTTCTATTTTTCTTGATTTTCATGATGGTAGAGTTTGTTTGGTTGCCATTGAATTCATGGATTGCAGGGATGTTGCTCAGACAAACTGGTTATTTGTTTATTTCTTACAATAACTTTCTTGCTATTATTCAAGGCTCACCTTTTGTCAGTTTAGCTTTCCTCATCTTAATAGCAATCAATCTCTTGGTTGCTTATTTTCAGATTTGTCTTCTATTCATTGGGGCGCGGCACCTTCTCTACCATGAAAAGAGAACCTTGATTGAGTATAGTCGAAAAGTCTTTCACCAGAGCTTTCTATTTGTCAAACGATTGAGCTTTTGTAAGATGGCCTTTGTCTTCTTTTATGTAGCTCTACTTTTTCCTTTTATTAGAAAAATTTTAAAAATCTACTATCTCAATAAGATTATTATCCCCGATTTTATCGTTACATACCTAGAAGATAAGAACTGGCTGGTAGGGCTGTTGATCATAGCAGCCGCTTGGATCTTTCTCTACATTTCTGTTCGCTTCATGTTTGCCCTTCCTAAGATTATCTTTGAGAAGAAAACAGTGAGAGAGGGAGTGAAATATAGTCTGCTAAAGACAAAAAAACACGTTCTCTTCTATGCTTGGAACTTGCTTCTCATTATCATTAAAACCTATCTCTTCTTCTTTGTCTTGTTAATTCCCTTGCTCTTTGCTCAGGCGGTAATGGATAATTTTACTCAAAAAGAATCCTTGATTCTTGGTGTGATTAATTTTATCTTGATTAAAAACCTCTATTACATGACTCTGACTTATTTCCTAGTGAAGTTTGTTTCCTTCCTGACAGAAGAAGAGTTGGAAATCATGCCAAGAAGAAAGAAAGACTATTTGATGAGGTGGGGAGTCATGGGGTGTGCAAGTATCTTCTTTGCTTTAGAAGGTTACATCTATCTGGAGTCTCCGGATACCAATACACCTTTAGTGATTTCACACAGAGGAGTAAGTAATAAAAATGGTGTTCAAAATACGGTACAGTCTTTAGAAAAGACAGCCCAACTAAAACCAGACTTCATTGAGATGGATGTGCAAGAAACGAAAGATGGCCAGTTCGTGATGATGCACGACGCTAACCTTAAATCGCTAGCAAGAATTAATGCAGCACCGCAAGACTTAACTCTGGATGAATTAACAAATACAGATATTTACGAGAATGGTTATCAAACAAAGATTTCAAGTTTTGATGATTATTTAGAACGTGCAAATACATTAAACCAAAAATTGCTGATTGAGATTAAAACCAGTAAAAAAGATAGTCCGCAAATGATGGACCATTTCCTTGAAAAGTATGGAATGACGATCAAGAAATATGGCCACCAGATGCAGTCACTAGACTATCATGTGATTGATAAGGTCTTGGCTTATGATTCTGAAATTCCAGTTTACTTCATCCTGCCATATAATAGTGTGTTTCCAAGAACCAAGGCGACTGGTTATACCATGGAGTATTCAACTTTGGATGAATACTTTGTCAATAAACTTTGGACAACAGATCAGAAACTATATGTTTGGACTGTGAATAGTTCTGAGTCCTTTGATAAGGCAGTCAGACTTGGAGCAGATGGCATGATAACAGATGACCTAGAAATGGTCCAATCACAAGTCACAATGGCTCAAGACGATCCGGAATATACGGAATTACTCTTAAAGAAAGCAATGGAATTCTTTGATTTCTAAAAAAAAAGAGAAACATCTGTTTCTCTTTTTTTGTGGATTAGAAAGGCAATTTTCCAGCGAAAGCACCGAGTTTCTTCTTAGTTGTTTCATCAATTTGTTCAAGTGCAGCGTTAATCGCTTGAACAGTCATGTCAGAAAGTGTTTCGAGATCTTCTGGATCTACAACTGCTGGATTGAAGTCAATGCTGACAACTTTTTTGTCTCCAGTCAAAGTTGCTTGGACAAGGTCTTGAGCAGATTTTCCGACAAATTCCATCGCGGCAAGTTCTGCTTGACTTTGTTCCATTTGTTTTTGAAGTTTTTGTGCTTGGCGCATCATGTTCTGCATGTTCATCATAGCGGTTTACAGTTTCCTTTTTTCTATTTTTTTCTTTTTTATTTTATCAATTTTAGGTTCAAAAGTCTATTATTTGTTTAATTCATGAGATATATGAACTTTTATAATGAGTCTCTCAAAAAACTTTTAAGAAATTTACTATGTACACCTAGTATTCTTTGCTAAACAAATAATTTCATTTAAGTTTTCTTTAAGGTTTCTATTATATTCTAAAAAACTCTATATTAACCGAACGTTGAGAGGAGAATATAGAGGATAACCTAATTTTATTTCTTAATTTGTTATGGTCTTTCCAGATTTAGTAAGATATTGTTCACTTTTTATCTTAAATGGTGTGTTGATTAGACTAAATGATGCTCTGTCTTTTCTTCATGATGGAGGCAGATTGTGATATAATAGATAGTAATGAGTTTTTTAGAATAAACTAAAGGAGAATATAAATGATCTATGCAGGAATCCTAGCCGGAGGAACTGGCACACGCATGGGAATCAGTAATTTACCAAAACAATTCTTGGAGCTGGGTGATCGACCTATTTTGATCCACACAATTGAAAAATTCGTCTTAGAACCAAGTATTGAAAAAATTGTAGTTGGAGTTCATGGAGACTGGGTGTCACACGCCGAGGACCTAGTTGACAAGTATCTTTCTCTTCACAAGGATCGTATCATCATTACCAAAGGTGGTGCTGATCGTAATAGCAGTATTGAGAAGATTGTTGAAGCTATTGATGCCTACCGTCCAATTACTCCAGAAGATATTGTGATTACGCATGACTCTGTTCGTCCATTTATCACACTTCGCATGATTCAGGACAATATCAAACTGGCCCAAAATCATGATGCGGTTGACACAGTAGTAGAAGCGGTTGATACCATTGTTGAAAGTACCAATGGTCAGTTTATCACTGATATTCCAAATCGTGCTCACCTCTATCAAGGTCAAACACCTCAAACCTTCCGATGCAAGGATTTCATGGACTTGTATGGGTCCCTATCTGATCAAGAAAAGGAAATCCTGACGGATGCATGTAAGATTTTTGTTATCAAAGGTAAAGACGTTGCCCTAGCTAAAGGGGAATATTCAAACCTCAAAATCACAACTGTGACAGACTTAAAAATCGCGAAAAGCATGATTGAGAAAGACTAAGGCTATGATTAATCAAATTTATCAACTGACCAAACCAAAGTTTATCAATGTAAAATACCAAGAAGAGGACATTGATCAGGAGAATCATATCCTGATTCGTCCAAATTATATGGCGGTTTGTCATGCGGATCAACGTTACTATCAAGGAAAACGTGATCCAAAGATATTGGCTAAAAAGCTTCCTATGGCTATGATTCACGAGTCTTGTGGAACTGTTATATCAGATCCAACTGGTACTTATGAAGTCGGTCAAAAGGTAGTTATGATTCCAAATCAACCGCCTATGCAGAGTGACAAGGAGTTCTACGAGAACTACATGACAGGAACCTACTTCCTATCTAGTGGTTATGATGGCTTTATGAGAGAATTTGTCTCTCTTCCAAAAGACCGAGTCGTTTCTTATAATGATATCGAAGATACAGTTGCAGCAATTACTGAGTTTGTAAGTGTTGGTATGCATGCCATGGATCGTTTCTTAAATCTTGCTCATAGCAAGCGAGAGCGCATCGCAGTTATCGGAGATGGCAGTTTGGCTTTTGTGGTTGCCAATATTATCAATTACACTCTACCAGAAGCTGAGATTATCGTGATTGGTCGCCATTGGGAAAAACTAGAGCTCTTCTCTTTTGCAAAAGAGTGCTACATTACTGATAATATACCAGAAGATTTGACCTTTGATCATGGATTTGAGTGTTGCGGTGGTGATGGCACGGGACCAGCTATCAATGACTTGATTCGTTACATTCGACCTCAGGGAACGATTCTCATGATGGGAGTGAGCGAGTACAAGGTCAATATCAATACACGAGACTCTTTAGAAAAAGGTTTATTATTGGTCGGTTCGTCTCGATCAGGACGAATTGATTTTGAAAATGCAATACAGATGATGGAAGTTAAAAAGTTTGCGAATCGTCTGAAAAATATTCTTTACGTCGAAGAACCGGTGAGAGAAATCAAGGACATTCATCGTGTCTTTGCCACCGACCTAAATACTGCTTTTAAAACAGTATTTAAGTGGGAAGTTTAGAAGATGGAGGTTAATTGTGGAGAAACTCATCAGAGAAAAAATTTCTTCTTTGCTATCTAATGAAGAGGAAGTACTCAGTGTTGAACAGCTGGGAGGCATGACCAATCAAAACTATTTGGTTAAAACAACCAACAAACAGTATATTGTGAAATTTTTTGGTAAAGGGACTGAAAAACTCATCAATCGTCAAAATGAAAAGTACAATCTTGAACTTTTAGAGGATTTAGATTTAGATGTCAAAAATTATCTTTTTGATATTGAGTCAGGGATTAAAGTAAATGAGTACATCGAATCAGCAGTAACTCTTGATTCAACATCAATCAAGTCCAAGTTTGAAAAGATTGCACCAATTTTACAAACCATCCATGCTTCAGGGAAAGAATTAAGAGGAGAGTTTGCTCCTTTTGAGGAAATCAGCAAATATGAATCCTTGATTGAGGGAGCTATCCCTTATGAAAACTATGAAGCTGTAAGAAAAGATGTATTTTCACTAGAAAAGAGATTGGCTGATTTGGGTGTTGATAGAAAATCCTGTCATATCGATTTGGTACCAGAAAACTTTATCGAGTCACCACAAGGTCGTTTGTATTTGATTGACTGGGAATACTCTTCTATGAATGACCCGATGTGGGATTTGGCAGCTCTTTTCTTAGAGTCTGAATTTACAAAGCAAGAGGAAGATGATTTCCTTTCCTACTATGAAAGTGACAAAACGCCTGTATCACGTGAGAAGATTCGTATCTATAAAATCTTGCAAGATACTATCTGGAGTTTGTGGACAGTGTACAAAGAAGCTCAAGGAGCTGATTTTGGAGATTATGGTATCAACCGTTACCAAAGAGCTGTCGAAGGTTTGACTTATTATGGAGGTTAGGATGAAGAATAAAAATGGTGTTTCCTTTGGTCTGCTCTCTGGTATCTTCTGGGGATTAGGTCTAACGATTAGTGCTTATATCTTTTCAATTTTTACAAATCTTTCGCCTTTTGTGGTAGCTGCTGCTCATGATTTCTTGAGTATCTTTATCTTGTTAGCTTTTCTTTTGGTAAAAGAAGGAAAAGTTCGCCTCTCGATTTTCTTAAATATTCGAAATGTAAGTGTAATTATCGGAGCTTTACTAGCAGGACCAATAGGCATGCAGGCCAATCTTTATGCGGTTAAATATATCGGTAGTTCTCTAGCTTCATCTGTATCGGCTATTTACCCAGCAATTTCAGTTTTGCTCGCCTTCTTCATTTTGAAACACAAGGTTTCAAAGAATACAGTATTCGGTGTTTTCTTGATTATTGCAGCGATCATTGCTCAGACTTACAAGGTTGAACAAGTAAACTCGTTTTACATTGGGATTCTTTGTGCCCTTATCTGTGCCATTGCCTGGGGGAGTGAAAGTGTTCTTAGTTCCTACGCCATGGAAAGTGAATTAAGTGAAATTGAAGCCTTGTTAATCCGACAAGTAACCTCATTCTTGTCCTATCTTGTGATTGTGCTCTTTTCTCACCATTCATTTGCAGAAGTGGCAGATGGGCAATTATTCGGCCTCTTGATTGTCTTTGCGGCCTTTGATATGATTTCCTACTTAGCTTATTATATCGCTATTAATCGTTTGCAACCTGCGAAAGCAACAGGTTTGAATGTGAGCTATGTAGTTTGGACTGTCTTATTTGCAGCTATTTTCTTAGGTGCACCGCTAGATATGCTGACAATTATCACTTCACTTATTGTTATGGCTGGTGTTTATATTATTATTAAAGAATAAAGGAGATTCATGTGAAAGCGATTATTTTAGCAGCGGGATTAGGAACTCGTCTGCGCCCTATGACTGAAAATACCCCAAAAGCTTTGGTTAAGGTTAATCAAAAACCTTTGGTAGAATACCAAATCGAGTTTTTGAAAGAGAGAGGAATTGATGAGATTATCATAGTTGTCGGTTACCTCAAAGAACAATTTGACTACCTAAAAGAAAAATATGGTGTCCGTTTAGTCTTTAACGACAAGTATGCTGATTACAATAACTTTTACTCACTTTATCTAGTAAAAGAAGATTTGGCTAACAGCTACGTCATCGATGCAGATAACTATCTTTTCAAAAATATGTTTAGAAACGATCTCAAACGTTCTACCTATTTCAGCGTTTATCGTGAAGACTGTACGAACGAGTGGTTCTTGGTTTATGGTGATGACTATAAGGTTCAAGACATCATTGTTGACAGCAAAGCTGGTCGCATTTTGAGTGGGGTTTCATTCTGGGATGCTCCAACTGCAGAGAAGATTGTTGGCTTTATTGACAAAGCATATGCAAGTGGTGAATTTGTAGATCTCTACTGGGACAACATGGTTAAGGATAATATCAAAGAATTAGATGTGTATGTTGAAGAATTAGAAGACAATAGCATTTATGAAATTGATAGTGTAAAAGATTACCATAAGTTAGAAGAGATTTTATCTACTATTGAGTAAGGAAAGAGAAGAAGGCTTGAGCCTTCTTTTTTTGTAGATTTTAAAATAGAAATGTTTGATATTGATTATATTCTTTAAACAAAACAAAAATTACAAAAAAATGAACAAAATAAAACAAAAAAATATTGACAACGATTTCATATAGTGTTATACTTATACCATAAAAGATAATTGAAAGAAGGGAAAAGGTTATGGGATTAGATCATTTCTTTGACAAAAACCTGGTGTTTTGCTTAGAAGCGGATAATCAAGAACAACTGTTTAATCAGGTGGCAACCTTATTGGAAGAACGAGAAATCGTTACTCCAACTTATCGTGAAGCCTTGATCGCGCGTGAGAAGTCATTTCCAACTGGCTTAGATATGGAATTTTTGGGGAAAGATCTACCAAATGTTGCGATTCCTCATACAGATATTGTCCATAATCTAGCTGAGAAAGTAGTGGTTGTTCGATTAGAAAAACCAGTAACTTTTCACAATATGATTGCTCCTGATAGAGAGGTTGAAGTTTCACTGCTCTTCTTTATCATTAACAATTCAAGTTCAAGTCAAACGAATATTCTGGCTCAGTTGATGGATTTCTTTACAGGGAAGGATCATCTAGAAGATCTATCAAAAATTTCTGAACCAGAAAAACTTTATGCTTATATTGCTGAAGCAACAGCTTAATCTTGTTTATTAAAATATAAAATCGGAGGAAATCCAAATGATTAAAATTCTTGCTGCCTGCGGTGCAGGTGTTAACTCAAGTCACCAAATTAAAAGTGCTCTAGAAGAAGAACTATCAAATCGTGGTTATGATGTTCACTGTGATGCAGTTATGGTCAAAGACGTTAATGAAGACCTTATCAAAGGTTATGACATTTTTACACCAATTGCTGCAACAGATCTTGGTTTTGACCCAGGTATTCCAGTTATCGAAGCTGGACCAATCTTATTCCGTATCCCAGCAATGAGTGCTCCAGTATTTGATAATATTGAAGCAGCTATCAAAGAGCACGGATTAAGCTAATTTTAATTTGTTAACATTCATATAAAATAAAAAGGGAGGAACTGTTATGGATGCAATCTTTGACCTAATCAAAAAGGTCTTTACACCCGTCTTAGATATGGGTGGACCTGTCATCATGTTAATCATTTTGACAGTATTGGCTTTACTTTTTGGAGTTAAATTCTCCAAAGCGCTTGAAGGTGGTATCAAACTTGCCATCGCTCTTACAGGTATCGGTGCTATCATCGGTATGCTAAATGGTGCTTTCTCAGCATCACTTGCAAAATTCGTTGAAAACACTGGTATCCAATTGAGTATCACTGACGTTGGTTGGGCACCACTTGCAACAATCACTTGGGGATCTGCTTGGACACTTTACTTCTTGCTTATCATGTTGATTGTCAACGTAGTAATGCTTGCTATGAAGAAAACTGATACACTTGACGTCGATATCTTCGATATCTGGCACTTGTCTATCACAGGTCTTTTGATTAAATGGTATGCAGACAACAATGGTGTGAGCCAAGGGGTTTCACTCTTGATTGCTACAGCAGCTATCGTTCTTGTTGGTGTGTTGAAAATTATCAACTCTGACTTGATGAAACCTACATTTGATGACCTTCTTAACGCTCCAAGTTCATCACCAATGACATCAACTCACATGAACTACATGATGAACCCAGTTATCATGGTTTTGGATAAGATTTTTGAAAAATTCTTCCCAGGTCTTGATAAATATGACTTTGATGCTGCTAAATTGAACAAAAAAATCGGTTTCTGGGGATCTAAATTCTTTATCGGTTTCATTCTTGGTATTGTTATCGGTATTATGGGAACTCCACATCCAATTGAAGGGGTTGCGGATGCAGATAAATGGCGTCTTGTTATCAAAGGATGGTTGTCTCTTGGTTTGACTGCCGGTGTATCTTTGGAACTCTTCTCACTTATCGGTTCATGGTTCATCGCTGCCGTAGAACCACTTTCACAAGGTATTACAAACGTTGCTACTAAACGTCTTCAAGGACGTAAATTCAACATCGGTCTTGACTGGCCATTCATCGCTGGTCGTGCTGAAATCTGGGCTTGTGCCAACGTACTTGCACCAATCATGTTGATTGAAGCTGTGCTTCTTTCAAAAGTCGGAAATGGTATCTTGCCACTTGCAGGTATCATCGCTATGGGTGTTACTCCAGCTCTCTTGGTTGTAACTCGTGGTAAATTGCTCCGTATGATTATCTTCGGAACACTCTTGTTGCCACTCTTCCTTCTTTCAGGTACACTTATTGCACCATTTGCAACAGAACTTGCTAAAGGTGTAGGTGCCTTCCCAGCAGGTGTGAGCGAAACTCAATTGATTACTCACTCAACTCTTGAAGGACCAATCGAAAAACTTCTTGGTTGGACAATTGGTAACACTACAACTGGTGATATCAAAGCAATCCTTGGTGCTGTAGTCTTCCTTGTATTCTATATCGGTATCTTTGCATGGTACAGAAAACAAATGATCAAACGTAACGAAGAGTACGCAGCAAAAGCAAAATAATGCGCTCCTATAAAATGTAAATTGTTGAAACTAGGTTGTCATACCATTAGGAGTGACAACCTAGTTTTTTATAAACTATCAAGAAATCGGAGAAAATAATGGTAATTGAATTAAAATCAGAACAATTAAGAGTTCAATTTAACAGTTTTGGTGGGGCTCTTTCTTCTATAAAAGATGCTGAGGGACTTGAATATTTGTGGCAAGGAGATGCTACTTATTGGAGTGGACAAGCTCCTGTTCTCTTTCCCATTTGTGGTTCATTGAGAGAGGATACAGCACTTTATATAGATGAGAAGGGGCATGAAAGCAAAGGAAAGATTCCTCGTCATGGTTTGGTTCGCAAGAAAGAATTTGAATTAGTTGAACAGACAGATAATAGTGTGACTTTTGCAATTGAAGACGATGAGAATAGCTATCAGAACTACCCTTATCATTTCCGCTTAGAAATCACTTATATCCTTACTGGAAAGACAGTGCGGACTCAATACAAAATATTTAATAAAGAAATTAGCAAGGTCATGCCTTACTTTATTGGTGGACATCCAGGATTTAATTGTCCTCTGCTTGATGATGAAGTCTATGAAGATTATTATCTAGAGTTTGAAAAAGAAGAGACTTGCTCTGTTCCACGTCCTTTCCCAGAAACAGGTATGCTTGATTTTCAAGATAGAAGTCCATGGCTAGAAGGTCAAAAAGAATTAGACCTCAGCTATGATCTTTTCAGCACTGATGCAGTCACCTTAGATGAATTGCAATCTAGAACAATTGCCCTTCGTTCTCGTAAACATGATAAGGGATTGAAAGTGCACTTTACAGAGTTTCCAAATCTCATTATCTGGTCAACTTTGAATAAAGGTCCTTTCATTGCTTTTGAACCCTGGTCTGGCTTGTCAACATCCCTTGAAGAAGGAGATCATCTAGAAGATAAGAAGAATGTTCGTCTCCTAGAACCTGGTCAAGTGGATCAAATTGGTTTTGATATCGAAATTTTTTAATTAAAAAAACACAAAAACAAACATTAATTGTTGACTTTTTTAAGAAATAGGAGTATATTATGTTTGTAAGCAACAAATGATGTTTGTCGCAAACAAACAATCACTTGTTATATTCTCTTTCGTAGAGAAAGATTATTTCTAGGAAACTGATTTCCTAAACTTGAATAAGGTGTCATTCATCTCATTCAATCCAATTTGTCAATAAACTGCTAGAAAACTTTTTGTAGGTAAACTGCTAACCATAAAAGTTTTTACTAGCCTAGAAAAATAAAAGGAGTATACAATATGTCTATTGTTATCGGTGCAGATGCTGCAGGTTTGAGATTGAAAGAAGTTGTGAAAGACTTCTTGGAAAAAGAAAACTTCCACGTTGTGGATGTTACAGCTGAAGGTCAAGACTTTGTTGATGTGACTCTTGCTGTTGCTGCAGAAGTAAACAAAGAAGAACAAAACCTTGGTATCGTGATTGATGCTTATGGAGCAGGTCCATTTATGGTCGCAACTAAGATCAAAGGAATGGTTGCTGCAGAAGTATCTGACGAACGTTCAGCTTATATGACTCGTGGACACAACAACTCACGTATGATCACTATGGGTGCACAAATTGTCGGTGATGAATTGGCTAAAAATATCGCTAAAGGATTTGTTAACGGTAAATACGATGGTGGACGTCACCAAATTCGTGTCGACATGTTGAACAAAATGTGCTAATTAGATTACAGTAAGAAAGGTAAGTTAAAAATGAGAATTGCAATTGGATGTGACCACATCGTAACAGATGAAAAAATGGCGGTTTCAGAATTTTTGAAATCAAAAGGATATGAAGTCATTGACTTTGGTACATATGACCATACACGTACTCACTACCCAATATTTGGTAAAAAAGTAGGGGAAGCTGTAACTAGTGGTCAAGCTGATCTTGGGGTATGTATCTGTGGTACTGGTGTTGGTATCAACAACGCTGTAAATAAAGTTCCTGGTGTTCGTTCTGCCTTGGTTCGTGATATGACAACAGCTCTTTATGCTAAAGAACAATTGAACGCCAACGTTATCGGTTTTGGTGGTAAGATTACTGGTGAATTGCTCATGTGTGATATCATCGAAGCTTTCATCCATGCTGAATACAAACCATCTGAAGAAAACAAGAAATTGATTGCGAAAATTGAACACGTTGAAAGTCATAATGCTCAACAAACAGACGCAAACTTCTTCACTGAATTCCTTGAAAAATGGGATCGCGGAGAATACCACGACTAAGAGGTGACCTATGATTTTAACAGTCACAATGAACCCATCCATTGATATTTCCTATCCCTTGGATGAGTTAAAGATTGATACTGTCAATCGTGTGGTGGATGTAACCAAAACGGCTGGTGGTAAGGGCCTCAATGTTACCCGAGTACTTTCAGAATTTGGAGATTCTGTTCTTGCTACTGGTTTAGTGGGTGGTAAACATGGTGAGTTTTTGGTTGAAAATATCGATGATCAAGTAAAGAAAGATTTCTTCTCAATTCAGGGAGAAACTCGTAACTGTATCGCTATTCTTCACGGAGACAACCAAACAGAAGTTCTTGAAAAAGGTCCTGAAGTATTGGAACAGGAAGGTCAAGACTTTTTGGAACATTTCAAAAAACTCTTGGAGTCAGTTGAAGTAGTAGCTATCTCAGGTAGTCTGCCAGCTGGCCTTCCAGTTGATTACTATGCGAGCTTGGTAGAACTTGCTAATCAAGCTGGCAAGCCTGTTGTTTTGGACTGCTCTGGTGCAGCACTTCAGGCGGTTCTTGAATCACCACATAAACCAACAGTCATCAAACCAAATAATGAGGAATTGTCCCAGCTTCTAGGAAGAGAAGTTTCTGAGGATTTGGATGAATTAAAAGAAGTACTTCAAGAACCTTTGTTTGCAGGTATTGAATGGATTATCGTTTCACTTGGTGCCAACGGTGCCTTTGCCAAACATGGTGACACTTTCTACAAGGTAGATATTCCTAGAATTCAGGTAGTAAATCCTGTTGGATCTGGAGACTCTACTGTGGCAGGAATTTCTTCAGGACTTCTTCACAAAGAATCGGATGCAGAATTACTCATCAAGGCAAATGTCCTTGGTATGCTCAATGCTCAAGAAAAAATGACTGGTCATGTCAACATGGCCAACTATCAAGCTCTATATGATCAATTAATAGTAAAAGAGGTATAAAATGGCTTTAACAGAACAAAAACGTGCACGCTTAGAAAAACTTTCTGACGAAAATGGTATCATCTCAGCTCTTGCATTTGACCAACGTGGTGCTTTGAAACGCCTCATGGCTCAACACCAAACAGAAGAACCAACAGTGGCTCAAATGGAAGAACTGAAAGTATTGGTTGCAGATGAATTGACTAAATACGCATCCTCTATGCTTCTTGACCCTGAATATGGTCTTCCAGCTACAAAAGCGCTTGATCCAAATGCTGGCCTTCTCCTTGCTTATGAGAAAACTGGCTACGACACAACAAGCACCAAACGCTTGCCTGACTGTTTGGATGTTTGGTCTGCAAAACGCATCAAGGAACAAGGCGCTGACGCTGTGAAGTTCTTGCTTTACTATGACGTAGACAGCGCTGACGAACTCAACCAACAAAAACAAGCCTACATCGAACGCATCGGCTCTGAGTGTGTGGCAGAAGACATTCCTTTCTTCCTTGAAATCCTCGCTTACGATGAAAAAATCGCTGACGCAGGTTCTGCTGAATACGCTAAAGTGAAACCACACAAGGTTATTGGTGCTATGAAGGTCTTCTCAGACCCACGCTTTAACATCGATGTCTTGAAAGTAGAAGTTCCAGTCAATGTTAAATACGTTGAAGGCTTTGGTGATGGTGAAATCGTGCATACACGTGAAGAAGCGGCAGCCTTCTTCAAAGCACAAGATGAAGCAACTAACTTGCCATACATCTACTTGAGTGCTGGTGTATCAGCTAAACTCTTCCAAGATACTCTTGTATTTGCCCATGAATCAGGTGCAAATTTCAATGGTGTTCTTTGTGGCCGTGCTACATGGGCTGGATCAGTTGAAGCTTACATCAAAGATGGTGAAGCAGCAGCTCGCGAATGGCTTCGCACAACTGGTTTTGAAAACATTGACGAACTCAACAAGGTTCTTCAAACAACAGCGACTTCATGGAAAGAACGCGTGTAAAATCTTCCTCCTAGTTTAGGAACATGAATCTAAAAAAATTTTTAAAAAAAGTTACATGTAAAGGTTTACAAAATAACTTACTTGTGTTATACTTAAATCACAAGTTAATACAAGGTGAGTGTTACTAAGTAATATTAGGCATGATCACAGGTGGATTAGAAATCAAAGGATTTTCTAGTTCATTTGTGGTCATTTTTTGTACTCATATACCTTTAAGATACAAAAGGAGGTTGCCATGTATCGAATTCTAAATCCAATGAATCACAATGTCTCGCTTGTCAGAAACGACAAAGGAGAAGAAGTGATTGTGATTGGTAAAGGGATTACATTTGGAAAGAAGAAGGGGGATTTGATTTCTGAAAACCAAGTAGAGAAGATCTTTCGGATGAAGACAGAAGAGTCCAGAGAAAACTTTATGGCTCTCCTCAAAGATGTTCCGCTTGATTTTATCACAGTGACTTATGAAATCATTGATAAGTTATCGAAGAAATATCATTATCCGATTCAAGAGTATCTCTACGTAACCTTGACAGATCATATTTACTGTTCCTATCAAGCTCTAACACAAGGAAGGTACAAGGATAGTAATCTGCCAGATATTTCTGCCAAGTATCCTGTCGCTTTTCAAATCGCAAAGGAAGCCTTTGAAATCTATCGTCAGAAGTTGACAGATCATTTCCCTGAGGATGAAATTATTCGGATCGCTTATCATTTCATCAATGCCGAAGGGGAGAATGAAGTTCAAGTGGTTGAGTCGATTGATAAGAGGAAAGAAATTCTCAGGAATGTTGAAGAAGTGCTAAAGGGGTATGCGATTCAACGAACCAAAAAGAATAACCATTTCTATGATCGCTTTATGATTCATCTCAACTATTTTTTGGATTATTTAGACCGTTCCAGAGATGATAATCAATCGCTTCTATATATGGAAGACCATATTAAACAATCCTATCCAAAAGCGTTCGAGATTGGTTCCAAGATCTATGATGTGATTACGCAACATACGGGTCTTGATTTGTATAAAAGTGAACGAGTTTATCTAGTTCTACATATCCAACGTTTATTGTCATAAAAATTTAATTAAAAATACATAAGGAGAATTCTATCATGAATAGAGAAGAAGTAACATTGTTAGGTTTTGAAATCGTAGCCTATGCTGGCGATGCTCGTTCAAAACTATTGGAAGCCTTGAAGGCTGCTGAAGCTGGCGATTTTGCGAAAGCAGATGCTCTCGTGGAGGAAGCTGGTGGCTGTATCGCCGAGGCTCATCACGCGCAAACAAGTCTATTGACGAAGGAAGCAGCTGGTGAGGATTTGGCCTATAGTGTAACCATGATGCATGGCCAAGACCACTTGATGACAACTATCTTGTTAAAAGATTTGATGCACCATTTAATCGAACTCTATAAGAGAGGAGTTAAGTAATGAATAAATTAATTGCATTTATTGAGAAAGGAAAACCTTTCTTTGAGAAATTATCTCGTAATATCTATCTTCGTGCTATTCGTGATGGTTTCATTGCAGGGATGCCTGTTATTCTCTTCTCAAGTATCTTTATCTTGATTGCTTTTGTACCAAACTCATGGGGCTTTAAATGGTCTGATGATGTTGTTAATCTCCTCATGAAACCTTATAGCTATTCAATGGGGATTCTAGCTCTCTTGGTAGCTGGTACAACAGCTAAGTCATTGACCGACTCAGTAAACCGTAGCATGGAGAAAACCAATCAAATCAACTATATGTCAACACTTTTGGCAGCAATTGTTGGTTTGTTGATGTTGGCAGCTGATCCTATCGAAAATGGCCTAGCTACTGGATTCTTGGGGACAAAAGGTTTGCTTTCAGCCTTCCTTGCTGCCTTTGTTACTGTAGCCATCTATAAGGTTTGTGTTAAGAACAACGTCACTATTCGTATGCCTGACGAAGTTCCACCAAATATCTCACAAGTATTTAAAGATGTGATTCCATTCACTCTATCAGTGGTTTCTCTTTATGCTCTTGATTTACTAGCTCGTCATTTTGTTGGTGCAAGCGTAGCTGAATCAATCGGTAAATTCTTTGCACCATTATTCTCTGCTGCTGATGGTTATCTAGGTATTACGATTATCTTTGGTGCCTTTGCCTTCTTCTGGTTTGTTGGTATCCACGGTCCTTCAATCGTCGAGCCAGCAATCGCAGCTATTACCTATGCAAATGCTGAAGTCAACTTGAACCTTCTCCAACAAGGGATGCACGCTGACAAGATCCTTACTTCTGGTACACAAATGTTTATCGTTACCATGGGTGGTACTGGTGCGACACTGGTTGTTCCATTCATGTTCATGTGGTTGACCAAATCGAAACGAAACCGTGCAATCGGACGTGCGTCAGTAGTACCAACCTTCTTCGGTGTGAACGAACCAATCCTGTTTGGTGCTCCGCTAGTCTTGAACCCAATCTTCTTTATTCCATTCATCTTTGCTCCAATCGCAAACGTATGGATCTTTAAATTCTTCATTGAAACGCTCGGCATGAACTCATTTACTGCCAACCTTCCTTGGACAACACCAGGTCCGCTCGGTATTGTTCTCGGTACAAACTTCCAAGTTCTATCGTTCATCCTTGCTGCCCTTCTAATTGTTGTTGACATTGTCATTTACTATCCATTCCTTAAAGTCTATGATGAACAAATCCTTGAAGAAGAGCGTTCTGGTAAAGTTAATGATGAATTAAAAGAAAAAGTAGCTGCAAACTTCAATACTGCCAAAGCAGATGCTATTCTTGAAAAAGCAGGTGTAGAAGCAGCTCAAAACACAATCACAGAAGAAACAAATGTTCTCGTTCTCTGTGCTGGTGGAGGTACAAGTGGTCTCCTTGCAAACGCTCTAAACAAAGCAGCTGCAGAGTACAAGGTTCCTGTGAAAGCAGCAGCTGGTGGCTATGGAGCTCACCGTGAAATGTTGCCAGAGTTTGATCTGGTTATCCTTGCTCCTCAAGTTGCTTCAAACTTTGAAGACATGAAGGCCGAAACCGACAAACTTGGTATCAAACTTGCTAAGACAGAAGGTGGCCAATACATTAAACTGACTCGCGATGGAAAAGGCGCTCTTGCCTTTGTTCAAGCGCAGTTCGAAGAATAAAATGTAAATAGCGAAGAAGTGAGATGGAGGAACTCCTCCCAACTATACCCCCATCTCATTTCTATTTCTTGAAAGGTGAATCAAATGACAAAAACACTTCCAAAAGACTTTATTTTTGGCGGAGCAACAGCAGCCTACCAAGCAGAAGGTGCTACACATACTGATGGTAAAGGGCCAGTCGCCTGGGACAAATACCTCAAAGATAACTACTGGTACACTGCTGAACCAGCCAGTGATTTCTATCACAAATATCCAGTTGACCTCAAACTTGCAGAAGAATATGGTGTCAATGGTATCCGTATTTCAATCGCTTGGTCACGTATCTTTCCAACGGGTTATGGGAAGGTTAATGACAAGGGGGTTGAGTTCTATCATAATCTATTTGCAGAGTGCCACAAACGGCATGTTGAGCCCTTCGTGACTCTTCATCACTTTGACACGCCAGAAGCACTTCATTCAAACGGAGATTTCCTGAATAGAGAAAACATTAATCACTTTGTGGATTATGCGGCCTTCTGTTTTGAAGAATTTCCTGAAGTTAACTTTTGGACAACCTTTAATGAAATTGGGCCGATAGGAGATGGCCAGTATTTGGTTGGGAAATTTCCACCAGGTATCCAGTACGACCTTGCCAAAGTCTTCCAATCTCATCACAATATGATGGTGTCGCATGCGCGTGCAGTAAAACTTTTCAAGGATAAGGGATATAAGGGTGAAATTGGTGTGGTTCATGCACTGCCTACTAAGTATCCTCTGGATCCAGATAATCCAGCAGATGTTCGTGCAGCCGAGTTAGAAGATATCATTCACAATAAATTTATTTTGGATGCGACTTATCTAGGACGATATTCCGAAGAAACAATGGAAGGTGTCAACCATATCTTAGCAGTCAATGGTGGAAGTTTAGATCTGCGTGAAGAAGACTTCGCAGTCCTAGAAGCAGCAAAAGACCTGAATGACTTCCTTGGAATTAACTACTACATGAGTGATTGGATGCAAGCCTTTGATGGCGAAACAGAAATCATTCATAACGGTAAGGGTGAAAAAGGAAGCTCTAAGTATCAGATTAAGGGAGTTGGACGTCGAGTGGCGCCTGACTATGTCCCACGTACGGACTGGGACTGGATTATCTATCCTCAAGGTTTGTATGATCAAATCATGCGCGTGAAGAAAGATTACCCAAATTACAAGAAAATCTACATCACAGAGAATGGTCTCGGATACAAAGATGAGTTTGTGGATGGGACAGTCTACGATGATGGACGGATTGATTATGTTAAGAAACACATGGAAGTGATAGCAGATGCAATCTCCGATGGAGCCAATGTCAAAGGCTATTTTATCTGGTCGCTAATGGATGTCTTTTCTTGGTCAAATGGTTACGAAAAGCGTTACGGCCTCTTCTATGTTGATTTTGAAACCCAGGAGCGCTATCCAAAGAAATCAGCTCACTGGTACAAGAAACTAGCTGAGACACAACTTATTGATTAAAATTCAACAAAAATTCCCCGCCAAAAGGCAGGGGAATTTTTATGGTTTTGATAAAAGAATGGTTGTTTGTTTCGACAGATCTTCAAATGTCTCCTGACTCAGTTTGGAATCTGAAACGATGGTATCAATCTCTGAGATATTGTAAAAAGTGTAAAAATCAAACTTATTAAACTTACTGTGGTCTGCCAGTAAGTATTTTTTATTGGCATTGTTCAAGGCGATTCGTTGTACCTCGCCCTCTTCTTCACTGAAAGTAGCAATTGCTTTATCCTTAATACCATTACAGCTAACAAATGCCTTAGAAAACTGAAGATTTGTCAAATCCTGCAAGGTGAGTGTCCCTACAAAAGCACCAGTGATAGAGCGATAATTTCCGCCAATCAAGATCAAATCTGTTAATTTTCGTTCGTTTAGGATGAGAAAAACTGGAAGACTGTTTGTTACAACACGAATGTTATCGATAGGGAGCTCACGAGCAAAACATTCTAAGGTTGTTCCTGGCCCGATAAAAATAGTTTCACCTTCGTCAATCAAATGGCCGGCAAAACGGCTAATTTCTTGTTTTTCAGCAATCTGCAAGCCTTGTTTTTCAACATTTGAGCGTTCGTTGTTTAAGAGAGAACCTGTACGAAGTTTTTCAGCGCCACCATGCACGCGTACCAGCAAATCCTTATCTGCCAATTCTTGTAAGTAGCGACGAGCTGTCATATCTGACACATCAAGACTCTCCATAATCTCTTTTACAGTAATAGTGCCTTTTGTATTTACTGCTTCTAAAATACTATCTAGTTTTTCTTGCTTCAGCATCCTTATCACCTCGATTTCTACTATTATTATCTTACCATAAAACGCTCGATCAATCAAATAGAAAAAAACAAAATAAAACAAAAACAAAAATCTCACAGTCTGTTTAAACAAACTGTGAGAAGTATGGATGAAAGCTTATTTTTAATCTAAACCGTAGTTGTAATCATCATCTTGCATGGCCTCAACTTCACCGAGGAGGTAACCATTTCCGACTTGGGAGAAGAAGTCGTGATTGGATGTTCCAGTTGAGATTCCGTTCATGACAATAGGATTGACATCATCTGCTGAGTCTGGGAAGAGTGGATCTTGCCCCAGGTTCATGAGCGCCTTGTTAGCATTGTAGCGAAGGAAGGTTTTAACTTCTTCCGTCCAACCAACACCGTCATAGAGACTTTCTGTATAGCCCTCTTCGTTCTCGTAGAGAGTGTAGAGCAGGTCGTACATCCATTCTTTAAGTTTTTCTTGCTCTTCTTCAGGCAATTCGTTAAAACCAAGCTGGAACTTGTAACCAATGTAAGTTCCGTGAACAGATTCATCACGGATAATCAACTTGATAATTTCCGCAACGTTGGCCAGTTTGTTGTTACCGAGATAGTAGAGTGGTGTAAAGAAACCAGAGTAGAAGAGGAAGGTTTCAAGGAAAACGCTGGCAACCTTCTTTTCAAGGGGGCTACCATTGAGGTAGATTTCATTGATAATTTCTGCTTTTCTTTGTAGGTAGGGATTAGTGTTGGTCCATTCAAAGATTTCTTCAATTTCAGCCTTAGTATTCAAGGTTGAAAAGATAGAAGAGTAAGATTTTGCGTGGACAGATTCCATAAATTGGATGTTGTTGAAAACAGCTTCCTCATGCGGTGTACGGATGTCTGAGCGAAGCGCTTGAACCCCTGTTTCAGATTGCATGGTATCCAAAAGGGTCAAACCACCAAAGACTTTTCCAACCAAGTCTTTTTCTTTGTTTGATAGTTTTCTCCAGTCATCAAGGTCATTTGACAAGGGGATACGTGTATCGAGCCAGAATTGCTCCGTCAGCTTTTCCCAAGTTGATTTGTCGATGACATCTTCGATGGCATTCCAGTTAATGGCTTTGTAGTAAGTTTCCATTTGAAATCTCTTTCTGTATGTAATAATGCGATTGTCGAATCCTCTCTATTTTATCATAATTCTAGAGGAGTATCGCACAAAAAGTCGGAAGTCCGACTTTTTGTTATTTCATAGTATAGATGCTTATTCCAGTCTAACATGGTGATTGAATCACTAGTCTGAGAAAATGTGGTTGCCTCAGATAAAAACTAAATCACACAGCTTTCACATTGGTTAGCACCGACCTCTCCACCGTCGTCTGTAAAGGTACGGACATAGTAGATAGACTTGATACCCTTGTTAAAGGCATAGTTACGAAGGATTGACAAGTCACGTGTCGTTTGTTTGTTTTCTTTCTTCCATTCGTAAAGACCTTTTGGAATGTCGCTACGCATAAAGAGGGTGAGTGAAAGTCCTTGATCCACGTGTTCAGTTGCAGCAGCGTAAACATTAATCACTTTACGCATATCCATGTCATAAGCAGAAGTGTAGTAAGGAATGGTATCTGTAGACAAGCCTGCAGCAGGATAGTAGATCTTACCGATTTTCTTTTCTTGACGTTCTTCGATACGTTGCGTAATCGGGTGGATAGAAGCAGAAACATCGTTGATGTAGCTGATAGAACCATTTGGAGCAACAGCAAGACGGTTTTGGTGATAAAGACCATCTGCTTGAACCTTTTCGCGAAGTTCAGCCCAGTCAGCAGCACTTGGTATAAAGACATCTTTAAAGAGTTCTTTAACACGGTCTGATTTTGGAACAAATTCGCCAGTTACATACTTGTCAAAGTAGCTACCGTTAGCATAGTCTGATTTTTCAAAGTTGTGGAAGGTGATACCACGTTCACGGGCGATATTATTTGATTCCACCAAGGTCCAGTAGTTCATAAGCATAAAGTAGATGCTTGTAAATTCAATTGACTCAGGTGATCCATATTCGATCAGTTGTTGCGCAAGGTAACTGTGAAGTCCCATGGCACCAAGACCAAAGGTGTGAGCCAAGCTATTTCCGTGGTCGATAGTAGGGACGGCTACGATGTGTGAACTATCTGTAACGAAAGTAAGGGCACGAACCATAGCGCGAATAGAACGACCAAAGTTAGGTGAAGTCATCATGTTGACAACGTTTGTTGATCCAAGGTTACATGAAACGTCTGTTCCCATTTGAAGGAATTCTTGAGCATCGTTGATCAAGCTTGGTTCTTGGACCTGAAGAATCTCAGAACACAAGTTACTCATGATAATCTTTCCATCTACTGGATTTGCACGGTTAGCCGTATCAATGTTGACTACATAAGGGTAACCAGATTCTTGTTGCAATTTAGAGATTTCAGTTTCCAAATCACGCGCCTTGATTTTTGTCTTGCGGATATTTGGATTTGCGACTAATTCATCGTATTTTTCAGTGATGTCGATGTAGTTGAATGGTACACCGTACTCAAGCTCTACAGAGTAAGGGCTAAAGAGATACATTTCTTCATTTTTACGAGCTAATTCGTAGAATTTATCGGGTACCACAACTCCAAGTGAGAGGGTCTTAACACGAACCTTTTCATCGGCATTTTCTTTCTTAGTGGAAAGGAAAGCGATGATATCTGGGTGAAAGACGTTGAGGTAGACAACCCCGGCACCTTGACGTTGCCCGAGTTGGTTTGAGTAAGAGAAGCTGTCTTCAAAAAGCTTCATAACTGGTACGACACCAGAAGCAGCACCTTCATAACCTTTGATAGGAGCTCCAGCTTCACGAAGGTTGCTGAGGGAAATTCCCACACCACCACCGATACGTGAAAGTTGAAGAGCAGAGTTGATAGAACGTCCGATAGAGTTCATGTCATCAGTTACTTGAATCAAGAAACAAGAGACCAACTCCCCACGACGAGCACGGCCTGCGTTCAAAAAGGAAGGAGTAGCTGGTTGGTAGCGTTGGTGGATGATTTCATTGGCAATATCAGTCGCGATCGCTTCATCCCCGTCAGCAAAGTAAAGTGCATTAAAGAAGACACGGTCTTCCATACTTTCAAGGTAATATTCACCGTCATTAGTCTTCAAGGCGTACTGGTTGTAAAACTTATAGGCTGCCATGAATGATTTGAATTGGAAGTTTTGGTCTTTGATGAATTGATGCAGTTCTTCCAAAAACTCTGGACGGTACTTCTTGAGAAATGCAGTTTCAATATAGTTATGTTCAATAAGGTAGTTGATTTTATCAGTAATTGAATCAAAAACCATAGTGTTTGGAACTACATTTTCTTTAAAGAAGGCATCCAAGGCTTCTTTATCTTTATGAAGCATGATTTGTCCATTGACAGGACGGTTGATTTCGTTATTGAGACGGAAGTAAGTCACGTCCTCAAGATGTTTTAATCCCATAAAATTTCCTTTATCTAATTACAAAAGAAAGGCCTCTAAGTTAGCCCTAGAAGCAATCTCTTCTGGATGATGTACTAAGATTATGCTAATTGTTTCAGTTTTCCTGGTTGGAAACCTGAAAAGACTTCAGTTGGTGTTTGGATAACAGGAGCAGCGCTGAAACCAAGCTCTTTAACTTGATCTATGTACTCTGGTTGCTCGTCGAGATTGATCTCACGATAAGCGACATTGTTGCTGTCCAAGAAACGTTTGGTCATCTTACATTGGACGCAGTTATTTTTAGAATAAACGGTTACCATTTTCGTAACTCCTCTTTCAAAATAGATTACTTTCTTAGTATATCAGAAAAAAAAACTTTGTCAAACTTTTTAAACTAAATCTTGTGCTAAAAAGTTACAGTTTTGAAATCAAAACACAAGATATAGTGTTTTTTGAAACATAAATTTTGACTTCCGTTGAATTGTCAAACTTTCTCAAAATAAAAAAACTACATACTGTATATTGGCAATATAAATAGAAGATTTTCAGCAAGTTATCAGAAAGGAAAACGAAGAAAATCCATAAAATACTTGAAAAATTATCTAGAAGGTGATATAATACAGTCTTGTAAGGGTTATCACATATAATCCAAAAAAGAAATAACTAAAGGAGAGTCAAACTATGGCTTCTAAAGATTTCCACGTAGTGGCAGAAACAGGTATTCACGCACGTCCAGCAACATTGTTGGTTCAAACAGCTAGCAAATTTGCTTCAGATATCACTCTTGAATACAAAGGTAAATCAGTAAACCTTAAATCTATCATGGGTGTTATGAGTCTTGGTGTTGGCCAAGGTGCTGACGTTACAATTTCAGCTGAAGGTGCAGATGCTGACGACGCAATCGCTGCTATCACTGAAACTATGGAAAAAGAAGGATTGGCATAAGGAAAATGACAGAAATGCTTAAAGGAATCGCAGCATCAGACGGTGTTGCAGTTGCAAAAGCATATCTACTCGTTCAACCGGATTTGTCATTTGAGACTATTACAGTCGAAGATACAAACGCAGAAGAAGCTCGCCTTGATGCCGCTCTAAAAGCATCACAAGACGAGCTTTCTGTTATTCGTGAGAAAGCAGTAGGTACGCTCGGTGAAGAAGCTGCTCAAGTTTTTGACGCTCACTTAATGGTTCTTGCTGACCCAGAAATGATCAGCCAAATTAAGGAAACAATCCGTGCGAAGAAAGTGAATGCAGAAGCAGGTCTGAAAGAAGTGACAGACATGTTTATCACTATCTTTGAAGGTATGGAAGACAACCCATACATGCAAGAACGTGCAGCGGATATCCGCGACGTGACGAAACGTGTATTGGCAAATCTCCTTGGTAAGAAATTGCCAAACCCAGCTTCTATCAATGAAGAAGTGATCGTGATTGCGCATGACTTGACTCCTTCAGATACAGCTCAATTGGACAAAAACTTTGTAAAAGCTTTTGTAACCAACATCGGTGGACGTACGAGCCACTCAGCTATCATGGCGCGTACACTTGAAATAGCTGCAGTATTGGGTACAAACAACATCACTGAAATTGTTAAAGATGGTGATATCCTTGCTGTTAACGGTATCACTGGTGAAGTGATTATCAACCCAACTGATGAGCAAGCGGCAGAATTCAAGGCAGCTGGTGAAGCTTATGCGAAACAAAAAGCTGAATGGGCTCTCTTGAAAGATGCTAAGACAGTAACTGCTGATGGTAAACACTTTGAATTGGCTGCTAACATCGGTACTCCAAAAGACGTTGAAGGTGTCAATGTCAACGGTGCCGAAGCTGTTGGTCTTTACCGTACAGAGTTCTTGTACATGGATTCTCAAGACTTCCCAACAGAAGACGAGCAGTACGAAGCATACAAAGCTGTACTTGAAGGAATGAACGGTAAGCCTGTTGTTGTTCGTACAATGGATATCGGTGGAGATAAGGAACTTCCTTACTTCGATATGCCTCATGAAATGAACCCATTCCTTGGATTCCGTGCCCTTCGTATCTCTATTTCTGAAACTGGAGATGCTATGTTCCGCACACAAATCCGTGCTCTTCTTCGTGCGTCTGTACACGGTCAATTGCGTATCATGTTCCCGATGGTTGCGCTCTTGAAAGAATTCCGTGCAGCGAAGGCAGTCTTTGACGAAGAAAAAGCAAACCTTCTTGCTGAAGGTGTTGCAGTTGCGGATAATATCCAAGTTGGTATCATGATCGAAATCCCAGCAGCAGCAATGCTTGCAGACCAATTTGCAAAAGAAGTTGACTTCTTCTCAATTGGTACAAACGACTTGATCCAATACACAATGGCAGCAGACCGTATGAACGAGCAAGTTTCATACCTTTACCAACCATACAACCCATCAATCCTACGTTTGATTAACAATGTTATCAAAGCAGCTCACGCTGAAGGTAAATGGGCAGGTATGTGTGGTGAGATGGCTGGTGACCAAAAAGCTGTTCCACTTCTTGTCGGAATGGGCTTGGATGAGTTCTCTATGTCAGCAACATCTGTCCTTCGTACACGTAGCTTGATGAAGAAACTCGACACAGCTAAGATGGAAGAGTACGCAAACCGTGCCCTTACAGAATGCTCAACAATGGAAGAAGTTCTTGAACTTCAAAAAGAATACGTTGACTTTGATTAATTGAAAGGTCCTTGCAACTCAGTTGCAGGGATTTTTTGTTTTAAAAAATTTGGTGATTGATTTTCAATATAGGATTCTCAAATCAGACTGTTCAGATAGAAGATAGTGTAGAAAACAAAAAAATCGTTAACTGGTTCATAAAATTCTTGACAAGTTGAAAATTTAGGAGTAAACTATTAACCAGTTAACTTTTAGAGAGGAGTTTCTGCAATTTAGGAATGAATTGCAACTAGAAATATCAAAAAGAAAGAGAGTTTCGATGAAAATTAATAAAAAATATCTAGCAGGTTCTGCGGCAGCCTTGATTTTAAGTGTTTGTTCTTATGAGTTGGGATTGTATCAAGCTAGAATAGTCAAGGAAAATAATCGTGTGTCTTACGTTGATGGAAAACAAGCAGCGCAAAAAACGGAGAATCTAACTCCTGATGAGGTTAGTAAAAAAGAAGGCATCAATGCCGAACAAATCGTCATCAAGATAACAGACCAAGGCTATGTCACTTCACATGGCGACCACTATCATTATTACAATGGTAAGGTCCCTTATGACGCTATCATCAGTGAAGAGTTGCTCATGAAGGATCCAAACTACCAGCTCAAGGACGAGGATATTGTCAGTGAAATCAAGGGTGGTTATGTTATTAAGGTAGATGGAAAATACTATGTTTACCTTAAGGATGCGGCCCATGCGGATAATGTCCGTACGAAAGAAGAAATCAATCGACAAAAACAAGAGCATAGTCAGCATCGTGAAGGAGGAACTTCAGCAAATGATGGTGCGGTAGCCTTGGCACGTTCACAAGGACGCTACACCACGGATGATGGCTACATCTTTAATGCCTCTGATATCATTGAAGATACTGGTGATGCTTACATCGTTCCTCATGGCGACCATTATCATTACATTCCTAAAAGTGAGTTATCAGCCAGCGAATTGGCTGCAGCAGAAGCCTTTCTATCTGGTAGAAGTGGTCAATCGAATACGCCTACTTATCGCCGTAGCAATAACAACAGTGCTAGCAGCGATGTAGATAGATGGACTCCATCCTATAATAATCAAGGCAACAGCTATAACAATCAAAGCAACAGCTATACGAACACGAACACAGCTAACAACAGTAGCGACGATAACCAAGCAAGTCAGAGTGATGAGGATATTGATAGCCTTCTGAAACAACTTTACGCCTTGCCACTCAGCCAACGACACGTAGAATCTGATGGCCTTGTCTTCGACCCAGCACAGATTACAAGTCGAACAGCTAGAGGAGTTGCTGTACCTCATGGGAACCATTACCATTTCATCCCTTATTCACAGATGTCTGAATTGGAAGAACGAATCGCTCGTATTATTCCTCTACAGTACAGTTCGAACCATAGGGTGCCAGATTCAAGACCAGAACAACCAAGTCCACAACCGACTCCGGAACCTAGTCCAAGCCTGCAACCTGCACCAAATCCTCAACCATCTCCAAGCAATCCAATTGACGAAAAATTGGTCAAACAGGTGATTCGAAAAGTAGCCAATGGCTATGTATTTGAGGAGAATGGAATCTCTCGTTATATTCCTGCCAAGGAACTTTCAGCAGAAACAGCAGCAGCCATTGATAATAAACTAGCCAAGCAAGAAAGTTTATCTCATAAACTCGGAGCTAAGAAAACCAACCTCCCATCTGGTAATCGAGGATTTTACAATAAGGCTTATGATTTACTAGCAGCAGTTCATCAAGACTTACTTGCTAATAAAGGGCGTCAAGCTGATTTTGACACTTTGGATAAACTGTTGGAACGTTTAAATGATGAAAGCAGTGATAAAGTCAAGTTGGTGGATGATATCTTGGCCTTTCTAGCACCGATTCGTCATCCAGAACGTTTAGGAAAACCAAATGCGCAAATTGCCTACACTGATGATGAGATTCAGGTAGCCAAGTTGGCAGGCAAGTATACAACAGAAGATGGCTATATCTTTGATCCTCGTGATATCACCAGTGATGAGGGGGATGCCTATGTAACTCCACATATGACCCATAGCCATTGGATTAAAAAAGATAGTTTGTCTGAAGCCGAAAGAGCGGCAGCCCAGGCTTATGCTAAAGAGAAAGGTTTGACTCCTCCTTCAACAGACCATCAGAATCCAGGAAATACGGAGGCTAAAGGAGCAGAAGCTATCTACAACCGCGTGAAAGCAGCTAAAAAGGTGCCGCTTGATCGTATGCCTTACAATCTCCAACATACCGTGGAAGTTAAAAACGGTAGTTTAATCATTCCTCATTATGATCATTACCATAACATCAAATTTGAGTGGTTTGACGAAGGACTTTATGAGGCACCTAAAGGATATACTCTTGAAGATCTCTTTGCGACTGTCAAGTACTATGTCGAACATCCGAACGAACGTCCGCATTCAGATAGTGGTTGGGGCAATGCAAGTGATCATGTTCAAAGAAACCAAAATGGTCAAGCTGATACCAATCAAACGGAAAAACCATCAGAGGAGAAACCTCGGACAGACAAACCTGAGGAAGAAAAGCCACGCGAAGAGAAGCCTCAAAGTGAGAAACCAGAATCTCCAAAACCAACTGAGGAGCCGGAAGAAGAATCACCAGAGGAACCAGAAGAACCTCAGGTCGAGACTGAAAAGGTTGAAGCGAAGTTGAGAGAGGCTGAAGAGCTACTTGCAAAGATCCAAGACCCCATTATCAAGTCCAATGCCAAAGAAACTCTCACTGGCTTAAAAAATAACCTGCTATTTGGTGCTCAGGATAACAATACCATTATGGCTGATGCTGAAAAGTTGTTGGCTTTATTAAAGGAGAGCAAGTAAAGGTAGAAGCATTTTCTAGATCCTAAAAACAGGATAGGAGATCTAGAAAAGTTAAAATCGAAAATGAGAACAGAATGTAAGTTCTAGTTCTCATTTTTTTCATGAAAATATGTAAAATATCTTGACATATAGTGTAAATAAAGATAAACTATTTACTAGTTAATTAAACGGTTAAATACTAGTTAAGGAGTAATGATGAAAAAAAGAACATTTCTATTATTAGTGGCAAGTCTGCTGGTTCTTGTCTTAGGAGCATGTGGTCAAAAAGAAAAACAAGAAGCAAAAGGGATGAAGATTGTAACAAGTTTTTACCCTATCTACGCCATGGTCAAAGAGGTATCGGGGGACTTGAATGACGTACGGATGATTCAGTCAAGTAGTGGGATTCACTCCTTTGAACCGTCAGCAAATGACATTGCTGCTATTTATGACGCGGATGTCTTTGTCTACCATTCTCATACGCTCGAATCTTGGGCTGGAAGTCTAGATCCTAACTTGAAAAACTCAAAAGTTAAAGTTTTAGAAGCTTCTGAAGGAATGACCTTGGAACGTGTACCGGGCTTAGAAGATGTAGAAGCTGGTGACGGCATCGATGAAAAAACACTCTATGACCCTCACACTTGGTTAGATCCAGAAAAAGCAGGTGAAGAAGCTCAGATTATCGCTGACAAACTTTCGGAGATTGATAGTGCTAATAAGGAAACGTATCAAAAGAATGCTAAAAACTTTATCGCTAAAGCCCAAGAATTGACTAAGAAGTACCAGCCTATTTTTGAAAAAGCGAGTCAAAAGACCTTTGTTACACAACACACAGCCTTTTCTTATCTCGCTAAACGCTTTGGTTTGAAACAACTTGGTATAGCAGGGATTTCCCCTGAACAAGAGCCAAGTCCGAGACAACTAACAGAAATTCAGGAATTCGTTAAAACCTATAAGGTTAAAACCATCTTTACTGAGAGCAACGCTTCTTCTAAAGTCGCTGAGACCTTGGTTAAATCAACGGGAGTTAGTCTAAAGACACTCAATCCTTTGGAAGCAGATCCTGAAAATGATAAAACTTACTTAGAAAACCTTGAAGAAAATATGAATGTTCTTGCAGAAGAATTAAAATAAGGAGATGATGAAAATGAATAAGAAATACCTTGTGGCAGGATCGGCTCTTGTCCTTTCCCTAAGCCTTTGCATCTATGCATTGAACCAACACCAGGTAGAAGAAAACAAAGATAATAACCGTGTGTCTTACGTTGATGGGAAGCAAGACACTCAAAAAACAGAGAATCAGACACCAGATCAAGTTAGCAAAAAAGAAGACATTCAGGCTGAACAAATTGTTGTGAAAATTACTGATCAAGGTTATGTGACTTCACACGGTGATCATTTCCATTATTACAATGGTAAAGTTCCTTTTGATGCGATTTTCAGTGAAGAACTTTTGATGAAAGACCCTGATTATCAGCTAAAGGATGCTGATATTGTCAACGAAATCAAAGGTGGCTACATTATCAAGGTGGATGGTAAGTATTATGTTTACCTTAAGGATGTGGCTCATGCAGATAACGTTCGTACGAAGGACGAAATTGAACGCCAAAAACAAGGTCATACACACGATGCCCCAACTTCTAACAGTGCAGTGACACTTGCACGATCACAAGGACGCTATACTACCGATGATGGCTATATTTTTAATCCATCTGATATTATAGAGGATACTGGTGATGCTTATATCGTTCCTCACGGAGGACATTACCACTATATTCCAAAGAGTTCCTTATCTGCTAGCGAATTGGCAGCTGCTCAAGCTTACCTCTCTGGAACTAGAAAGCAACCAACTGTGACTGACTATCGTCCAAGCCAAAATGGAACCAGTCAAACCACTAATCCAAGTCAACAAACCGAAACACCAAGCAAACCAGAAGAGAGCCTTCAGAGTCTATTGCAGCAACTCTATGCTCTTCCAAGTAATCAACGTTATGTAGAATCGGATGGCTTGATTTTTGATCCTGCTAAGATTTCAAGCAGAACACCGAGTGGCGTAGCGATTCCTCATGGAAATCACTATCATTTCATTCCGTATACAAAGCTTTCTGCTTTGGAAGAAAAAATTGCGCGTATGATTCCTCTTGCAAGCGACAGTGGGAAACCAGCACCTCTGGAAAATCCAAGTAAACCCGTAGAACACCCTGATCAGCAAGACCATCATCATGACCAAGACAGTGACCATGGAAGTCAGGCGACCAATCACGAAGATCATGACCATGATGGAGAGGAGCAAGACCATCATCATGGTAAAGAACATGATCATGACTTTGCAGCTGATCGAGTTATCAGTGAGGATGAGCAAGGTTTTGTAGTTTCTCACGGAGATCACGCTCATTATTTCTTTAAGAAGGACTTGACTGCAGCTCAAATCAAAGCTGCCCAAGATCACTTGAAAGAAAATCATCAGTCTGAGCCGGTTCAACCACTTGCCAAGACTGTAGAAAGTTTCTCAAGAGATGCTAGCGATGAAGAAAAAATTAAGTACATCTCACAGACCTACGGGGTTCCGCTCGAAGCGATTCGTATTTCAAATGGATTCTTTGTCTTTGGAAATCCGGATCAAGCCTATGATCCAACCCATATCCATCCCTATGCTGTTCGAAAAGAACATGTTCGTATTCCTCTCCAAACTGGGAATCCAGAACTGGATTTCCTAAATGAACTTTATACGACTGCCCTACGTGATGGGGTGTCTCCTTATAGTTTACAGGTAGAAAGTGGTAGTTTTGTGATTCCTCACGGAGACCACAATCACTACATCAAGGTCCAAACTAAGGGCTATGAGGTTGCTTTAAAGAACAAGATTCCTACCTTACAATCAAGCTATCAGCCTGGAGCTTTTGACGAGCAAACTGTTCTTTCTAAAGTTAATCAACTGTTAGCAGATAGCAGAAGTCTCTACAAGGACCAACCTATCATGCAGAGACGGGTTGAACTTGCTTTGGGTCAATTTATCGAGAACATGAAAAAACTGGCGACCAACTCAACTGCTGGATATCTAGCAGCCTTGGACCTCTTTGATAAGCAATATATCCATGTGGATCAAAGTGTGGCACCAGTTGAAACTTCACCTTTAGATAAGAAGTACCAAGCCCTTGTAGATAAGATCAATACACTGGATACGGACACTTATGGCTTGCCTAAGAAAGATCTTTTGGTACATTTGCAGGAAGCAAAACTAGCACAGGATGAGACAGAGTTGGCTGCCATTGAAGCGAAACTTCAGGCCTTGCAAGATTTCCGTGATCGGACAGGGGTTACAACAGTAGAGTACATCAAGTATTTCTATGAACATGTATCTGATGGTCGTTTGAGAGAAGAACTTCGGAACCGTGTTGCCAAGTTGACATGGGAACTTTACCAGTCACAGTCTTTCCTCAAAGCAACCGACTTGAACAAGCTATTCCCAACTATTTACCAAACTAAGCTAGAAGTAGAAGAAGCTCTCAAAGAAGAACCCGTTTCTACAAAAGCTGGCAAGACTATTCTAGATACGGAAAAAGTAGATAGTCAAACTGCTAAGACTGCCATCTATGAATTCCTAAAAGAACTCTACGGTGATTTTATGCCAGAAGAGCGGGTTAGCCATGTTAAGAAGGAAGAAGTGGATGCTCTTCTAACAAAAGCTGCTCAACTCCTAGCGCGTGTCAAAGAAGACGGGGTCAAACAATCCCTAGCTGAAGAAGCAGCTAATATCAAAGCGGCTACTGAAAAGGAAAATGCAGACCTTGACGAAGCTAAAACACAACTTGAGGATCTTTTAAATCGTATTGCAGCGACTATCCAACGAGAGAAAAAAGAAGCAGAACAAGATCCGCAAACCGTGATCATCTACCAAAAACTCTATAATGTCTTGCTCTCTCTTCACAAGTACTTAGAGGATAACAAAGGATCCGATGCTGACTTTGAACGTGTCGATGCCCTATTTGATCAACTTGCAGCCAAAAGCAGTGATAAAGAAGGCCTCCTCACTCTAGCTAAAGAAATCATTAGCTTGAACCAGGAACTCCGTTCAAAAGCAAGTAAAACTGATAGCCAATCTAAGTCTGAGAAAGACAGTGAAACAGCTACTTCTAAACCAACAGAAAAGCAAGCGCAAAGTGAGTCTGAGACAAGTGCTCAACCAAATGAATAAAAAGAAAGGCGAAGTAGCTGAGCTACCTCGTCTTTTTTAGTCTTTATAAGATACAATGCCAACGATGGTATCCACCGCACGCTCCATAGTCTGAAGGCTGACGTATTCAAAACGTCCATGCATGTTTTCCCCACCCGCAAAGATATTGGGAGTTGGGATCCCCATAAAGGAAATCTTAGATCCATCTGTTCCGCCACGGATTGGTTCGATAATAGGCGTAATCCCTAGATTTTCCATAACAGCCTTAGCAATGGTAACAGGTGTCATATCTTTTTCAATGACTTCCTTCATATTGTAGTACTGGTCTGTCAGAGTCAAGCTAACGCGATCATTCCCAAGCTCTCGATTCATCTTATCGGCGATAGACTGCATAGCTGCTTTACGAGCTTCAAAGGAATCCTTTTCAAAGTCACGGATGATGTAGCTTGCATGCGCCTCCTCGACACTACCTGACACATCCATAAGATGATAGAAACCTTGGTAACCTTCTGTCAGTTCAGGTCGGTCATTCTCAGGAAGTTGATTATGAAAATCAATCGCTAGCTGAAGGGCATTGACCATCTGTCCTTTAGCAGTACCGGGATGAACATTGCGTCCTTGAAAATGAAGCTCAGCAGCTGCTGCTGAGAAAGTCTCGTACTGAAGTTCTCCGAGAGGTCCTCCATCTATAGTATAGGCAAAGTCAACATCAAAGTCTTCTGCATCAAATTGATTAGCACCGATGCCAATTTCTTCATCTGGTCCAAAACCAACACGAATCTCACAGTGTTTGATTTCGGGATGAGCAGTCAGATATTCAATAGCAGTCATAATCTCAGCAATCCCAGACTTGTCATCAGCACCTAGCAAGGTCGTGCCATCTGTTGTGATAAGGGTTTGTCCTGTATATTTCTCAAGACTCTTAAAGTCAGCCGGATCTAGTTTAAATCCAGAATCACCTAAGTTGATAGCTTCACCATCGTAATTTTCGATGACTTGCGGATTAACTCCCTCAGCATTAAAATCAGCAGTATCCATGTGGGAGATAAATCCAATCTTACGTGTCAAGCTCGGATCATTTGCTGGTAAGGTCCCAATAGCAAAACCATTTGGTAGGTAGTAAACATTTTGCAGGCCGACACGTTTCATTTCAGGAAGAAGAACATTGGTCGCAAAATCTACCTGGCTCTGCGTACTTGGAGTAGTAGTAGAGTGTTCATCAGAACGCGTGTTGACCTTAACGTAGGTTAAAAAGCGTTCCAAAAGGTTCGGATAAGACATAAAAACTCCTTTTTTTATCATAAAATAGAATGCAAAACTTCGGAAAAATATGATTTGAGAAATTTCATGAATTTTGAAAAAATATAATAATTCAAATTCAGAAGACTTTCAAAAGAAATTTTCGAACAATTAGAATAAAATATATGCATCTTTACTTTATGAAATTTTTTACTATTTTTTCCATTTTACCACAGAAAACATTGAAAAACAAAGAAGAATCATACTTTTTTGCGATTTATAATAACATGTTTTCAAACACATTGATTGACATGAGTTCAACATTATTATATAATTAACCTATGGATGTTTCAGATTTATATAGTAACAGATTTAAACATATTCTAGTAAGGGAGATAGCATGAACATTCAATATGATTTTAAGAAGATTCAATATTTTACCAGTCGTTTAGTTATCTTTCTCGCTATTCTTTTTTTGTGTGCACCAATTAATTCTTTACATGCAGATTCAACAACCGAACCTCAGACAACTCTGCACAAAACGATTACTCCGATATCGGGGCAGGAAGACCAGTATGAGTTGTCACTGGATATCACATCCAAACTGGGAACAGAGACCCAGTCAGAACCCTTGGATGTTGTCCTGGTTGCCGATCTTTCAGGGAGTATGAAAGAGCAAGATGTGTGGTCATCTTCTACTTCAAGATACATAAGTAGAATTGAAGCACTAAAAAATACATTGAGAGGTGTAAATGGTCGTCAGGGGCTCATTGATACAATTCTTTCTAGTTCCCAAAACCGTTTATCTATTGTAGGTTTTGCTGGAAAAATTGATAATCAGTATAGTAATCAGTATTATTCTTGGCCCAATCAATTTGCTGGATATTATTCTGGTGTTTCGACTTATGACGATGCGAAAACCATTTTGAACTGGAGTAATAATTCATACAATGCTAAAACTGCAGTTAATAAGATGGCGATTGCGGGTGGTAATTCTAGAGGGTATGAGCGAGGGATAGGTACAGGTACAAATATTGGTGCTGGTCTGTGGGAGGCAGATGCACTCCTTAATAATGCGAGAAGTAATGCGAAAAAGGTTGTTATTCTACTATCAGATGGTTTTGCTAATATGTATTATGATGAATATGGTTATACTATATACAACTGGAATAATATCGATGCTAAAACAGAAACAGCTCCCAACTGGTTTAATGACTATCTTAAGCAATTCGTATTAGGGATTTCATCAAGCCTGGCACCTAGAATTGATGGATTTTACTCAATTAAATTTCGATACTCTAACACTAGAGATAGTATATCCGATATTAAATCTTACATTAATCAATATAACCCTAATATCCCCAACGAAATATTTTCTGCAAGTAATGAAAATGACTTGCAACAAAAATTCAAAGATATCACTGATAAAATTTTACCTCTAGGCGTACACCATGTAACTATATCAGATGTCTTGTCCAAGTACGTGCAGCTATTACCGGGTAATGCTTCACGCCTTCGTGTCGTCAAAATCAAGGATGGTAATGAGGAAGAACTGACAACTAATCAAGTGACGATTGAAAGTAAGAAGAGCGAACAGGGATTAGTGGAAGTAACAGCCAAGTTTGATCCGAGTTACACTTTGGAGGATGACGCCAAGTACGTTCTCAAGTTTACTGTCACCTCTACCCAAGAAGCCTTTGATGCGATTGCAGGTGATAAGACACTTACTAGTGATGATGCCGAAGGTGCCGATGCTACTAAACTCTATTCCAACAAGGGGGCAAGTGTTGCTTACTCCTATGGTATTGGGACTTCACATACCAAAACAAAAGACTATTCTGAGAAGCCCACTTTCAAGCCGTCAGATCCATTGGCGGTTCCTGTAGAGATTGAATGGAAAGGTGTGGATGGGAAATCAAATCCATCAGCAAATCGTCCACCTAGTGTCGAATTAAAATTAAACCAAAAGAAAGATGGAAGTACAAAGGATTCCTATCGAAAGGTCACTAGTTCAGTTCAAACGAATAGTTTTACTGAAAATGCTAGTTTTGCAAAGGTAGCCAAGGGATATGACTACGAACTGAAAGCACCAGACGCTCCGGGCTACACAGTCGAAGTTCAAAAGACAGGTACGAAAGAGAAACCATCCTTCAAAGTTATTTACCGACAGCTTCCAAGCCTCACCATAAAGAAAATCCTAGAAGGTGAGCAATCACCTAATAAGTCTTTCACAATTAATGTTACCCTTTCAGATAAGGATGGCAAACCGATTAACGGCAAGTTTGGGAATACAACAGTGACTAACGGGAAAGTACAGATTTCTCTCAAAAATGGTCAGGAAACTGTCCTCAAATACCTGCCTCGTGATACCCACTATAAGGTAGAAGAAGTAGAGACATCTAGAGCGGGATATCATGTTACCTATGAAAAACAAGAGGGAACCTTGTCAGAGGATGTTCAAACAATCGTCACCAACCACAGACTTCCGACACTTTCAGTTACAAAAAAAATTACAGGTGCCTTTGCTAATCTTTTGCAATCCTTTAAGATTACCATTAACGTAAAGGATGCGCAAAATAAACCATTGAATGGATCGTATAGTGCAATAGTAAATAATCAAAAAACAACCCTGAAATTTACAAATGGTAAGGCGACAGTCGATCTAAAGAAAGATAAAACTGTTAAGATTCTCGACCTTCCTCTAAATGCTCGTTACAGTATCGAAGAAGAAGCAAGTTCGTCTCGTGGATATCGGGTTTCTTATGAAAATAAAGAAGGCAAGCTTGATGGGGATAAGTCCGCGACGGTCACGAATAATAAAAACAGCGTACCTGAAACGGGAATTGACTTCTTGAGTAGCACTCTCATGCTTGGAGTCGTTCTTCCTCTAGGAGGAATCTTCTTTATCATCTTACTTGGTCACCTTGTGGTGAATAGGAGGAAGTGATGCTGCTTAAAAAGAAACATAAGAAACCAGTAACACAAGTCAATCGGGATAAGTCTCCGCCGAGTGTCTGGGGAGATATCCTATACTTAGTCAGTAAACTTCTGATGGTTGGATTTGTACTAGCCACCCTTTACTTTTTCGTCTTTGGACTATTAAGATACAATGACGATGGCATGAAGCCAGCCTTAAAAGATGGCGACCTGGTCGTCTATTATAGGTTGGATAAACGCTATTCGATTGGTGATTTGCTAGTCTATAGTTATAAAGGCAAGGAAAGAGTGGCGCGTGTCATAGCAACCGAAGGAAGTACAATCGATATAAACGAAAATGGTCTCATCATCAACGGTTCTCCTCAACAAGAGCAAGATATCTACAAAGAAACGCTGCTCTATAAGGAAGGAGCTACCTTCCCAATGAAAGTCCCAGCAGGACAACTCTTTGTCCTCGGGGACAATCGAACAACGGCTGTAGACAGTCGTGCTTTTGGAACCATCCCTATACAGGATACCCATGGCAAGGTGGTAACAGTCCTAAGGCGACGGGGCTTTTGATGATCATAATGAAAAAAGAAAATAAAAAAACAAAAGGAATAATCATGAAAAAAACATTCTTTAAAAAGCTATTCACTGCAAGCATTGCAGCTATAACCGCTTTGTCCGTATTCAGAGGTGTCCCGACCTTTGCGGATGATAATTCAGCGACTGCTAAAGCCAATGGGGAAACCAATGCGAAAGTAGCGATTAACAAAACATTGAATATCGCGCAAGGTATTACAACACCAACTGCGACTTTCAAATTTACTTTTAAACCCAAAGATGGCGAATCTTCAAACCACGCTCCGTATCAAATCGCTTCTAGTACAGAAATGGATAAAGGTTATATTCCAGAGCGAACGATTTCCTACACAAAAAATGATAGCGCAACTAATGAGCAGATTAAAAAAGATACAGGTGATATCTTTAATGGTGTATCCTATGATCATGCAGGTGAATATGTATATACCGTAGAAGAAACTCCTGACACCTACACTACTATCAAAGATAAGAATAATCAAGAGATTGATGCTATTAAATATGATGCGCGCAAATATGAAATGCATGTTATAGTTAAAAATAAAAAAACTACAGGCACTTATATTTTCTCAGTATATTTTAAAGAAATTAAACAAGGAAATTCTGGAAAGGTTGAACCATCTTCTAGTTCTGAAATTTATAAATATGATTTATTTGAAAATACCTATACTAAAGATGGTGGGAAAATAGATCCTGATGATCCAAATCCAAACAATCCTGATAAAGAAAAATTTGATAAAACAAGAAAATCACTTACAATTACTAAAATTGTGGACGGGGCATCAGGAGATAGAACTAAAGATTTCAGTTTCCACGTTACAATCACTCTCCCTAAAACCAACAAAACAGCTAAAGAACCTGTAACATCATTAGCAATTACACATGGTACTTCATCTGAAACTAAAGCTGTACCTGAAAATGGTGTTGTTGATTATGATTTCACACTCAAACATAATGAAACGTTTACTATTGATAATCTCCCTGCTGGTTCAAAATATACAGTTAAAGAAACTGGTGTTCCTGGATATACTGCATCAGCAAGTTATCTTGAAAATGGTGTACAAAAGGCTCAAACTGGTCAACTAAATACAGAGTTTTCTGTAGCTAATGTCCTAGTAGGTGAAAAAACAAACAACAACACCGTTACCAACAAAATTAATGACGTGACTCCTACTGGTCTCTTGCTTGATAACCTTCCATTCATCTTGATGATTGGTCTTGGTTTAGCTGGATTTGTTGTCTTGTCTAAAAAACGTAGAGAAGCCTAAACGGTTGGGGGATAGACGATGAAAACCAAGCGTGAGAAGCCAAAAAAGAGTCTGTCTAGGCGTCTCGTTCTTGCTGTAGATGGGACGATCAATCACTTGTTGCTCATTTTTGCAGCTTTGATCTTTCTCTTTGGTTTCTATGCCCTTTGGGATTCCAACCAAGTCTACTCCTTGGCTTCGTCAAGTGAGTACGAAGCTTATCGACCTGTTACGACGCAACAGGATGAGCTAGCTAGCTTTTCAGGCTTCAGCAAACTCCAAGAACTCAATCCCGAAGTCCTCGGTTGGATCAATGTCTATGGTACCAATATCGACTATCCCTTAGTCCAAGCCAAGGACAATGAAAAGTATCTCAACAAGGACTCCAAAGGTGAGTTTGCAGCGACAGGCGCTATCTTTCTCGATGCACGAAATAATCCCAAGTTCGAAGACTTTAATACCATTATCTACGGGCACCACGTAGAAAACGGGGTCATGTTTGGTGATGTGGCTAAGTTTGCTGATCAGGAATTTTTTGACCAGCATCGTTACGGTAGTATATACTACAATGGTGTGGAAAAAGGGCTCGAGATCTTTGAGATGTTGGAGGTCGATGCCTATGACTTTAACATCTATGATCCAGGAATACAGGGTGAGGACCGTCAGCAGGCCTATCTAGATCACTTGCTCTCAGTAGCCATGCACAAGCGGGATATCTCGCTCTCGCCGAGTGATCGTATCATCCTACTCAGCACCTGTTTTCTCGATGTGACTAATGGTCGTCATATCGTGCTCGCAAAGATTACAGACACTGTCCCTAAAAATACCTTCCATACAAAAAAATCAAAACCATTCCCATACAGTGTCTTTGATGACTCGTCTCTTGGACGTTTCCTCTCATCAATCCCACTATGGATTTGGTACCTTATCTTGTTTGTATTGTTCTTGCTCTTGATTTTCTTACTCCTTGTCCTCTACTTGATCCTACGTCGTAGAAGAGAGAGTAAAAAAATGCAAGAAGCAGACCCTTTTACTGACTAAGGGTGAATAGAAAAGAGGCGGTTTTGTCCCGCCTCCTTTCCTTTTAAGAAATCTCGCATAGAAAGGAGTGCTGATGACGGTTCAAAAAAGAGCGCGATTTAAAAAAGTATTTCTGGTATTCTTCTGTGTTTTTGTAGCTCTTTTTAGTTGGCAGAGAGTGGAAGCGAGTGACTATGATCACTATAATCCTATTGAAAAGGATGCTTCGAGCACAGGATTTGAAACCCTGCAACAGCTTAATCATGATGTTTGCGGTTGGATTAGCCTTGATGGGACAAAGGTGGACTATCCACTTCTACAAAGTCAGGATAATGTCAAATACCTTGACCGCAATGCCTTTGGCGATTATACGATAACAGGATCAATCTTTCTCGACTATCGCTTTAATCCCAACTTTACTGATTTTAATACCATCATCTACGGTCACTCTATGGCTTCAGGGGCTATGTTCGGTGAGATTAAGAAATTTGCTGATAAGGAATTCTTCGACCAGCATCGCTATGGTTCTATCTACTATAATGGTCGAGAACGTGGTCTTGAGATTTTTGGGATTTTAGAAGTGGATGCCTATGATACGGAAATTTACCGAACCTTGAGTTCCAACGATGAGGAACACCAGGCCTATTATCAGTATCTGTTGAGTAAAGCCAAGTACAAGCGAGATGTTTCCTTGACTTCAACGGACAAGATTGTTTTATTAAGCACCTGTTTTCTTAATATTACCAACGGCCGCCATATTCTTTTAGCAAAAATAACGGATGCACCAGTAAAAGCAGCACAGGATAAAAGTGGAGAAAGCGTAGGAACACGTTATTTTGACCAAGGGATTCCAACGCATTGGATTTATATCCTAACCTTACTCCTTCTTATCATTGTCATTTTGCTTCTAATAGTTATTATTCTAATCATAAGACGAGATAGAAATACAAAAGAACAAAAGAAATAGTAGACGTCGGAAGCGTTTACTATTTTTTTCTTTCATGATAGAATAGATAGTGAAAATAATAACATAAGGATGATAACATGAAAAAAGCCATATTAATGATGACCTTTGGATCTCCAGAGGAGATTAGTTTTGAAGGAGTAGCAGAATTTTTTACAAACATTCGTCGGGGAGTTAGACCCCAAGACCACGAGATTCAGACTCTCTATGACAACTATGTTCGTATCGGTGGGACGCCCTTGCAACGGATTACAAGGGAAGAAGTTGCTTTAGTAAGAGAACGTATAGGGGAGGAGTACGGTATCTACTTTGCCAATAAGTTTTCTCGTCCCTTTATCCCAGGCGTGATCAAGCAGATGGAAACTGATGGTGTTGAAGAATGTATTTGCTTGATTTTGGAGCCTCATTATTCATTTTACTCAGTCATGGGGTATGAAAAGTTTTTGGAAAGCCAGCAGATCCGGTTTTTAGTCATTAAGGATTGGTATCAGCAACAGTCTTTGCTGGACTTCTGGACAGATGAGATTAGAAAAATTTTACGAAACCATGTGGGAGAAGAATCCTTCAAGGTAATCTTTTCAGCCCATAGCGTCCCCATTTTTGCCTTGGACTATGGAGATCCTTATATCGATCAGATTTTCGATAATAGCAGGCTCATTGCTGAACAACTCGGCCTAATGACAGACCAGTATACCAATACTTGGCAGAGCGAAAGCGATATTGGAATCCCTTGGATCAAGCCAGATGTCTTAGAATATTTACGAGAACAAAAGCAATATCCAGAGCATTATATTTTTGTCCCGATTAGCTTTATCAGTGAGCACATCGAAGTCTTGTTTGATAATGATGTGGAATGTTATGATTTGTGTCAAGAAATAGGTGTCACCTACCATCGTCCACCTATGCCCAATACGGATAGCCGTTTAATTGACGCTTTAGTTGCTACTGTAAGAGTCAACGAACACAAAGAATTTAAAGCTTTTCTCCCAGAAGAAGAAACCTTTGATGAGTTAGCGCCTTCGGCAACTACCAAGGACATCATGAAAGAGACAGACGACATTCAGATGCCAGAATTTGTCAAAAAACTCATTGAGAAAAAAGGTCGTGAAAATGTGAAGATGCCTTACTTGATTAAGAAAATGCTCGAAAAGGCTGGTAAGTTACCAAAAGAGTAAAGAAAAAAGGATTTAGCTTCAAGCTGAATCCTTTATCTGTCTTATTTTTTCTCAAGAAGGGCTTTGATTTCTTGAAGAACTTCAAGTTCAGTTGGAGCAGCAGGTGCTTCCTCAACCACTTCCTCTTTCTTACGAAGGTTTTGAGCTTTTTCAATACCTTTGATAACGAAGAAGAGAACTGTACCCACAACAAGGAAGTTGATAACAGCGCTCAAGAAGCTACCGTAACCAACACCATTCCATGAAAGTTCAGCAATACGTTCAACGTTCGCAGCTTTCAAAGCTGGGTTCAAGATAAGTGGAGTGATGATATCGTTAACGAGTGAAGTCACGATAGCACCAAAAGCAGAGGCGATGATTACACCGACAGCAAGGTCAACGACATTACCGCGAAGCAAGAATTCTTTTAGATCCTTTAACATTTTCATAAATTCCTTTCCTAATTTTCTAACTTATTATATCCTAAATTGTGACAAGAGGCAACCTGGATGCTTAAGGAGATCAGTTGCTCCTTTTAAAAATATAGATTTTACTGAAAATATAATTAAGCACAATAATCAAAATTTGTGCTAGGATAGTTTCAACCGTATTAACCCTGTCTATATTATATTCGACAAACTGACCAATAAGATCAGGAAAGGTTGTAACGAAGATATAAGTTAAAAGAACGTCAAGTCCAAGTGTTGAGAGACGAGCTAAGAAAAACTTAGCCAGGCGAGTTGGCCAATTTCTTCTCTCTTGTTTAAAGACGATTGTATCATTTGTGAGAAAGGCAAAGAGAATCCCGATAAGATTTGCGAGTACGGTTGCTAGGATTTCCTGGTGGCTGATGTGGTAAATAACCAAGCGCGATAAAATAGAAACCAAAGTAGTAGCACCACCGAAAAATAGGTAGGAGAGGATTTCGTTATCGAAGAATGCCTTTATTATTCTTTTCATGGTTTTAGTATAGCATAAAGTCATATAATGTGCTATACTGGTAAGGTTGATTCACTCAACCCTTGGTGCTTAGCTTCTTTCACCAAGCATATTTTACGCGGGAAACCGCTAAAGGAGAAAACATGAAAAAATTAACTGTTCGTGATATGGCAGATATTGCTATCGTTGCTGCTATCTATGTGGTTTTGACCATTACCCCACCGCTGAATGCCATTAGCTACGGCGCCTACCAGTTTCGTATTTCTGAGATGATGAATTTTTTGGCCTTCTACAACCCTAAATACATCATCGGTGTGACGATTGGTTGTATGATTGCTAATTTCTTTAGCTTTGGTCTGATAGACGTCTTTGTCGGAGGGGGTTCTACTCTAGTTTTCCTTAGTCTGGGTGTTTGGCTCTTTAGCAAGTACAAGAAAGACTATTTGTTCAATGGTTTGATTCGAAAAGATCATTTCTTCTTTTCAATCCTATTCTCTATTTCAATGATTACCATTGCAGCAGAACTCTATATTGTTGCAGAAGCTCCATTCTTCTTTACATGGTTCTCTACGGGAATTGGTGAGTTTGCATCACTTATCGTAGGTGCTATTTTAATCGGAAAATTAGGGCGCCGAATCGATCTAACAAGATAAGAAGTTTATAAGCTAGATTCTTGATAAATCTAGCTTTTTTCATTCCATAAAATTAAAAGAGAGCGCTTGACAAGAACTAGGAACTATAGTATACTTTTTAGGTAGGCTGATTTAGCTCAGTTGGCAGAGCGCATCCATGGTAAGGATGAGGTCGCCGGTTCAATCCCGGCAATTAGCATGATAGAAACGAAATAACCTTGGGAAACCAAGGTTTTTCTTGTACACTTGTATAAATGAAGCGAAGAGTTTTGGCAGTTGACAAAAGTGACTCTATCTAGTAGAATAGTAGTTGCGATGAGTCGATAGGTAGTCTTCGGACTACTATTGAGCATAAGGAGGTCATAACGCAGGAGCGGACCTTGATGAGTTGTGTGAACCTGCTCATCACATGAAGATGCCTCTTAGTCCCTAGTCAATGGCTAGGGATTTTTAGTTTTCAGAAAATATAGTCTAAAAATACTTTTCAATTTCTGTAAAAAGTAGTATAATACATCTATTATAGAAATTTTTAGAAAATTCCGAAAGAGGTTATTTATGGGATATACAGTTGCTGTAGTCGGCGCGACAGGTGCTGTCGGAGCTCAGATGATAAAAATGTTGGAAGAATCAACACTTCCAATCGATAAAATTCGTTACCTTGCTTCTGCACGTTCAGCAGGCAAAACTTTGAAATTTAAAGACAAAGATATTACGATTGAAGAAACGACTGAGACAGCTTTTGAGGGTATTGATATTGCACTCTTCTCAGCAGGTGGTTCGACATCAGCTAAGTATGCACCATACGCAGTTCAAGCTGGAGCGGTAGTAGTAGATAACACATCTTATTTCCGTCAAAATCCAGATGTTCCTTTGGTTGTTCCAGAGGTCAATGCTCATGCACTTGATGCCCACAACGGAATCATTGCCTGCCCTAACTGTTCAACAATCCAAATGATGGTGGCTCTTGAGCCTGTTCGTCAAAAATGGGGCTTGGACCGTATCATCGTTTCAACATACCAAGCGGTTTCAGGTGCTGGTATGGGTGCGATTCTTGAAACACAACGTGAACTTCGTGAAGTCTTGAATGACGATGTGAATCCACGTGATTTGCATGCGGAAATCTTGCCTTCAGGCGGTGATAAGAAACACTATCCTATCGCCTTTAACGCTCTTCCACAAATCGATGTCTTCACTGACAATGATTACACTTACGAAGAGATGAAGATGACTAAGGAAACGAAGAAAATCATGGAAGATGATAGCATCGCAGTGTCTGCAACATGTGTGCGTATTCCAGTCTTGTCAGCTCACTCTGAGTCAGTTTATATCGAAACAAAAGAAGTGGCTCCAATCGAAGAAGTGAAAGCAGCTATCGCAGCCTTTCCAGGTGCAGTTCTTGAGGATGACGTAGCGCATCAAATCTATCCGCAAGCCATCAATGCAGTTGGTTCACGTGATACCTTTGTTGGTCGTATCCGTAAAGACTTGGACGCTGAAAAAGGAATCCACATGTGGGTTGTTTCAGACAACCTTCTTAAAGGTGCTGCTTGGAACTCAGTTCAGATTGCAGAAACGCTTCACGAACGTGGATTGGTTCGTCCAACAGCTGAATTGAAATTTGAATTAAAATAGTCATATCGTTTAGGAGTTCAGATGAACTCCTTCTTTGAATAGAGAGGTGTTTTCATGTCTTATCAAGATTTAAAAGAGTGTAAAATCATCACAGCCTTCATTACCCCTTTCCATGAGGATGGTTCCATCAACTTTGATGCCATTCCAGCCTTGATTGAGCATTTATTGGCCCATCACACAGACGGCATTCTCCTAGCTGGAACGACTGCTGAGAGTCCAACTTTGACTCACGATGAAGAGTTGGAACTCTTTGCAGCTGTACAAAAGATTGTCAATGGACGCGTTCCTTTGATTGCAGGTGTAGGTACCAATGATACACGTGACTCCATCGAGTTTGTCAAAGAAGTCGCAGAATTTGGCGGTTTCGCAGCTGGACTTGCGATCGTACCATACTACAACAAACCTTCTCAAGAAGGAATGTACCAGCACTTTAAAGCGATTGCAGATGCTTCGGACTTGCCTATTATCATCTATAACATTCCAGGGCGTGTAGTAGTGGAATTAACTCCAGAAACCATGCTTCGTTTGGCTGACCATCCAAATATTATCGGTGTCAAAGAATGTACGAGCTTGGCCAATATGGCTTACTTGATTGAGCACAAACCAGAAGAGTTCTTGGTCTATACTGGTGAGGATGGAGATGCTTTCCATGCTATGAACCTTGGTGCAGATGGGGTTATTTCTGTTGCCTCTCATACAAATGGAGATGAGATGCACGAGATGTTTACTGCCATTGCAAAAAGCGATATGAAGAAAGCTGCAGCTATTCAGCGTAAATTCATTCCTAAAGTCAATGCCCTCTTCTCTTATCCAAGTCCTGCTCCAGTTAAGGCTGTTCTTAACTATATGGGATTTGAAGCCGGACCAACTCGATTACCTCTAGTTCCAGCACCAGAAGAAGATGCCAAACGCATTATCAAAGTTGTCGTAGATGGCGACTACGAAGCAACTAAGGCAACTGTAACAGGGGTTTTAAGACCAGATTACTAATAATTACAATAAAATCCATGACCACAAGAACGATCATGGATTTTTCTTATTTTCCTAAACAGAATTGGCTAAAGAGTTGGGTAATAAGTTCATCTGGAGCAGCATCTCCAGTGATTTCTCCGAGAATTTCCCAAGTACGGGTCAAGTCAACTTGAAGCAAATCAACTGGCATCCCTAGTTCAAGACCTTCATTAACTGCTTGTAGGCTTTCAACCGCTTTTTCAATCAAGGAAATATGACGGGCATTTGACAAGTAAGTGGCATCTTGCTCAACCAAACCAGCATTTTCAAAGAAGAGGTTGTTGATTCTCTCTTCAATCTTATCGATATTTTGGTTTTTAAGAACTGAAATACGGATAACATCTTCAGGGAGTTCCGAAGTTTCAATTGTTTCTGGTAGGTCAGTTTTATTGAGTAGAATAATGCGGTTGGTATCCTGACTGATTTCTAAGAGTTGTCTGTCTTGTGCTGTTAGTGGCTCACTGGCATTTAGCACTAGTAATACCAAGTCAGCTTCCTTGAGGGCTTTTCTCGAACGCTCGACACCGATTTGTTCCACGATATCATCCGTGTCACGGATACCAGCTGTATCAATCAATTTAAGAGGAACGCCGTTGATGTTGACGTATTCTTCGATAACATCTCGAGTAGTACCAGCAATGTCTGTAACGATAGCCTTGTCCTCACGCAAGAGATTATTGAGGAGGCTGGATTTTCCAACATTGGGGCGTCCGATGATGGCAGTTGAAATTCCTTCACGAAGGATCTTACCGCGACGAGCAGTTTTTAGGAGATTGGTCAAGAGTTGTTCAAACTCCATAGTTTTTTCGCGGACAACAGCGGTAGTGGCTTCTTCCACATCGTCATACTCAGGGTAATCGATATTAACCTCAACCTGAGCCAAGGTATTGAGAATTTCCTGACGAGTATTGTTAATGAGATCAGAAAGGGAACCGTCCAATTGTTTGACTGCGATATTCATAGCCTTGTCAGTCTTGGCCCGGATGATGTCCATCACCGCCTCAGCCTGTGTCAAATCCACACGACCGTTTAGAAAGGCTCGCTTGGTAAATTCACCAGGTTCTGCCAACCGAGCTCCTTCACGGATAGCTAGCTGGAGAATCTCATTGGTCACCGCAATCCCACCGTGGGTGTTAATCTCGATAATATCCTCACGAGTGAAGGTCTTTGGAGACTTCATAGCCCCAACCATAACCTCGTCCATGACCTTACCAGTTTGAGGGTCAACGATGTGACCGTAGTTAAGAGTATGGCTGGCAACCTGACTCAAATCCTTGCCTTTAAAAATCTTTTGCGCAATGGCAAAACTGTCAGTTCCGCTCAAACGGACAATACCAATAGCCCCTTCACCTAGTGGAGTAGAGATAGCAGCTATGGTATCAAATTCACGTGTAATCATACTAATTCCTTTTGTAATTCTTTTCTTAGGATATGTATCCAAGCATCTCTTCAAATTGTAACAAATTTAAACTATTTCTTCAATGGATGCTACTTGGAGATTGAAAAAGCCTAAGCAATTCTGCTTAAGCTAGCTTATTTGGTGCGCATTTCCCCTTGTGGGAAGTAAGTTCCTTCTGGCATGTCGTTGATGATGACATGGACAGCAGATTGAGGTGCTCCAGTGTTGCGGACAACAGCTTCCGTTACTTCCTTAGCCAGAGCTTTCTTTTGCTCGAGCGTGCGTCCTTCAAATAAATCGATGCGTACAAATGGCATAATAGCTTCCTCCACTAGTTTTTGATTTCTTCTATTTTACCACATTTTGCCGTTTAAAGCTTCAGAAAATTATGATATACTAGAATGTAGCAAAAATTTAGAAATGGACGTGAAATAGAAGCATGGCACAGTTGTATTATCGTTATGGGACCATGAACTCTGGTAAGACGATTGAGATTCTCAAGGTAGCCTATAACTATGAAGAGCAAGGAAAAGGTGTTGTTATCATGACCTCTGCTCTGGATACACGTGACGGTGTTGGCTATGTGTCGAGTCGGATTGGCATGAAACGCCCAGCCATTGCGATTGAGGAAACGACGGATATCTTTGGATTTATCCGTGATTTACCAGAAAAACCTTACTGTGTGTTGGTTGATGAGGCTCAGTTTCTCAAACGTCACCATGTTTACGACCTAGCTCGTGTTGTCGATGAGTTAGACATTCCTGTCATGGCATTTGGTTTGAAGAATGATTTTCGTAATGAATTGTTCGAAGGTTCAAAATACCTCTTGCTCTTAGCAGACAAGATTGAAGAAATCAAGACCATCTGTCAGTACTGTAAGAAAAAGGCGACCATGGTGTTGCGTACTCAGGATGGACTGCCCGTTTATGATGGCGAACAAATTCAAATTGGTGGCAATGAAACCTATATCTCAGTCTGCCGTAAACATTATTTTGCGCCAATGATAACATCTGACAAGGAGAACAACTATGACAATTGAACTAAGAGATGTTACAATGGAAAATTATTTTGATGTTTTGAATTTGGATGTCAAGGAATATCAAAAACAATTCATTGCAACCAACGCAATTAGTTTGGCTGAAGCATATGTCTACACTAAAAATGGAGATTTTGTAGCTCCATTGGCAGTTTATGATAAGGATGCAATTATAGGTTTTGTGATGATAGCTTATGATAAAAAGATCGGAATTAGTAGTGGAAATTATTTACTATTTCGTTTTATGATTGATAAGAATTTTCAAAATCAAGGATATTTTAAACCAATTATGGATAAAGTGCTGGACTATGTTCGGACAGCGCCAGCAGGTTTAGGCAATAAACTTTGGTTGTCTTATGAACCAGAAAATGAACATGCAAGATCTTGTTACCTCAGTTATGGATTTAAAGAAACTGGGAAAATATTTGAGAACGAAGTAGTAGCAATCTATGATTTAACAATTGAGAACTAAGGAGAAAAAATGAACATCTATGATCAACTACAAGCTGTAGAAGACCGTTATGAAGAATTAGGAGAATTGCTCAGTGACCCAGATGTAGTGTCTGACACCAAACGTTTCATGGAGCTTTCAAAAGAAGAAGCTTCAAGTCGTGATACCGTAACGGCTTACCGTGAATATAAGCAAGTCCTTCAAAATATCATCGATGCTGAAGAAATGATTAAAGAGTCTGGCGGAGATGCGGACTTGGAAGAAATGGCCAAGCAAGAACTCAAAGACGCCAAGGCTGAAAAAGAAGAGTACGAAGAAAAACTGAAAATTTTGCTCCTTCCAAAGGATCCAAACGATGACAAGAACATCATCCTTGAAATCCGTGGAGCAGCTGGTGGAGACGAAGCAGCGCTCTTCGCTGGAGATTTGCTAACCATGTACCAAAAGTATGCTGAAGCCCAAGGTTGGCGCTTTGAAGTCATGGAAGCCTCTATGAACGGTGTCGGTGGTTTCAAAGAAGTGGTTGCTATGGTTTCTGGTCAATCTGTTTATTCAAAACTCAAGTATGAATCTGGTGCCCACCGCGTCCAACGTGTCCCTGTGACAGAAAGCCAAGGTCGTGTCCATACATCAACTGCCACAGTTCTTGTCATGCCTGAAGTGGAAGAAGTAGAGTACGATATTGATCCAAAAGACCTTCGTGTTGATATCTACCACGCATCAGGTGCTGGTGGACAGAACGTCAATAAGGTTGCGACTGCCGTGCGTATCGTTCACTTGCCAACCAATATCAAGGTTGAGATGCAGGAAGAACGTACCCAGCAGAAGAACCGTGAGAAAGCCATGAAAATCATCCGTGCGCGTGTTGCTGACCACTTTGCACAAATTGCCCAGGATGAACAAGACGCTGAGCGTAAGTCTACTATTGGTACTGGTGACCGTTCAGAACGTATCCGTACTTATAATTTCCCGCAAAACCGTGTTACGGACCACCGTATTGGCTTGACCCTCCAGAAACTAGATACCATTTTGTCTGGTAAACTAGATGAAGTTGTGGATGCCTTGATTCTTTATGACCAAACACAGAAATTAGAAGAATTAAACAAATAATGAAATTAACTCAATTATTTTCAGATTTTGAAGAAGAGTTGATAAGACAAGGAGAGGAAGCAGAAAGCCTCTCTTTTGTCTATCGTAGCTTAAAAAATCTCTCTTTTACGGACTTCGTCTTTGCTCTTCAACAAGAGGTAACAGAGGAAGAAAAACAATTTGTAGAAGAAATTTACCAGCAGTTAGCAACTCACAAACCGGCCCAGTACATCATTGGTCACGCAGATTTCTTTGGAATGCAGTTAAAAGTGGATGGGCGGGTTTTGATTCCCCGGCCAGAGACAGAGGAGTTGGTTGAGCTTATCTTGGCTGAAAATCCTGAGAAAAATCTAAAGGTCTTAGATATCGGGACTGGAAGTGGAGCCATAGCCCTTGCATTAGCAAAAAATAAACCAGATTGGTCATTGACAGCAGTAGATATTTCCCAAGAGGCTCTTGATCTTGCATCCGGGAATGCTAGAAATCAAAATCTTAATATATTTTTTAAAAAATCTGATTGTTTTGCAGAAATTTCTGAAAAATATGATATAATTGTATCCAATCCACCCTATATCTCTCGTGAAGATGAGTCAGAGGTAGGCTTGAATGTTTTGCATTCAGAACCTCACCTAGCCCTCTTTGCAGATGAGGATGGCCTAGCTATTTACCGTAGAATTGCGGAAGATGCAAAAGACTATCTCACAGATGGTGGTAAGATTTACCTTGAAATTGGATACAAGCAAGGTCAAAGTGTTCCTGCGCTTTTTAGGAAACATCTTCCTGAAAAACGAGTACGAACACTCAAGGACCAATTTGGTCAAGATAGGATGGTTGTAGTTGATGATGGACAGGATTAGACAAGAGTTGGAAAAGGGCGGAGCTGTTGTTCTACCAACCGAGACAGTTTATGGTCTTTTTGCTAAGGCCTTAGACAAAAAAGCTGTTGACCATGTTTACCAACTCAAACATCGTCCTAGAGATAAGGCGCTCAATCTTAATGTCGCTTCTATAGAGGACATCTTGCACTTTTCAAAGAACCAGCCAACTTATCTACAAAAACTTGTAGAGACCTTTTTACCAGGTCCCTTAACCATTATCCTAGAAGCCAATGACAGAGTTCCCTATTGGGTCAATTCTGGTCTTGCAACGGTGGGATTTCGGATGCCCAGTCACCCCATTACACTGGATTTGATTCGAGAGACAGGACCCTTGATTGGGCCGTCTGCCAATATCTCGGGTCAGGCAAGTGGAGTGACCTTTGCTCAAATTCTAGAAGATTTTGACCAAGAGGTTCTGGGTCTGGAGGATGACGCTTTTCTAACTGGACAGGATTCGACTATTTTGGATTTGTCTGGAGACAAGGTGAAAATCCTACGCCAAGGGGCGATTAAGCGAGAAGATATTCTTGCACAGTTGCCAGAGATTTCTTTTGAGGAGGAATGAGATGCTAAGAGATTTGCAAGAAACAGATGTGAATGCTATATGTGAGATTAACCAAGAGGCTTTGGGCTACTCTTTTAGTCCAGAGGACACAGCTAGTCAACTAGCTAGACTGTCTCAGGATTCCCATCATTTCCTACTTGGTTATGAGGATGCAGCTAGTCATATCTTGCTTGGATATGTCCATGCTGAAGTTTACGAATCACTCTATTCCAAAGCAGGATTTAATATCTTAGGCTTAGCAGTTTCTCCTCAAGCACAAGGGCAAGGTATCGGTAAAAGCTTACTGCAAGGGTTGGAGGAAGAAGCCAAAAGACGTGGCTATGAGTTTATCCGCTTAAACTCTGCTGATCATCGTCTGGGAGCTCATGCATTTTATGAAAAAGTTGGTTATACTTGTGATAAAGTGCAGAAACGGTTTATTCGCATCTTTTAGTTTATTTTCTTATTGGAAAAAAACTAAAGGACCAGTTACACTATAAAGGAGAAGACCTATGATTTTTGACAAAGATGATTTTAAAGCATACGATGCTGATCTCTGGAATGCTATTGCCAAAGAAGAAGAACGCCAACAAAACAACATCGAGTTGATTGCTTCGGAAAACGTGGTTTCCAAGGCTGTTATGGCAGCTCAAGGGTCTATCTTGACAAACAAATATGCCGAGGGTTACCCAGGACGCCGTTATTATGGTGGAACTGATGTAGTAGACGTGGTAGAAACTCTAGCTATTGAACGTGCAAAAGAAATTTTCGGTGCTAAATTCGCCAATGTTCAACCTCACTCAGGAAGCCAAGCCAACTGTGCGGCTTACATGGCCTTGATTGAGCCAGGTGATACCGTTATGGGGATGGATTTGGCAGCGGGTGGGCACTTGACTCACGGAGCTCCTGTCAGTTTCTCAGGTCAAACATACAACTTTGTGTCATATAGTGTGGATCCTGAAACGGAACTCTTGGACTTTGATGCTATCTTGAAACAAGCTCAAGAAGTAAAACCAAAATTAATTGTAGCAGGTGCTTCAGCCTATTCTCAAATTATCGACTTCTCAAAATTCCGTGAAATCGCAGATGCTGTTGGGGCTAAGCTTATGGTAGATATGGCCCATATCGCTGGTTTGGTTGCAGCTGGTCTTCACCCAAGTCCAGTGCCATACGCTCATATCACGACAACAACGACCCACAAAACTCTTCGTGGACCTCGTGGTGGCTTGATCTTGACAAATGATGAGGATCTAGCTAAGAAAATCAACTCAGCTATTTTCCCTGGTATTCAAGGTGGTCCTTTGGAGCATGTTGTGGCGGCTAAGGCGGTTTCCTTCAAAGAAGTTTTGGATCCAGCCTTCAAGGAATATGCTGCTAATGTCATCAAAAACAGCAAAGCTATGGTTGAAGTCTTCTTGCAAGACCCTGATTTCCGTATCATTTCTGGTGGTACTGAAAATCACCTCTTCCTAGTGGATGTCACTAAGGTTGTTGAAAACGGAAAAGTTGCTCAAAACTTGCTGGATGAAGTCAATATTACCCTAAATAAAAACTCAATTCCATACGAAACCTTGTCACCATTCAAGACAAGTGGGATTCGTATCGGATCTGCAGCCATCACTGCACGTGGATTTGGTGAAGAAGAAAGCCGTAAAGTGGCTGAACTCATCATTAAAACTCTTAAAAATGCAGAAAATGAGGCTGTCTTAGAAGAAGTGAGAAGCGCAGTCAAAGAATTGACAGATGCCTTCCCATTATATGAGGACTAATACTTTTATGGACATTTATATTAAGAAAGCCATTATCCATCAGTTCAGCCCGGATGATACCGAGTTGTTTCTAGCGGATAAGTTTCTCAATATCACACCAAAAATCGAAGAATACTTGCGCAAAAAAATCGAACGTGTGTATTCAGATGAAGCCAAGACTGGGATTTTCGAAGAAGAAAATCCCTTCTTCAATCACATTACTGACGATTTGTTGGAGACATCAGTAACACTGGCTAATCTCTGGAAAGAGGAGTTTAGCATTTCTGAAAATCTCAAGACCAATGACTTGATTTTTGTGCAGTTTTCTAAAGAAGGCGTTGAACATTTTGCTTTCTTGCGAATTGCCTTGCGGGAAACCTTGATCCACCTCGGTGGAGAAGTTGATAATCCAATCAAGCTAACTCAGAATAACTTGCCTGGATTTGGAACGGGAGCTGATGAGGCTTTGGTGGTCAATCTTCAGAGTCGCAAGTACCATCTGATTGAAAAACGAATCAAGTACAATGGGACTTTTTTGAACTATTTTTCAGAAAATCTCCTAGCTGTCGCGCCTAAGATCTCTCCCAAGAAATCCATCAAGGAATTGGAAAAAACGGCTCAGAGAATTGCAGAGTCCTTTAACACAGATGACTTTCAGTTTCAATCCAAGGTTAAATCAGCTATTTTCAACAATCTTGAAGAAAGCAATGAATTGTCACCTGAAAAATTGGCTAATGACCTTTTTGACAACAATCTGACAGCTCGTCTAAGCTTTATCGACCAAGTCAAGGAAGCTGTACCAGAGCCAGTCCAGTTCGATGAAATTGATGCCAGTCGTCAGCTCAAGAAATTTGAAAATCAAAAACTTTCCTTGTCAAACGGAATCGAACTCATCGTTCCCAATAACGTCTATCAAGATGCGGAGTCTGTTGAGTTTATTCAAAATGACAATGGAACCTATTCTATCTTAATCAAAAATATTGAGGATATTCAAAGTAAATAATGTTTAAATTTATACGAAGAATGCTAGTGCTAGCAGTCCTCCTTTTTGCTGGTTATAAAGTTTACCGAGTTCACCAAGACGTCAAGCAAGTCATGACTTATCAACCTATGGTTCGAGAAATCTTGAGTGAAAAAGATACTCCAGCCAATGAAGAGCTTGTGCTCGCCATGATTTATACTGAAACGAAGGGAAAAGAAGGGGATGTTATGCAGTCTAGTGAGTCTGCAAGTGGCTCAACCAACACTATCAATGATAATGCCTCCAGTATTCGTCAAGGTATTCAAACTCTAACAGATAACCTCTATCTGGCTCAGAGCAAGGGGGTAGATGTCTGGACCGCTGTTCAAGCCTATAATTTTGGACCTGCCTATATAGACTTTATCGCTCAGAATGGCAAGAAAAATACACTAGCACTGGCCAAGCGTTATTCCCGAGAAACAGTCGCTCCAATCCTTGGGAATACCACGGGGAAGACCTACACCTATATCACCCCTATTTCTATCTTTCATGGAGCCGAACTCTATGAAAATGGTGGAAATTATTACTACTCGAGACAGGTACGCTTTAACTTGTATATCATGAAATTCTTTAATTTCTTCTAAACATCTGGTTTTACCAGGTGTTTTTCACTATAAGCTTTCTTTAAGATTGTTTTATTACCCTAGAAAGGTAAAGGAGGGAATACCCTATGAGAAAGAAATTCTTTCTAACAAGCGCTGCAGTTTTGTGGGCAGCAACAGCTATGACTAGTGTCCACGCAGCAACCGATGTTCAAAAAGTAATCGATGAAACCTATGTACAACCTGAATATGTTCTTGGCTCTTCACTAACGGAAGACCAGAAAAATCAAACACTTAGAAAACTTGGCTATGACGTATCGAAAGATACCAAAGATATCAAAACCATGACACCTGATATCTATTCGAAAATCATGAATGTGGCTAATGATGCTAGTTTACAGCTCTATTCGTCAGCCAAGATTCAAAAGCTAGGTGATAAATCACCTCTAGAGGTCAAGATTGAAACGCCTGAAAATATCACCAAGGTGACGCAGGATATGTACCGTAACGCAGCAGTTACCTTGGGAGTGGAGCATGCCAAAATCACAGTTGCAGCTCCTATTCCAGTTACAGGTGAGAGCGCTCTAGCTGGAATTTACTACTCGTTAGAGGCCAATGGTGCTAAAGTTCCGCAAGCCAATAAAGATCTGGCTCAAGAGGAGCTAAAAGCCTTGTCCGATATCAATGCTGAAAACAAGGACAAGTCAGGTTACGATGCCAATAAGCTCAATGCGGCTATGACAGATATCAAGGCAGGAATCGCAAAGGCAAAAGAAGCCAAAGGTAATTTGACAGAAGAGGATGTTCGCAAAATCGTTGAAGACACGCTAAAAAACTACAAACTCGATCAGGTTATAACAGGAAATCAGGTCAATATCATCATCAATTTTGCACTTAATCTCTCAAAGAGTGACATTTTGAACAATGCTGATTTCACTAAAACTCTAAATGACCTCAAGGAAAGCATCGTTTCCCAAGCTGGAGATAGTTTTAAAAATATCAACCTCAACTTTGATGCCAATAAAGCGCTAGAAGAGGGGGGCAACTTTTTGAGCTCCCTTTGGCAAGCCATTGTCAACTTTTTCAAGAGTTTTGGTGCTTAGGTCATTTCATGATATAATAGATGGTAACAGAAATGTTGCCGTCTTTTTTTGTCGGCCGATAGAAAGTGAAAAATATGTTAAAGAAAAATGATATTGTAGAAGTTGAAATTGTTGATTTGACCCATGAAGGTGCTGGGGTTGCTAAGGTGGATGGTTTGGTTTTCTTTGTAGAAAATGCTCTACCAACTGAGAAAATCCTCATGCGTGTCCTTAAGGTCAATAAAAAGATTGGCTTTGGGAAGGTTGAAGAATACCTTGTTCAGTCACCTCATCGTAACCAAGACCTTGACCTAGCTTATCTACGCTCAGGTATCGCTGATTTGGGGCATCTTGCCTATCCAGAGCAGCTTAAGTTTAAAACCAAGCAAGTCAAAGACAGTCTCTACAAGATTGCTGGCATTGTAGATGTAGAGGTTGCTGAAACGCTCGGTATGGAAAATCCTGTCAAGTACCGAAATAAGGCTCAGGTGCCCGTTCGTCGAGTGAATGGTATCTTGGAAACGGGCTTTTTCCGTAAGAATTCGCATGATCTCATGCCACTCAAAGATTTCTTTATCCAAGATCCGGTGATTGATGAGGTAGTAGTAGCCCTACGTGACTTACTCCGTCGTTATGATTTGAAACCCTATGATGAGAAGGAACAGTCTGGCTTGATTCGTAACCTCGTTGTGCGTCGTGGGCACTATTCAGGACAAATCATGGTTATTTTGGCGACCACTCGTCCGAAAGTTTTTCGTGTTGACCAATTGATTGAACAACTAATCAAGCAGTTCCCAGAGATTGTGTCTGTCATGCAAAATATCAACGACCAGAATACCAATGCGATTTTTGGTAAGGAGTGGAAGACTCTTTATGGTCAAGACTATATTACCGACCAGATGTTGGGAAATGACTTCCAAATCGCTGGCCCAGCCTTTTACCAGGTCAATACTGAAATGGCTGAAAAGCTCTATCAAACAGCCATTGACTTTGCAGAGTTAAGAGAAGATGATGTGGTGATTGACGCTTATTCTGGGATTGGAACGATTGGATTATCCGTTGCCAAGCATGTCAAAGAAGTCTACGGTGTTGAAGTGATTCCAGAAGCCGTGGAGAATAGCCAGAAAAATGCTAGTATAAATGGCATCACTAATGCCCACTATGTCTGTGATACAACTGAAAATGCCATGAAGAACTGGCTCAAGGAAGGTATTAAACCAAGCCTTATCCTAGTGGACCCACCAAGAAAAGGACTCACAGAAAGCTTTATCAAGGCAAGTAGCCAAACAGGAGCAGATCATATTGCCTATATCTCCTGCAATGTCGCAACCATGGCGCGCGACATCAAACTCTACCAAGAATTGGGATATGAATTGAAGAAAGTACAGCCGGTGGACCTTTTTCCGCAAACGCATCATGTTGAGGTTGTAGGACTGCTGACACGTAAAGAACTTTGAAATAATAAGGATTAGAGCAGTTCGGGGGATTTCTCGGATTGCTCTCTTTCGTGTAAAAATTACATTTAGTGGTCAACCGTAGAGTTGATAGAAATGTTATGGAGCTTTGAGTTGACAGGTTTTACACCATAAAGATGATAGCTTAGATGATTTTGATAACGGTTACGTGATATAATATATTATCGAACTTTCAAGGGAGACATGATCATGAAGCAGTTTTTTTTTTTCGGATACACAGAAAGACAATATTTCATATTTTGAACGTGAGCCTGCAATTTTGGTTTCGATGAGTCGAAGTGACCTTCCATATTTGAAAGAACAGGATTTCGCAAATTATCCAGCTGTTTACGTTTTGATAGGTGGGAATAAACGATATGTTGGACAGGCTGCCGGACAATCAATCTCGCTTCGGCTATCGCAGCATTTCCTCAAAGAAGACAAAGCTTGGGTTGAATCTGTTTTGTTCTTTGCAAGAGCTGATGGCAAAATGTCAAAAGCAGATACTGATTATCTTGAAAGAAGAATTATCCAAGATTTCCAAGAAAAATCCGATTACGAAATGATGAACTCGACGACTGGGAACAGTTCGTACATCGATAAACTTCAAAAAGCTCAATCAGACCAATTATATGATACAGTGTTTGAAATTATTGATGAGATTGCAAACATAGATTTATTTGGTACTTCTGAAGACAATGAAACTCCAACTTATGAATATAGCTCTTCTGGACAATATGAAATTGAATATGATAAGAAACAGCTATCCTCGAAATCTGCTCGTGGTCTGTTGGTTGACTTTGTCTCACAGTTATTTACGGATGCAAAGTACAACGAACAATTGCAAGAATTGATTGTTGACGAGACACCCTCGTTTGCTATGATTCTAGGACGTAAGCCCTCCATGTACAATGGAAGACCAAATTCAGCAAAGGTAGCCGATGGTGTATGGGTTTATGCAAATTTCAACAAGAAGAACGTCAGAATCAAAATTGAAAAATTAGCTCGTCAGCTAGGAATTCCAGTAAAAATCCAATGGAATTAATAATTAACAGAACGCCTTTAGTAGTATATTCTGCTGAAGACTTTACTATTGTGAAGTAGTTTGCGTTCGCGAAAATATTTCATACTTCGTGTAATATTGATAGCTCATAAATGATATAATAAAAAGTAACAGTAGAATAGAGGTGCAGTATGTCAATTTCTTATAATAAGCTATGGAAGTTATTGATTGATTTGAATATGAACAAAACTCAACTCCGTGAAATCTCGGGAGTCAGCCCTAATGTTATAGCAAAACTTGGGAAAAATGAGTTAGTGGCTATGGAATCATTATTGAAAATTGCTGCTGCTTTGAATGTTGATGTTAGTGAAATAATCAGTTCTGAAGTTATAGACGCGGAGGATGTTAAGTAAATGGCAAAAAATAAAGTTTTAAACATCACTGAAATTGAAGATGGTGTAAAAAAAATACTTTCAAATAATAGTGGGGATGATTTCATTACTCAATTTTTGGCGTTGTATGACATTCCTAAAACATCAATAACACGGGCAAAATCAAAATTCGATAACGGTGAACCATTTGTAATTAAGAACAAACTTCACTATGAAGAAATCGAAGGCGATGTCGTTATTACGATTGATGCGATTGCTCAGTCAATTAAAGAACAAAAGTCTAAACCACGATATATCTTGGTAAACGATTATTCAGATATCGCTGCAATTGATACGACAACGCATGAAACGCTGAATATTCCAATTGAAGAGCTGCCAGCTAATGCAGACTTTTTCTTGGCATGGAATGGAATTGAAAAAGCTGATTACCAAGCTGAAAATCCTGCAGACCGTAAAGCGGCTGAACGCTTTGCAAAATTGTACGATGTTGTGGCCAAGGATAATCCAGACGCCAACGAACATGCATTTAACTTGTTCTTGATTCGAGTGCTGTTCTTGTTGTTTGCAGAAGACACAGGAATTATGAATAAGGGTTCCTTTACAAATGTTCTAAAAACAAGAACGGCTGAAGATGGTTCGAATTTTAACGAAGTCATCAAAGAACTCTTTGCAATCTTGGATATTAATGAGTTAGCTCGCAGCGGCAAAGATGAGTGGTTACTTGAATTTCCATACGTTAATGGGAAATTATTCGGAGAACCACATGTGGATTTGACCTTTTCAAAAGTCTCAAGAGAGCTACTTATCGAAGCTGGTGAATTGCTAAATTGGAATGAAATCAACCCAGATATTCTTGGAGCAATGATTCAATCAGTTGCTTCAGCAGAAGACCGTCATGTTGCTGGTATGCACTATACAAGTGTGCCAAATATTATGAAAGTCATCAAGCCGTTATTCTTAGATGATTTGACAGAGGTATTTGAAACTTTAAAGCTTCGCAGTGAAGAAAATGAGCTGAAGGACATTACCGAAAAAACAAGAAACGATAATAAGAGATCAATCATCAATGAGCTAAGTGCTTTGTTGACGCGAATTTCTAATATTAAGTTTTTGGATCCTGCTAGTGGTTCGGGAAATTTCCTGATTATTGCTTATAAGGAAATCCGTAGACTTGAAATTAAAATTTTGCAATTGTTGGGTGACATACAAAATAATGATTCTATGCCATTATCAGTTATTCATCTTGGGAATTTTAATGGGATTGAATTAGATGATTTTGCACATGAGGTGGCGAGACTTTCTTTATGGATTGCTGAGCACCAAATGAATAAAGAACTTGAGGAAGCAATCCCAGGTACCATCGCTGAGTTGTTACCGTTGAAAGATGCTGGGAATATAATCTGTGCAAATTCTCTTCGAATTGATTGGAATGAAGTTTTACCACATTCCGTAGATCAAGAAGTTTATCTTATGGGGAATCCACCATATTACGGTGCTAGAAAGCAAACTCCGGAACAAAAGGATGATCTGTCTTATGTATTTAAAAATTACGATGTTTCAATTGGAAATCTAGATTATATTTCGGGATGGTTTTTAAAGGCAACGGAATATATTGACAATACGAAAGCTAGGGTGAGTTTTGTAAGTACAAATTCGATAATTCAGGGGACGCAAGTACCTTTGTTATGGAGTTTACTTCTTAAAGAGAATGTTTGTATTGATACAGCTTATACCTCTTTTAAATGGGGCAATAGTGCAAAGAATCAAGCTGGTGTCGTTGTCGTTATTATTGGGATGTGTGCAATCGGTAATTTGAGAAGTAAGAAAATTTTCTCGGGCAGTAGTATGAAAATTGTCGATAATATTAGCCCATACCTTACAGATTCTGGAAACGTTATTGTATTTGAAAAACAGCATCCAATTTCTGATATCAAAAGTGCTGTGACAGGTAGCATGCCCAATGATAATGGATTCCTGATAATTGAGCGAGATGATTTTGAATCATTTATTTCGAATGAACCAGATTCAAGTAAGTTTTTGAGAAAATTCATAGGGGCGAAAGAGTATTTAAATGATACTTGGAGATATTCAATTTGGGTCGATGATCTACATTACCCTGAAGCGGATAAATTTCATAATTTACATTCAAGATTTGAAAAGGTTAAGAAAAATCGATTAGAAAGTAAAAGAGATGCTACAAACAGGTTAGCCTCCACACCCTATAGGTTTGGTGAAGTCAGACATAAAGAAGAGCCCGCAATTATTATTCCACAGACATCTTCTGAAAATCGTGATTATATACCTATGGGAGTTGTTTATCCTGAAACGATTATTTCTCAAAAAGGAATTGCTGTATACGGTGGAGAAGTATGGCTACTCGGACTGTTAGAATCGAGAATGCATATGATCTGGGTGAAAAATATAAGCGGACGAATGAAAACTGATTACAGTTATTCAATCAAACAAGTTTATAATACTTTCCCAATCAAAAATTTATCTACTCAGAGAAAAAACGAAATCACTCGTGTAATGACAGAAATTCTTGATTTGCGAGAATATGAAGGTGGGTCCTTAGCCAATCTATATAATAAGGATACTATGCCAGAATCTTTACGTAAGAAGCATGAGGAACTGGATGGAATTGTTGACAGAGCTTATCAGCAACGTCCGTTTGAATCTGACGAAGATCGACTTGGAACATTACTAAAACTCTATCAGGAGATGACAACAAATGACTAGTAATTTATTTGAAATTAATTTTGATAAAAATCAATCGAAAACAACAAATGACCTCGGAATGCGTGAGATGCAAGAACGTGTCTATGAGAAACGTGCATCGCAGTATTTGTTGGTGAAATCACCACCGGCTTCAGGGAAATCTCGCGCGTTGATGTTTGTTGGTTTGGATAAACTTCATAATCAAGGAATTAAAAAAGTGATTATTGCAGTTCCTGAACGCTCAATTGGTAAATCATTCAAAGATACGGAATTATCGAAGTTTGGTTTTCATTGGGATTGGGAAGTAAAACCAAGTAACAATTTGACTATTGGTGGCGGTGAAAAATCAAAGGTTCAACACTTTGTTAAATTCATGAACTCGACAGATCCTAGTGATAATATCCTGATTGCTACACATGCAACATTGCGATTTGCTTTTGAAGAGTTGGATGATTCACTGTTTGACAATACGTTATTGGCGATTGATGAGTTCCACCATGTGAGCCGTGACGATAATTCTGTGTTAGGCAATACCTTACGCAGTATCATGTCAAACTCTAATGCGCACATCTTGGCAATGACCGGTTCATATTTCCGCGGCGACTCTGTTCAGATTTTGGAACCAACCGACGAAGATAAATTTGATAAGGTCACTTACACTTATTATGAGCAACTGGAAGGATATAAATATCTGAAATCCTTTGCGATGGGTTATAGTTTTTACCGTGGAAAATATACGGATGCATTGGATAAAGTGATTGATGTCAACAAGAAATCTATTATCCATATTCCTAATGTTAACTCGGGGGAGTCTACTAAAGACAAGTATGCGGAAGTGGATGAAATACTTGATTTATTAACGGACGGTGGTAATATCACACAGAACGAGGATGGCATATATGAAATCGAACGTCCCGATGGTAAAGAATTATTAGTAGCCGACCTCGTAAATGAAGATGGACGTGAAAAAGTCTCAGCATACTTAGCAAGTATTACGGATGACATTAAAGATCTTGATAAGCTTGATATCATCATTGCTTTGGGAATGGCAAAAGAAGGATTCGATTGGCCGTTTGCGGAATATGCACTGACAATTGGTTATCGCAACTCATTAACTGAAGTGATTCAAATCATCGGCCGCGTAACGCGTGACAGTCCCAATAAAACTCATGCACAGTTTACAAATCTTATTGCGCAGCCAGATTCAAAGGATGATGAAGTATTATTCGCGGTTAACAGTATCATGAAGGCAATTTCTGCTTCGTTGCTTATGGAACAAGTGTTAGCACCAGTTTACAAATTCAAACCAAAAGATGATAAACCTGACAAACCTGGCGATCTTTCAATTAGAGGATTGAAACCTGCTGATACTACGGAACGCACGAAAAAAATCATCGAAAACGATATGGAAGATTTGAAATCTAGTATTTTGCAGAGTCAAGATATTCAAAACGCCATTGTTTCAGGCGCTGATGCGAAGATGATTAATAAAACATTGATTCCCCGTGTTATCATTGAACGTTATCCGGATTTGACGAATGAGGAGCTAGAAACCGTTCGTCAGCATACAGTTGCCGATATAAATATTGCGGCTGGACGGACAACAACTTCAGAAGATGGTAGCCGCGAAATTATTAAGATGGCCGATCGTTTCATTAACATTGATGAATTGAATATTGATTTAATCGATCAAGTGAATCCGTTCCAACGTGCGTATGAAGTGATTAGTCGTGATATTGATGCACCGACTCTTCGGTTTATTCAGGATTATTTGTCATCAAACAAGTATGATTTCACTGATGAACAATTGGTTGCGGCCTACCGAGCTGCTAAGAAATTCCGCGCGGAAAATGGGCGTAACCCTGATAGAAATAGTAAAGATGATGGTGAAAAATACTTGGCCTTTGCTTTGCTACGACTTGCTGAGATAAAACGTGAAAGAGAGGCAGCGAAAGAAGATGGCGAATAGTTTAGACAGCATCTTTGAAGATGACGCTTTTGATGATTTAACCAAGCAAGTTGAAAAGAAGAAAGTTGTAAAACAAGATCCCGAAGTTGCTAAATTTCAGGAGATCATAGACTTTGTGAACGAAAATGGACGAGAGCCGGAAAAAACATCTGAATGGTCTAGTGAACGTGCATTGTGGGCCCGTCTTAGCGGATTTCGGGGAAAAACTGAAAGAGCTGAGAAGGTTAAGAAGTTTGACACTCTTGGTTTATTGGATAAGGAATTCGAACCAGATGGAGAGTTTCTTACTGATTTAGTTGAAATCGATGACGAGTTAAATCTGGATGATATCTTAGGGGCAGATGATATGATTGACGATTTTTCAGACTTGTTGGATGTTTCTCGATATCGTAGAACAGTGAATGCCGCAGATAAAATTGGTCGGAGAAAACATGCAAGTCACTTTGAGAAGTATAAGAGCTTATTCGATCAAGTGCATGCAGATATCGCATCTGGTAGACGAAAAATTATTCCATTTGAACAGTATGATATTCATGAAAATAGATTCTACATCCAAAATGGCGTAATGATGTATATCGTTTCCATTTCAAAGGATACCTTTATCGCTGATAATGGGAAGACAAATGCCAGAATGCATGTTGTTTATGAGAATGGGACGGAGAACAAGAATTTGTTGTTACAATCATTAGCTTCGTCTCTTTACTCAACTGAACGTCATGGACGGATGGTGACAGAACCGGAAAATGAGGAAACGTTGGCTGAAAGTTTTGGAGAAGAATTTACGACAGGTTATATCTATGTGCTGAAATCATTAAGTACTAATCCAGATATTAGTAAATGGAACAATCTGTATAAAATTGGATTCACTCGAAATGATGTGGAAAACAGAATTTCTAACGCAGAAAATGACGTGACCTATTTAAATGCACCAGTGAGAGTTATGCTTTCTGCCGAGGTGAAAAATGTGAATGCTCAGCTTCTTGAGCGCACCCTACATCATGCATTCCGGGACAAACAAGTTGTCTTTCAGGATGGAAATTTCAAAAAAGCGACTGAATGGTACATGGTTCCATTGAATGATATCGAATCAAAAATCAATGAAGTAATCGCTGGATTACAAAAATAAATATGAAAATGCACTGTACTCACAAATCGGCTCTTTGTCAACTGTAGTGGGTTGAATAAAAGCTAACATCTGGAGAGGACAATAGTCGTTCTCTCCATTTTTATATTCAGAGCGATAAAAATTCGTTTTTTTAAAGTTGTCAAAGTTCCGAAATCCAAAGGCATTTCGTTTGATAAGTTTGATGAGATTATTCGTCGCTTCCAATTTGGTGTTAGAATAGGGTAGTTGAAGGACTTTGACGATTTTCTCTTTGTTCTTTAGAAAGGATTTAAAGACAGTCTGAAAAGGAGGATGAATCTGCTTTAGATTGTCCTCAATGAGTCCGAAAAAATTGTCAGGCCCTTTATTCTGAAAGTGAAAAAGCAAGAGCTGATAGAAATTATAGTGGTGTTTCAAGCCTTCTGATTTGCTTAAAAACTTGTCTAGAATTTCTTTATTGGTCAAGTGCATGCGAAAAGTAGGGCGATAAAAACGCTTATCGCTGAGTTTATGACTATACCATTGAGCTTAAAGAGTTTTATGGTCGAAAGATTTATGAATCTGCTTTAGGAGAGATTGTAAATATACCTGATAATTGGGGAAAATTTATTAAGCCTAAAGCTGGTTCAAAAGTTTTTAATGGAAGAGTTGTTAACGGAACCCATGATTTGATAGGTATTGGTCTACCTTTCGACTATCCTATATGGATCAGTGAGGTTGTAGAATTCATAGCAGAATGGCGGTGTTTTGTGTTAGATGGTCAAGTATTAGATGTTCGCCCCTATACTGGTGATTATCATGCACAATTTGATCCTAGTGTAATTGATGATGCCATATCATGTTGGAAAGATGCACCAATAGCTTATGGACTAGATATCGGTGTTACTCGTGATGGCAGGACACTTGTTGTTGAAGTAAATGATGGTTATGCATTGGGAAATTATGGTCTGTCTCCTTTAAACTCAATCAATTTTCATAAAGCTAGATGGAAAGAGATGGTAAAACCTTATTTTGAAAAAAACGATATTTTTACTATGCCTGAAAATGAAAATATAAGTTTCTAAAAGGAACAGAAGTAAATCTGTGTTTGACTGCAACTAGTAAGTTGCAGTTTTTTATTTTAAATAATGATATAATAGGATAAGAAAAAAATGAAAACGCTATATATTTTAAAATTGTTTAGAAAGTATAAAGTATGAAAACAATTGATATGATTATTAAATCATCAACTAAATTTTATAACGATTTAAAAGCTGATGAACATGATAGATATCGTTCATGGGAGCATTGTTATTCACATTTTATGACAGCTAGAAAAGAGAATGATGTGAATATAGATTACCTGAGTTTACAACTTGCATTTTATTTAGCAAGTTGGGGGATGTATAGAGGCTCTTCATTCTTATTACAAAAGGATTATAGAGTACATATACCGGTAGTAAGAGAAATCTTAAGCAATAAATATGATTCTCTAGCAGGAATAGAATGTAAAGATTTTAAAAATGAAACTAACCAAAAATTGCTAAAGGAAATAAATGAATTTATAGCTAATTATTATGATGTAATCAGACGTGAAGTGAGAGGAACAGAACTAAAAAACAACTTATCAGATACACTAATTACAAAGATACTGATGGGCACACTTGGTTGTGTTCCGGCATATGATAGATATTTTGTTACTGGAATAAGGTCGCAAAAGATTGCAAGTGGAAGCTATAACATTAAATCTATTTTACAATTAGTAGATTTCTATGAGAAAAATATAGAACAATTAGATTTAGTTCAAAAAAAATTTATTGTTGCCGATATGCTATATCCTCAAATGAAAATACTTGATATGGGATTTTGGCAGATTGGTTTTGATTTAGAAAATAAAAAACATTGATTATTCAATTATTTAACTAAAAAAGAAAGTAAAGGGTTAATATGGAAAATAAAGAAAAAAAGAATGTGGAAGTAATATTTGAAGGTCATATTGAAAAAATCTTCGGAAAAGATTGTTTGAAAGACATTGAACCATTATATAATAAAGTAATAGAAAATCGAGATAATAATGTAAAATGTGGTACATTCGGTGATGATCCAGCAACAATTGAACTTATATTGTATCTAAGACATAAAATGAGAGAAAACAAATTAATATCTTCTGAACCAATATCAAACTATTTAAAATCGATACCAAAAACGAAGGAAGAATATAAAGAACTCTTTGAAAATTTCCTTGAAAATGACGGTAAAGATAGAAATTGGTTAACAGAGGAATATCAGGAACGTTTTCCTTACTCTTATGAGTCAGAGCCAGAATCTCATATAAACGATTATACGGACGATGGATGGAATTATTTTGAATATCTGAACCAGAACAATCAGAATTATGATTATGAGTTAGAATGGTTTTATGTTGAAGAAAATAAAGTAGTTCATATATACTACAATGAGTTGGATCATTATTTAACTTATTTGCTATATGCTATTAGAACTGGTAAAGAAAATGATAGGATAATACAAGGAAAAAATATTAAAATAGATCTTAAGAAGATTGATTAGAGAATTCTAAAGTTTATACGTTTTATATTAAAAAATAAACATATAATGTAATTTTTTAATCATATGGAAAATCTGCTTTAAATCTTTGGATACTTTCTTCCTTACAAAAAAACTAAAACTCCATTATTTTAAGATGACAACCTAAACTGTTTTTAAGGAGGTGTTATATTGATAGAGAGTAGACCTGAGTTTGATAAAATCACATCCTTTGATGAATTTAATAAATACTATTGGTATCGTGATGAACTTTCACAGATATGCAAGTCATTAGGGCTTAAATATAGAGGTACAAAACAAGAACTCAATGATATTATTGAGCAGTACTTTAAGGGGAATTTGATTAAAAAATCATCAATAAAAAGGAATAAGAAACGAGTAGAAGTTCTTACCTTAGATACGCCCTTGCTTGAATGCGGGTTCTCCTTTAACGCACACTTTAGAGAATATTTCTCAACTTTAACAGAAGTTTCACCGTTTAAATTTACTGCTGATATGGCCGCTGCTTGGAGAAAAGTAAAAAGAGAACATGATTTAAGTTTTACCATTCAAGATATGTTAAAAGTTTATTATGGAAATTCAGATTATGCCAAGTATGATCATTCGGTTTGTCAATGGAATCAATTTCTAAAGGATTTCTGTGCAGACGAAAATAGTGCCAACTACTCTAATAAACTAAAAGTAGCTTCTATTCTTTGGAAAGAAGTTAGAAATTCAAGTAATGAAAAAATTTATTCAAAAAAACTTTTGACTGAATATGCTGATAGAATAGACGAGTATGAAAAGTAGAAATATCAGTCTAAACTAATAGTTTGTAAGGAGGAATACCATGCTAGGAGCAATAGTTGGAGATATTGTAGGTTCAGTTTACGAATGGAACAATATCAAAACGAAAGACTTTCCATTATTTCGTGAGAATTGTTTTTTCACTGATGATACGGTTATGACCTGTGCTGTTGCAGAAGCCATTATGAATGGCGGTCAGAAGGATGACTTTATTGACGCCATGAAAAAATATGGTAGGATGTATCCCGATGCAGGTTACGGTGCAAGATTTGGGAATTGGGTTGATAGCGACGATCGAGAACCTTATAATAGCTTTGGAAATGGCTCAGCAATGCGTGTTTCTCCATGTGCCTGGACCATGGATTGTAGTTTCTGTGCACGAACGGGAGCCTGGCCGTCCAGAAGAGCAGTTGCACGACTTTCTGCAGAGGTGACTCATAACCATCCAGAGGGTGTCAAAGGAGCTATGGCGACGTCTGATACTATATTTATGTGTCGTTATTACTTTGGAGGTTACAGTGGTGACTATGGAAAACCGATTAACGATAATCCTACAGAGTGTAAGAGACTTATCAAGGAGCATATAGAACAAGAGTATGGATATAATCTTTCTCAAACACTAGATGAAATTCGTCCTACTTATCGTTTCAATGAAACTTGCCAGAATACGGTACCTCAAGCTATCATTGCCTTTCTTGAAAGTACAGACTTTGAGGATGCTATCAGAAATGCTATCTCTATTGGTGGGGATAGTGATACTCTTGCTGCCATCACAGGAAGTATTGCAGAAGCTGCTTATGGTATACCTGATTGGATTAAAGACAAAGCCTATACCTATCTAGATGAGCCTTTAAAAGATGTGCTCAGACGATGGGAGAAAGAAGTTTCGATATCATAACGGATACTAATTAGTCAGTATTAAACTCTGAAAAATAAGATTAAGGAAGTTGAGCAAATACTAGGGTAAAGAGTTATCACCTTTTGAGAAGAAAAGGCAGAAACAAACTTAACCAAGTCATGAGCTTGACCACTGAAAAACAGCAAAGCGACAAGATAACAAATAAACTCGTCACTTTTTTCTTTTAAATTAATGGTGTAATTAATCCATTTTGCTTTATTCAGCTATTTACTCAGATTTTTGTTTATTCATTAGTAAAATGCATGTTATTACTGCTATACAAGTTAGCAGAATCAAATACCATAGATTTGCAAGTCGAAGCCCTTTATCTAACATCAAGAAGAATCTCATAAAAATATAGACTTGATGAATTGGTGAGCTTGTTTTCTATTTCAAAAGGTTATTTGGTCCAATAATAAATATCTGATATGTGAGTGGAAACGTGTTATAATTGAGGATGAGATAAGAGGAGGTAAGCCGGTGAAATTTTTAGCAATCAATCCTATTTAGTAAAAAAGAATGCTTGAACCTCTATCCTCACGTGTTAAATATATTAGTTTGCTAAAAAACTATCATCTATCCAAATATTGGAAGGATTAATGATGTATCTATTAGAATTGTACCAAAACAATTATTCAAAGGATTTAGTCTTATTTGAGACTTTAGAAGAAGGACGGGAATTTGTAACTCGAATCCCTGGGTATACATTAGAAAACGAAGATGGTTTTGAAGTGGAATATTTTAATTCAAAAAATCTACCGGATTATATGGAGATTGTCTTTAACGGGAATATTGTCCCTTTATCTAGGTTTTCGTTTAATTCTGAGGAAAATGTGGACATTATTTGGAAAGAGGTTTCGAATCTATCCTTTAAAAACGATAAAGTGATCGAAGGAGCTACAAAAGTAGACGCGTATGTCGTTAACAACGATGAAGTGAAAGCTTACGTCGAAGTCAGAGAAGCAAACTTCCGCAAGGCAAAAGCTTTCTTAGAAAGCAAAGGGTACGAAGTCGACAGAAGCTTTTTCGGAAGTGAAGACGGTGAAGCGATTGTCTACAGAAAACGCGACACCGAAGATTGGCACTTCCTATGTCACTTAGACCCGTTGTTTGTAGAGATTGAAGATGTCGAAGGATATGTGAAAGAAGCGATGTAAGATATTCAATAGTCAACCAAAGTTCTTTGTGAGTGTATGCTACTGCTTTAGTAGACGGATTGAGCAGTAAAGAGAAAACATCTAGCACTATCTAGCTTCTTAAGGAGAAATATCTATCATGAAAATGGAAATCGGGAAAACCTATCTTGTAAAAAAAGATATTTTTGGTTTAACAAAAGATGAACTTTGGACCTTAGTTGACAAGGGTTATCAGGCTTATTTTTGTGAACATAATTTCGTATTTGTCAATGATGATAAAGTGAAGGTATTTGCAGTTTTGAAAGATGGTTCAGAAGAAGATATGCAAATCTACCATCATCTGGATGACTATTTTGAAGAAGTTAATCGTGAAAATTTCTAAAGAATGTGAGAAGAAAGTTGTATCTGTGAGTTTTAAATTTTGCTTAGCCCCAATCTATCACTACCAAGTACAGGGAATTAATTTTGGGATAGACGTCCTTACAGAGGTTTTTCCGATTATCAAAAAGATCTAGACTGAGACAAAGGTAAGGGCCCGCTGGTTAGGTCTTTTTTTCTGTTTATGTAGTATAATAAAAGGTGTAGGGATTCAATTTTTTAATAAGATTATTCTAAGAACGAAAACATCTAGAAAGAAAAAAATATGAAGCAGTCACTTGAATTTTTAAGAGAAAGAATCACCGATAAGATGCCCTTAGAGGAAATAGTAGCAATCTTTGAAGACTTGTGTCGTCAGCCTATTGAGGATGAGATGATTTTATTTGAAACAGGGACATTTACAGCTATATCTGATAAGCCAATGTTTCAACTATCCTTAGTAAGACAAACCTCAAATGAAGATGAAGAGTTTTATCAGGTTCACCTCGATATTTTCTATGAAGCATGTCAAGAGAATGAAATATTTCATGAATCGATCTGGGATGAAGATTTAGAAGAAAATATCTTTGATTACATTAGAGCTTCAGAGGTGTTTGCCTATGCTAAAGAGCAGGAATACCAAACGGTCAAAATTTATCTGGAAGAAACTTAAGAAAAGGTAGTAATATGTTTAATTTATTTAAGAAAGCAACACACGAAAAACTTGAAATCAATCTCCACAACAATTCAATGATTATTAACGGAACGAGCTTATCTTTTCCTTTGTCCTTGAAAGATATTGAAGTTGTTTTGGGGAAGCCTGACCAGGTTGTCAAAAGAGATAATAAGTTTATTAAATACATTTATGACAATATTGGTATTGTATTTCAACATTCTTTCTCGATTAAAAATCATTTAAAAAAATCTAAAACATACATTGATGAGGAACATTTGATTTCTACTGTTTTCCTCTACTATGGCGATGTTGTAAAATCTATGACTGGAGAGAAAGAATTGCCAAAGCAACCATGTCAAGCTGTGGTATTATCAGATGGAAAATCTCCTTATTTCTTTTCTGATAGGCATAGAGTAGGGGATTTTAACCTTATTTTATGGACTCCTTATGGAACTAATTTTAATGGAATTACAGAGACAATCACAGACACACTTTCCATTTCCTTCTTTCCAGAGATAAAAAATGAACGGAAAAGTTACAAGTTAAAAGAAACTGACGAAGAACTGCTTTCTTTTGAAAATATAACTTTTAAACTAGCCATTATCCAGGTTTTAATGTATGATTTAGAGGTTTTGAAACCAGTTTTTAATATTTTTGATTTTGCAGAGGAAGCCAGTGAGTTGAACATCGACACAGAAAGTATGGAGATTATTCAACCAGCACTGGATTATATGATAAATCTTCCTATACCTAAGAAGTATGCTGAACAAGTTCAAGAAATCAATATGGATGGAGGTAACGAGATTTATATGAATCTGATACCTCAGTGGGACGGTGAAGATGATAGTTTCGATCTAAATGAAGTTAGTCTTAAAGAACTGCAACAGTTTCCAAATCTGAAGAAAGCGACAATTATGACTAGTAATTTTGAACAAGTTGAGGATATTTTTAAGAGTCAAGGAATAAAAG